>NZ_AUMA01000021.1 GCF_000422565.1 Desulfovibrio aminophilus DSM 12254 | reverse complement strand
TCAAAGAGGAAGCAGAGCACCTGCTTGAAAAGTTCATCGATGGGCGTGCCCTTGGGGTTCTTGCGCATGGAGCCGAAGAGACGGTTGATGTGGGGGAAAAAGTCAATGCCGCGAAGATAGCGAGTAAAGAGGTTGAGCCCGGCTCGGCCTGTCAGGCAATCGCTCGTGACCTGGACATCGTCGATAAATTTTGCTTTGGTATTCTTGAGTTTTGACATCCAGCCCTCCACCTGATGGGTGAAATAATCATGATTTGTTGTTGGATGTGATTGTAAACAAAAACAAGGCGATAGGCCAGCTTTGATGTTGTGTCAGGCAGGAGAATCGCTCAGATTAGGTTAAAATAAAACGGAAGGGTTTATCAGTAAAGACTGGTTATCCAAAACATAAATTTGATGTTGATGTCAGGGAGATCAAGAGAATACGCGATGCATTACATCTAACTGAAATATATGGTACAGACTCTTCTGGTTTTTATAATTTAGATTCACGCGTTGATACTTTTGTTAATAAATATCGAAATTTAATGAAGAGATTGGCTGAGTTGTAGTCAATATGCCGCGTCTTATTCCTCTGCAACGAACATCCTCGATTTTTTCTTTGCGAATCTTCATTGTCGCAAAGTGGATGTTGTCCCTTTCAGTGTGCTAACTATCAGTGAAAACTCGTGATCTGATGTCAGCCACCTTCCGCCGGGGGCTTGTTTCCGCTCCCCACCATTTGGCCGCCCAAGCCGGGGCCGACGTCCTGGCCGAGGGCGGCAACGCCGTGGAGGCCGCCGTCGCGACCGCGGCCGCGCTCTGCGTGGCCTATCCGCACATGACCGGCCTGGGTGGCGACGGATTCTGGCTCGTGCATGAGCCGGGCCGCGACCCCGTGGGCATCGACGCCTGCGGTCGGGCGGGCTCGGCCGTCACTCCTGAAATATTCCGTTCCGCCGGCCTCGACGCCGTGCCCGCGCGCGGGCCTTTGGCCGCGTGCAGCGTGGCCGGGGCCGTGTCCGGCTGGCTGGCGGCCCTGAATCTGGCCCGCTCCTGGGGGCGGCCCCTGCCCCTGGCCCGGCTTCTGGAATCGGCCGCGTGTCTGGCGCGGGAGGGTTTCCCGGTGAGCCGGAGCCAGCACGACCTGACCGTGTCGTCCCTGGAGGAACTGCGTCGGCGATGCGAGTTCGCGGACCAGTTCCTGGCGGACGGCGAGCCGCCCGAGCCCGGCGCGGAGTTGCGCCTGCCCGCCTTGGCCGCGACCCTGGAACGGCTCGGCCGCGTCGGTTTGGACGACTTCTATCGCGGCGATCTGTCCGCGTCCCTGGTGGCCGATCTGGAGCGCGCCGGATCGCCGCTGACCCGGACGGACTTGGCCGGGCAACGGGCCGAGATGGTGAAACCCTTGGTCCTGGAATTGCCCGAGGGCCGGGTCTGCAACCTCCCGCCACCCACCCAGGGGCTGGCCTCGCTGCTCATCCTGGGCCTGGCCCGACGGCTGGGCATCCCGTGCGCGGAGTCCTTCGAACACGTGCATGGCATCGTGGAAGCCACCAAGCGGGCCTTCGGCGTGCGCGACCGGGAGTTGGGCGACCCCTCGGCCATGACGGCGGACCCGGCCGCGTTCCTCGCGCCGGAAGCCATGGACCACCTAGGGCGTGGGCTGGACATGGAACGGGCCGCGCCCTGGGGGGCCGACGGAGCCCCAGGCGACACGGTCTGGTTCGGGGCCGCCGACGCCTCGGGCCGGGTGGTGAGCTGCATCCAGAGCCTCTATTTCGAATTCGGCTCGGGCCTGGTTTTGCCCGGCAGCGGCGTGACTTGGCAGAACCGGGCCAGCGCCTTCAGACTGGATGGGTGTGGTCCGCGCGCCCTGGCCCCGGGCCGCAAGCCTTTCCACACTCTGAACCCGGCCCTGGCCCTGCTCAAGGACGGCCGAATCTTGGCCTACGGCGCCATGGGCGGCGACGGCCAGCCCCAGACCCAGGCCGCGATCTACAGCCGCCATGTCTGGTTCGGCCAGGGCCTGGAGGAGGCGGTGGCCGCGCCTCGCTGGCTTCTGGGCCGGGCCTGGGGGGTGGCAAGCCGGAGCCTCAAGCTGGAGGATCGTTTCGATCCGGCCTTGCGGGAGGCCCTGCGCCGGGCGGGACACGAGGTGGAACTGGTCGGCTCATTCAGCTCGCTCATGGGCCACGCCGGGGCCGTGGAACTGCACCCCGACGGCCGATTGGAGGGCGCGAGCGACCCGCGTTCGGACGGCGCGGTCATGGGCTGCTGAGAACTGAAAAAAACGGAGATCGACGATGGAAATGCTGGAGATCATGGTCGGGCCGCTACGCTTCCTGGCCCGCATGGAGACGCAGGCCGCCCCCGCCACCTGCGCGGCCTTCGCCGGACTGCTGCCCTTTGAAAGCCGGATCATCCAGGCCCGCTGGAGCGGCGAGGCGGCCTGGATTCCCCTGGGAGGACTCGACCTGGGCGTGGGCTACGAGAACCACACGAGCCACCCCTCGCGCGGCGACATTCTCTTCTACCCCGGCGGGATCAGCGAGACTGAAATCCTCTTCCCCTACGGCGCGGCCTGTTTCGCCTGCAAGATGGGCCAATTGGCGGGAAACCACTTCCTGACCCTGACCGAGGGGCTCGACCATCTGCCCGAGCTGGGACGGTTCGTGCTCTGGCAGGGTGCGCAGGAGATCGTCTTCCGCCGCGTCTGAACCGCGCGGCGGCCGCGCCCTCAGGGGCGCAGGGCGGAGTCCATGAAATTCAGCAGGTCCTCCTCCATATCCTGGAGATGGAAGTCCATGAACAGGCGTTGGCGCACCGTGCCGCCGATGCCGCCCAGGATGAGGATCGCCCCGCGCTCCACGTCCATTTCGCGGATGCTGCCGTCACGGACGCCGAGACTCAGGCCGATGTGCAGCAGTTCGCGCATCTTTTCCTGAATCCGTTCGATTTCCTTTTTGCAGGAATCGCCGACGCCCGGCATGCGGAACGGATTGTTGCGGTGGATGAACTCGAATTCCACTTCTCGTTTCTCATAGAACCGGCAGAAGAAGAGCGCCAAGCGCAGGACCATGTCCCGACCGGATTCCTTGGCCGAGAAGGCGAAGTCCTGGTCGATCTCCTCCAGGAAGGATTCGCGGACCTCCCGGAATATGTGATGCAGTAGCTTGTCCTTGCTGGGAAAGTGGCGGAAGACGGCCCCCTGGGAGACTCCCGCGGCTTTGGCGATCTGGGCCACGGACACGCCTTCGAATCCGGATTCCGCGAAGAGACGCGTGGCTTCGCGGAGAATGTCCTGTTTTCGTTTGGTCATGGGAAGGGGAATATCCCCCCTTGCCAACTCTGGCAATCGGGCATATTTGAGAGTAAACGCTCTCTTTTGAGAGAGCAAATGCGTTTTCCGTTTTTCTTCCCCGACCACCCGCCTCGCGACGGATGGCCGACGGCGGACCCGGAGCAGACCGGGGCAGCCCGAACGGGTTCGTCGGAACCGTTCAAACAGGGAGCAAGGTCATGGATTTCATCCTTCCCGTGGCGATCCTCGTCGTCTTGGCAATCGGTCTCGGTTATTACTACGTCAAGCAGTTTCGCTCGCATTAAGCCGGCCCTCCGGGGCCGGGCTGCGCCCGGCCCCGGAAGCAGCCCTCACGCCCCGCAGCACTTCTTGAATTTTTTCCCCGAGCCGCACGGGCAGGGGTCGTTGCGGCCCACCTTGGGCCCCTTGACCACAGGGTCCGCGCCGCGCACGTGACCGCTCGAATAATACCAGTTTCCGTCCCGCCGCTCGAAACGCGCGTCCTCGTGATGTTCCTGGCGCATGCCGTTCAGTTCGAAGGCCGCCGTGAATTCCACCTCGCCCGTGTCGCCGGACTCCGAGGAGGAATGCACGGTCAGGCCGAGCCAGGTGGCGCTCTCGGACCACTGGCGCACGCCCTCGGCGTCGTGCTTGGACTGATCCTCGGGCAGGAGCGAGCGTTTGAGGTGCTCGGTCTGGTTCAGCGCGTAGGCCGCGTAGCGCGAACGCATGAGGGCCTCGGCCGTGGGCGCGGGGCTCTCGCCGCGCACGATGGGGCCGCAACAGGCTTCCAGGTCGCGGCCGGAGCCGCAGGGGCACTGGGTCATGGTCATTTCTCCGTTTTTTGGCTAGTCATTGCCGAATGATCTGGATCAACGCGGGCCTCGCCGTTCCCGAGGACGAAATCGAGTTCGCCGTCTCGCGCAGTCCGGGACCGGGGGGCCAGCACGTGAACACGACGGATACCCGCGTAACCCTGCGTTTCGACGTGGTCAACTCAAAAACCCTGTCCGAGGCGCAGAAAGCCCGCATCTTGGCGCGGTTGTCCACGAGGATCAACGCCGCCGGGGTGCTGCGCGTGACCTGTCATTCGGAGCGCAGCCAGAAGGCCAACAAGGATCTGGCGGTGGAGCGCTTCGCCGTGCTCCTGGCCGAGGCCTTGAAACAACGCCGGGTGCGGCGGCCCACGTCCGTGCCCCGGAACGAGAAGCGACGGAGGCTGGAAGGCAAGCGCCTGCGCGCGGCGGTGAAGAAGGGCCGGTCTCGCCCCGGCCGGGGAGAGGAATGAATCTCGAAGCGTTGGAGCATTTGGACGCCGAGGGCCTGCGCGGGTACATCCGTTCGCTCCTCTGGCAGTTCCGTCTGGTGGACGCCTTCTGGTTCCTCAAGACCGAGGAGGAGCATGGACTGGCTTCGGCCGAACTGCTCAACGAGCGGGTCTGGACCAAGGTGGGCGAGTTGGGCGCGCGCGACATCCTGCAACGCTTCGGGCCGTTCGCTCCCGGGGTGGAGGGGTTCCTGGCGGCCTACAAGCTTTTCCCCTGGTCGCTCATGGTCGATTACCGGGTGGAGCGCGCGGGCGGCGACCTCATCGTCTCCGTGCCCCGTTGCCCGGCCCAGGAGGGCCGCCGCAAGCACGGCCTGGGGCCCTACGTCTGCAAGCACATGCACCAGGCCGAGTTCGAGGCCTTCGCCCGGGTCATCTCCCCGAACGTGCGCGTGAAGTGCCTGTTCGCGCCCCCGGATGAGCACCCGGCGGACTGCCATTGCAGGTGGCGGTTTTACGAGGAGTGAGCCGACTCCCTCCCCCGCATTTCGGCAAGCAGGAATTCCGCCAGCAGACGCGCGCCCGGGGAGGTTTCGGGCGGGGTCAGGAGTGCGGCCTCGTAGCGCGGCAGTGAGGGCAGACCCGCCTTGGCTCCCGGTCGTCGCCAACCCTGGGGCACGGCGTCGGCCATGAGCGCGGTCAGGGCCAGGCCGCCCGCCGCCGCGCTCACCAGCCCGGCCACGTGCGAGGCCGAGAACACCGTGCGGCTGGGAATGCCCGCCGCGGCCAGAGCCGCCAGGATGGCCGGGCGGGTCCGGCAACCCTCGGTGAAGAGCGCCAGGGGCAGGGGCCGCAGCCGCTCGGGAAAGCGGCCGGGCGGCGCGCACCAAAACTGGTCCACGGCCAGGAGCAGGTCGCCCTTGAGCGATCCCGGCTCTCGCACGGTCACGGCCAAGTCCAGGTTTCCGGCGGCCAAATCCTTCTCCAACCGGGCCGAGAGGTCGCAGCGGATTTCCAACTCCAGGCTCGGGTGGGCCTCGGCGAAGCGCGCGGCAAGGGGCGTGACCAGGGCGTTCACGCACTCGTCGGGCAGGCCCAGGCGCAGGATGCCCGAGGCCTGCGGCCGGTTCAGGGCCAAGGCCGCCTCCTCGCGCAGCCGGAGCAGGTCGCGGGCGTAGCCCAGAAGGGTCTTGCCGGCCGGAGTCGGGGTCACGCCCCGGCGTGAGCGCAGGAGCAGGGGGCTTCCGGCGGCCTGTTCCAAGGCCGCGATCTTGGCGCTCACGGCGGACTGGGTCCGGTTCAGGAGCCGGGACGCGGCGGTGAAGCCCCCGGCGTCCACCACGGCGGCCAGGGTGGCCATGGAGTCCAGGTCGAGGTCTTGTGGTTGCATCATTTTTTCCGATGGATCGATAGATTTATTTCGTTGTACATGATGGATCGCGGTGCGTAAAGCTCCGCCCCATGACACACGCCATCGCTCCCATCCTGTTCATCCTCGTCTGGTCCACCGGCTTCGTGGTGGCCCGGGCCGTGGCGCCCGAGGCGGACCCGAACCTTTTTCTCACGGCCCGCTTCCTCTGTGCCGCGGCGGTGTTGGCCCTGCTGGCCCGGCGTGCGGGTGTGGCCTGGCCTCGGCTCCGCGACCTGCCCCGCCATCTCCTGGCCGGGGGGCTGCTGCACGGGCTTTATCTCGGGGCTGGCTATTGGGCCGTGGCCCAGGGGCTTCCCGCGGCGATCATGGCCCTGGCCGGGGCGCTCCAGCCGCCCGCCACGGCCGTGTTGGCCCAACTGTTCTTTGGTGAACGGCCCAGCCCGCGTTCCTGGCTCGGCATGGCCTTGGGATTGGGCGGGGTGGCCCTGGCCGTGGCCCCGGGCCTGGCCCGCGCCGGGGCCGAGCCGGTTCCGGTCTCGGCGATCCTGGCGGCCCTGGTGAGCGTGGCGGGCATCACGGCCGGGACGCTGTTTCAAAAGACTTCCCTGGCCCGCTGCGACCTTCGGGGCGCGGGCGCGGTGCAGTTGCTCGGCGGCGCGCTGGTGGTCGCGGCGTTGGCTCTGATCCTGGGCGAATCACACTGGTCCGGCTCGGCCGTGCTTTGGCTCAATCTGGGCTACGCGGCCCTGGCGCTTTCCGTGGGCGGAGCCACGCTGCTGGTCTGGATGGTCCGGCGCGGCGAGGCCGCGGCCGTCACGGCGCTGCTGTTTCTGGCCCCGCCGCTGGCGGCGGTGCAGGCGTATCTGTTTTTCGGACAGGCGTTGTCCGGGGCGCAGTGGGCGGGATTCGGGGTGGCCTTGGCCGGGGTCTTCCTGGCCGGACGGCGCTAGGCTCTACCAGGGCCAGAGCTGTTCCAGGGCGGCGAAGCTCAGGGGCGCGCCCTCGATGCCCACTTCCATGGTCACGGTCAGAGGCTCGGGCAGGTAGGCCAGGTTGCGGAACACGGCCGGGTAGTCGATGCGGCCCTGGCCGATGGGCAGGTGGTCGTCGCGGTGGCCGAAGTTGTCGTGCAGGTGGAGCTGGCCCAGGCAGGGCCCGGCCTCCTCGACCCACTGGGCGACCTTGGCCGCGCTGAAGAGGTTGAGGTGCCCCACGTCCAGGCACAGGCCCACGCCCAGGGAGGAGAGTTCATTCAAGGCCGGAAGCATCTCCTCGGGCGCGCGTTCGAAGGTGTTTTCGAGCATGAGTCGGGCGCCCCGGTCGCGCAGTTCGCGGGCCAGCCAGCGCCAAGTCGTCAGACTCTGCTCCAGCCAGAATTCCTTGAAGTAGCCGTGGCGGGAGTGTTCGAAGCCCAGGTGGCAGGTCACGCTGCGGGGCCGCAGGATATCCACAGCCTCCACCAACTGCTCGAAGCGGCGGCGGGTGGCGGCCAGGACCAGCGGATCTGGCGAGCCCGGGGAGAGGTCCACGAAGGGACCATGCACCGTGGGCCGCAGCCCCCTGTCGCGCAACGCCTTCTCGGCCTCGCGGAACTGGTCCGGGCCGTATTCGTCCAGATCCTTGGCGAAGAGGCCGATCTCCGGGTTCAGGCCCTCGTCCAGGAAGCGGTCCAGGAGTCCTTCGGCCAGATGGAAGAAACGGGCGTTGACCTGGACGCGGTCCCTGAGGTCGCTCACGGCCGCTCCGGCAGGACGCCCAGTTCGCGGAAGGCCAGGTAGATTTCCCGGCTGATCCATGCGTCGGTGGCGGCGTAAAGTATTTGGGAGTGGGAGAGGTTCTCGCGGGCCCAGTTGGAGCACTGCGCGCTTTTGGAGATGCGGAAGCCCAGCAGGTTGGCGGCCAGGTTGCGCAGGCCGTGGGTCTTCATCTGGAGCCGGGCGGAAAGGGTGCCCAGGTCCAGGAAGCCCGCTTCCTGGAACGGCGAGAGATCCTTGAGGGCCTTCACGTCGTCGGTGACGGAAACCCCGGTCTTGACCACCGAGGGTTCGGCCAGGAGATCCTTGAGTCCGTCGCCGAAGGTGAGTTGGCTGATCTGGAAGAGGTAGACGTGTTCCGCGCCCGCCAACTGGACCAGGGAGGGGGGATAGGGGCCCTGTCCCTTGCGGAACACGGGGCGCGTCTCGGTATCGAACCCGAGCAGATGTTCCTTTTCGAGCGCCTTGAGAGCGGCCTTGAGCTGCTTGTCCGTGCGCACCACAGTCACTCCCCCCTCGTAATGACGCAGGGGAAGCTCGTTGATCTCCTCGTTGCCGAAGGCTCGCAGGTGGTGTTCGGGCAGGGGCGTGGTCGGGGTCATGTCCGGGGCTACTCGTTCTCCCTGGTGGCGCTGAAAACGATCCTGGGCCATTTCTCCATGGTGTCGTCCAGGCGCCACGCGCTCGGGGAAAGGTACGCAAGATTTTCATCCGCGTCCAGCGCGAGGCTGCCGGACATGGATTTGCGGAAGTCGTCCAGGATCTTGCGGTCCGCGCAGGAGACCCAGCGGATGGTGTGGAAGGGCGCGGCCTCGTAGAGCGCGTCCACGCCGTATTCGTCCTTGAGCCGGGCCGTGATCACGTCGAACTGGAGTACGCCCACCGCGCCGAGGATATAGTCGTTGTTGAAGAGCGGGCGGAAGAGCTGCACCGCGCCCTCCTCGGCCAGCTGGTTGAGCCCTTTTTGGAGCTGCTTGGCCTTGAGCGGGCTCTTGAGCACCACCCGGCGGAAGTGCTCGGGCGCGAAGTTCGGGATGCCGGTGAACTTGAGCGGCTCCTTCTCGGTGAAGGTGTCGCCGATCTTGATCGTGCCGTGGTTGTGCAGGCCGATGATGTCTCCGGGCCAGGCCTCCTCCACGCCCATGCGGTCCTGGGCCATGAAGATGGTGGCGTTGGCCACGGTCACGTCCTTGCCGATGCGGTGGTGCCGGAGCTTCATGCCGCGCTGGAAGCGGCCGGAGCAGATGCGCATGAAGGCGATGCGGTCGCGGTGGGCCGGGTCCATGTTGGCCTGGATCTTGAAAACCACGCCGGAGAAGGCTTCCTCGTAGGGCGAAACCTGGCGCTCCTTGGCCTCCCGGGGTTTGGGCGCGGGGGCCAGGTCCACGAAGGAGTCCAGCAGCTCACGCACGCCGAAGTTGTTCACCGCGCTGCCGAAGAACACGGGTGTCTGGCGGCCCTGGAGGTAGAGGTCGCGGTCGAAGACGCCGCCCGCGCCTGAAAGCAGGTCCAGGTCCGCGCGCAGCTCGTCGGCGGCCTCGCCGAGCAGCTCGTCCAGGCGAGGGTCGTCGAGGCGGTCCACGGTGACTCCGTCCACCACCATTTCGCCGAAGCTCGGAGAGAAGAGGGTCAGCCGGCCCGCGCGGATGTCCCAGGCGCCCTTGAAGCCCTTGCCCATGCCGATGGGCCAGGTGAGCGGCACGCACTCGATGTCCAGGCTCTTTTCGATGTCGGCCAGGATGTCGAAGGGGCTCAGGCCGTCGCGGTCGAGCTTGTTCACGAAGGTCATGATCGGCGTGTCGCGCAGGCGGCAGACCTCCATGAGCTTGCGGGTCTGGGTCTCCACGCCCTTGGCCGAGTCGATGACCATCAGGGCCGAGTCCACGGCCGTGAGCACGCGGTAGGTGTCCTCGGAGAAGTCCTGGTGGCCGGGAGTGTCCAGGAGGTTGATCTCGAAGCCATTGTGCTCGAATTTCATGACCGAAGTGGTCACGGAGATGCCGCGTTCGCGCTCCATGGCCATCCAGTCCGAGGTGGCGTGGCGGGCGGCCTTGCGGGCCTTGACCGCTCCGGCCATCTGGATCGCGCCGCCGAAGAGCAGCAGTTTTTCGGTGAGCGTGGTCTTGCCCGCGTCGGGGTGGCTGATGATGCCGAAGGTACGGCGGCGATCCACCTCTTTTTTCAACTGTTTGGCGAAAAGACTGTCCTGCACGGGAAACTCCGGGAAAAGGGGGAGGGCGAAAGCGCCCGGCAGGAGTTCTACGCATTGAGGCGGAAAGGTCAAGAGGGCGGGAAGGTCCGACGGGAGGGAGCTTCCCCCGAGCGGTCAGAGGAAGTCGGCGCCCAGGCGCAAAGCTTCGTCCATTTCCATCGCTCCGGGCGGTTCCTCGTCGGAGACGTGCTGGAACAGGCCCGACAGGTTCACGCCCAGGCCCATGCCCAGCCCCGCCACGAGCCGCGCCAGGGTTTCGGCTCGTTCGTGGCCGCCGTCCCGCGTCCGTCCCATCCCGCTCAGCCACTGGTCCACGGCCTTGCGGTGCAGGCGGGTCTTTTCCTCCGGAGTCTTGGGCGGGGACAGCCCCCGGGCGGCGCACAAGCTGTTCGCCAGCACGTCCGGGTCCAGGAGGCGGCTTCGCGGCGGGGCGTGGCCGTCCAGCACGAGCAAGCGGATGTCCGAGGCCAAGACCGCCAACAGGGGGTCGACGCCGAGCAGGGTTTCAAACAGGCTCCAGGCCCGGGAAAAGAGGGCCAGCCAGGCGTCGGCCTCCTCCAGGAACGTCGCGGCGTCGTTGGCCGCGAGGTGGTCCTCGATCGTGCCGTCCGGGCCGTAGGCTCCGGTGGACCCGGGGCGGGGCAGGAGACAGGCGAAGCGTTCGCCGCCCCTGGAGGTCCGGTGCCGACCCAAGGGGTAGAGGCGGCAGACCAGGGGCCGGTCCGGGTGCGCGGCGCACCCGGCTTCCCCGAGGAAGACGCAGCCTCCGTCGGGTCCGGCCTTGAGCCAGACGCCGGAATGTGTGCTCCGGGCGAGAAAGTCCGTGGTGGACAGGCCCTGGCCGTGCGCCAAGCGCGCGACCTCGTAGGGGTTCAGTTGGATGCGCATGTCCGCGCAGCAACGGCCGCACCGTCCGCAACGGTAGGAGAAGGGCAGATGGCGGGACACGTCCGTCCCTCCTTCGCGGGGGGGCGGTTGGGGTGGAGTGTTCTTTTCTGCGGCTAGCGCTTCCCCACCCTGCTGTCAACGCCCCGGATCGCCTAGAGCATGTAAGCCTGGGCCGTGAGCAGCACGTCCTCGTAGGGCAGCTTGTCGCGGATCGCCAGGGCCATGTCCACGGAGAGCTGCATCTTGCGCCGGGCGTCGCCCAGGGCCTCGTTGCGCACCCGGTCCAGGTGGTTGGCCAGGAAGTCGGCGTCGAAGCCGTCCACGGCCAGGGACAGGCCCTCGGCGAAGTAGGGCGAACGGATGAACTGGATGAACGGCGCGAGGCTCTGCCTGCCTTCGCGCCGGGCGTGGATGACGTAGAAGAGGAGCTTGACCACCAGCCGGTCGTGGCTCTGCTTGTGGCTCACGTCCAGGAGCGTGGGCAGGTCGGCGGACTTCTCCTTGATGGCCGTGAACACGGCCCCGGCCATGTCGAAGGCGCGGCGCTCGTCCATGGGCGGGGCGTGGAAGCGGGAATCCATGCGGATCAGCGTCACGCGGGGATTCTCGCCGGAGGCCACGGCGTAGAGCGCCAAGCGCATGAGTTCGATCTTGCGCCGCCAGTCGGCCAGGAGGCTCTCGCGCTTGATGCGGGCCAGCTTGCGCACCCGCTGTTCGCCCATCTCGCCGAAGGCCGTCCGCAGCAGGAAGGCGATGTAGGGCTCGGGTGTGTGGGCGGTCTCCTCGTCGATGACCTTTCTGGCCCCCTTCTTGGAGTCCCACAGTTTTTTCAGCGAGAGCCAGTAGGCCGCCAGGGCCTCCAGGGGCATTTCGAGAATATCCAGGTCGCGGTTCTTGGTCATGACGTCGCCCTCGCGGTCTTGACTGGGAATGCCGATGGGCGCATACCTGGGATCGGCCGTTCCCGGCACTCTAGCTCAAACCCGACGGGAAACAAAGCCGTCCGTTTCGAGGAAATCCATGATCAAGCTTCCGATTCTGGACCCCGCGATCTTCCGCGTGGGCCCCATCGAGGTGCGCTGGTACGGCTTCATGTACGCCCTGGGCTTCACCCTGGCCTGGGTTCTGGGCCGCCTGCGGGCCCGGCAGTCCTGGCGCGGCTGGACCCCGGCCATGATGGACGACGTCCTCTCCTGGCTCATCCTCGGGCTTCTGCTGGGCGCGCGCATCGGTTACGTGCTCTTCTACGACCCCGTGTTCTTCTGGAACCATCCGGCCGAGATTCCGGCGGTCTGGAACGGCGGCATGAGCTTCCACGGCGGGGCCATCGGCGTGTTCCTGGCGGTTTGGCTCTTCGCCCGCAAGCACGGCAAGACCATCCTGGAGGTGGGCGACTTCATCGTG
Organism: Desulfovibrio aminophilus DSM 12254; assembly: GCF_000422565.1. Classification (NCBI taxonomy): domain Bacteria; kingdom Pseudomonadati; phylum Thermodesulfobacteriota; class Desulfovibrionia; order Desulfovibrionales; family Desulfovibrionaceae; genus Desulfovibrio; species Desulfovibrio aminophilus. The sequence continues at coordinate 13,565 of NZ_AUMA01000021.1, read as the reverse complement.
CCCCTGGCGCCTCCTGGCCTGTTCTTCGGCCGCATGGGCAATTTCATCAACAACGAGCTGCCCGGCAGGGTCTCGGACCTGCCCTGGGCCGTGATCTACCCCGGCACGGCCGGGGACACGCCCCGTCATCCCTCCCAGCTCTATGAGGCCGGGCTGGAGGGCGTCGTCCTGTTCACTTTGCTCTGGGTCTATTCCCGCAAACCCCGCCCCGTGGGCTCGACCTCCGGGCTGTTCCTCCTGGGCTACGGCTCGTTCCGGTTCTTCTGCGAGTTCTTCCGCGAACCGGACGTCCAACTCGGCTTCGTGGCCTTCGGCTGGATGAGCATGGGGCAGGTGCTCTGCCTGCCCATGGTCGCCGCCGGGCTTTGGCTTCTGCTACGGAAGCGCGGGCAGGCGTAGGACGAAGACCTTGTCCCAGAATTTGCCCGTGACGTAGAGGCGGCCGGATTCCGGGTCGCAGGCCAAGCCGTTGGCGGACTCGGCCCCGGGGTTCTCCAGCCGCGCGCGCAGGGGCTTCAGGTCCAGCCAAGCCAGCACCTTGCCGCTGTCCGGGGCGATGGCCGCCACGCGGTCTTCCCACCAGACATTGGCCCAGACCACGCCCCTTGCCGCCTCCAACTCGTTGAGCCGGAGCACGGGCTGGTCGCCGTCGCGCACGGGGATGCGCCGGAGCACGGTCATCCGCGCCGGGTCCAGAAGCCGCAGGCTGTCCGAACCGTCGCTGGCCCAGAGCCGCGTCCCGTCCGAGGTCAGGCCCCAGCCTTCGCCTTGCCAGACAAAGCTGCCGGTGATGCGCAACGTTCCGGGGTCGAGAAAGAAGCCCGTGCCTTCTTTCCAGGTGAGCAGGACGAGCCGCCCGTCGTGCAGGGTCAGGCCCTCGGCGAAATACTTCGCGGCCAGGGGGGTCCGGCGCAGCACCGCGCCCGTGACCGGGTCCACCCGCCGGAGTTCGGAGCGGCCGTACTTGCCCACGGATTCGAGGAACAGGCCGTCACGGAGCAGCAGGCCCTCGGTGAAGGCCTCCCGGTCATGGGGCAGTTCGGCCAGGATGTCCGGGGCCAGCAGCGGGGCTCCGGCGAAGGCCGCCGGGCAAAGGAGCAGGACCAGGAGCAGGCAGGGGCGGACGACGTTCATGGTCAGTCCCGGACCTGGAAGGGATCGTCGGGGCCCGCGTTCACGTCCCGCAGCCAGGAGCGGCCCGAGCCCGTATGGAAGAGTATCTTGCGGCCGCGCGGGCCGAGCACGTCCTCGGAGAGGACTCGCAGCTCGTGGATTTTCAAGGCCAGCCGGGCCGCCGCCACGTTCTTGGCCCCCACGTCCAACATGTCGCGCAGGCGGTCCCGTTCTTCCGGACAGAGGGCTCCGGCCCCGCCGAAGAGGCGCACCCGGATTTCCTGGGGCGGAACGTCGAGCCGACGGAAGCGTTCCATCACCGCGGCCACGGCCAGGTCGGCGAAGGTGCAGGGATGGCGCACCGGATTGGAGGTCTGGCTGCTGTCCGGGAGCATGGCGTGGAACATGGCCGCCGCCCGCGTCGGAGGGTGGTGGAAGACGGCCGAGACGCAACTGCCGAGGACCGTGACGATGAGCATATCCCGGGTGGTGAAGACGCACTCGCCGATCTTGAGGTGCTCCTGGCGGATGCCCTCGGCCAGGAGGGCCCGGATGTCCATGGCGCGAGTCTAGCCTGTCCGGGCCCCGGGGCGCAACGCCCCGGGATCAGGAATCGGTATGCCCGGTTTTGTTTTCCGTGTCGGAGCGCTGCCGGCGTGTCCGCAGGCTCTCCTGGAAAGAGAGGAGCACCGGCACCACCACCAACGTCAGGAGCGTGGCCACGGCCAAACCGAAGATCACGGCCACGGCCATGGAACCCCACCACTGCGAGGACTCCCCGCCCACGTCCCAGCGGAAGTTGAGGAAGTCGAAGCTCACGCCCGTGGCCATGGGCACCAGGCCGAGCACGGTGGTCAGGGCGGTGAGCGCCACGGGCCGGAAGCGCAGGCGGCCGGTGAGCACCAGGGCCTCCCGGGAAGCCATGCCGCCTGCCCGCAGTTGGTTGTAATAGTCGATGAGCACGATGGCGTTGTTCACCACCACGCCCGCCAGACTGACCACGCCCACACCTGTCATGATCACGCCGAAGGGCATGTCGGTGACGAGCAGGCCGAGGAACACGCCGATGAGCGAGAGGACCACCGAGGTCAGGATGATGACCGGGCTCATGAGCGTGTCGAACTGGAGCACCAGGGTCATGAAGATGAGGAACAGGGCGGCCAGGAAGGCCTTGGACAGGAAGTCCTGGGCCTTGTCCTGCTCCTTCTGCTCGCCGGTGTAGCTGACCCGGTAGCCCTTGGGCCAGGGGAAGTCCGCCAGCCTGGCCTTGATGTCGGTGATGATGTCGTTGGCCAACCGGCCCGAGGCGTCGGCCGAGATGGTCACCACGCGTTTCTGGTCGATGCGGTGGATGCCGCCCAGGCCGCTGGCCAGCTCCACCGAGGCCAGGGAGGTGATGGGCACGGGCTGCCCGGCCGAGCCGGAGACCGTGAGGCGGCGCAGGATCTCCACCGAATGGCGGTCCTTTTCCGGCAGCTTGACCAGAATGTCGTACTCGTCCTTGCCCTCGCGGTAGGCGCCCACCTTGGCCCCGTTGATGGCGGCCTTGACCGTGGTGGCCACGGACAGGGCGTCCAGCCCGAGCAGGGCGGCTTTCTCCTTGTCCACGGAGACGAGGATTTCGGGCTTGCCGGAGACGAAGTCGTCCTTGAGGTCCACCAGGCCGGGAATGTCGCGGATCGCCTTGCGCACTTCGGCGGCCAGGCGGCCCAGATCGTGGATGTCCTCGCCCGCGATCTCCATGTTCACGGCCGCGCCGGTGGGCGGTCCGCCCTGCTCCTTCTCCACCCGCACCTCGGCCCCCCGAATCGCATCCTGCAGCTTGGCTCGGATTTCGTTGACGATTTCCGAGGAGGGCCGTGAACGATCCTTGATGTTCTTGAAGTCCAGGGTGATCTTGGAGAGATGGGTGCCCGTGCCGCCCTGGGAAAAGGGGTCGTTGCCCTCGGCCCCGATCTCCGAGATGACGTGGCGGATGTCCGGATATTGCGAGGCGATGACCTCGGCCTGGCGCACGAGTTCGTCCGAGGCGTCCAGATTGGTGCCTGGGGGCGCCTTGATGTGGATATAGGCCCGGTTGGGCTCCACGTCCGGGAAGAATTCCACGCCCCGGCCGAAGACGCCGAAGCCCACCATCGAGAGCACGAGCAGGGCGAAAGCACCGCCGAGCACCAGGCCGCGATGATCCAGGGCCTTTTCCAGGATGCGGCCGTAGGCGTCGCGGACGCGGTCCAGAACCCGGTCCACGGCCGTGGTCTGGCCCAGGGGGCGGACGTTCTGGTAGCGGGCCGAGAGCACGGGGTTGATGACCAGGGCCACGAAGAGCGAGGCCAGGAGCGTCAGGATCACGGTGATCGGCAGGAACTTCATGAACTCGCCCATGATCCCGGGCCAGAAGATCATGGGCAGGAACGCGCCCACGGTGGTCAGGGTGGAGGTGATCACCGGCCAGGCCACCTCGTCGGTGGCGGCCAGGGCCGCCTGGCCGCGCGGCAGGCCGTTTTCCTGCATGTGGCGGTAGATGTTTTCCACGATGACGATGCCGTTGTCCACGAGCATGCCCAGGGCCAGGGTCAGGGAGAAGAGGACCACCATGTTCAGGGTCACGCCCATGGCCTGGAGCAGGGAGAAGGACAGGAGCATGGACATGGGGATGGCCAGGGAGACGAAGACCGCCGAGCGCCCGCCGATGAAGAGGAAGACCACCGCCAGGACCAGGAGCAGGCCGGAGATGATGTTGTTCTCCAGGTCGGCCACCATGTTGCGGATTTCCTCGGCCTGATCGGCGGTGAGGTCGACGCTCAGGTTGCGGGGCAGGACGTCGCGCATCTCGGCCACGATGGCGGTCACCTCGTCGCTGATGCGGATGATGTTTTCGCCGCTGCGCTTCTTGATCAGAATGGTCACGCTGGCCTTGCCGTCGATGCGGCTGCGGGACAGGGGGTCCTTGTTGGCGTCCGCGATGGTGGCCAGATCGCGCAGGTACACGGGGCGGCCGTCGCGCACGAAGGCCACGATGTTGTTGATCTCCGATGGATGCTTGAAGTCCTCGGGCACGCGCACCAGGTAGCGCGAGGAGCCGATGTCCATGGAGCCGCCGGGCTGGTTCACGTTGCCGCGCTCCACGGAGGAGAGCAGCGAGGAGAAGGGAACGTTGTAGAAAGCCACCCGGTCGAGGTCGAAGAGCACGTGGATTTCGCGCTCTAGGCCGCCCACGATCTTGGCTTCCAGCACGCCCTGAACGGCCTCGAAACGGTCGCGCAGATCCTCGGCGAAGTCCTTGAGGCGCCGGGGGCTGAAGGGGCCGGAGAGGACCACCTGGACCACCGGGATGTCCGAGAAGTTGGCCTCGGTGATGACCGGGTCATCCTCCAGATCCTTGGGCAGGTCGGGTTTGGCCTGGTCCACCTTGTCGCGGACCTTCTGCAGGGCGTCGTCGATGTTCACGTCCGGCAGGAACTTGACCGCGATGACCGAGATGCCGTCCTCGGACGTGGAGCGGATTTCCTCGGTGTCCGCGATGCCCTTGAGCTTGCGCTCCAGGGGCAGGGTGATGAGCTTCTCCACGTCGGCCGGGGCCACGCCCTCATAGGTGGTGGTCACGAAGACATAGGGGATGGTGATGTCCGGCGAGGATTCGCGGGGCAGCGAGTTGTAGCTGTAAAGTCCGGTGACGGCCGAGAGGATCATGAACACCAGCACGGCCACCGGGCGCTTGAGCGCCGCGCGGTTGACGATCATCGGGGCTGGACCTCCGAGCCGTCCTCCACCTCGTTCTGGCCGACCACGATGAGCCGGTCGCCGTCCTTGAGGCCCTGTCGGATCTCCACCCGATCGCCCTCGATGACGCCGGGAACCACGGTGCGGGCGCGGGCCACGCCGCCTTCCTCCACGAAGACGAGCCGTTCGCCGCTCTTGTCCAGGATGGCCGAGAGCGGGGCCGTCAGGGCGCCGTCCAGGGTGCGGCGGTGGAAGACCACCCGGGCCAGCATGCCGGGCCGGATGCGGCGGTCGGCGTTGTCGACCACCAGCCGGGCCTGGAAGGTCTTGGTGGCAGGGTCGGCCTTGAAGGCCACGAAGTCCACGACGCCGTTCCAGCTTTCGCCCGGGTAGGCGTCCACGCTCACCGGGGCCTGCTGGCCCTGGCGCAGGAAGCGCACGTCCAGCTCGGGGACGTTGACGTTGACCCGGATGGTGTCCACGTTGACCAGGTCGGCCACGGGATTGCCTTCGGAGACCACCTCGCCCGGGTCCACATAGACCTTGTTGATCATCCCGCCCACCGGGGCCACGATGGAGCCCTGGCGGTGGTCGGAACGGGCCTGGAGCAGGTCGCTCTTGGCCTTGGCCAGGTCGGTTTCGGCCACTTGGAGGTCCTCGCGGGCGATCATGCCCTGGGCGTGCAGGGCCGAACGTCGCTGGTGCAGATCCTCGGCCAACCGGTGGGCGGCCTGGGCCTTGTCCAGTCCGGCGGAAAGGGCCTGCATGTCGATGTGGGCGATGACCTGTCCGGCGCGGACGAAATCGCCCTCCTTCACCGGCACCTGCTCCACGCGGCCGCTGCGCTCGGCGGAAAGCTTGACGTCGTGCAGGGCTTCGGTCTCGCCGGGCAGGACGAGCAGGTCGTTCAGCGGGCGCGGGGCCACCGTCTCCAGCACGACCTTGATCTTCTTGCGTTCCACCGGCACGGAGGCCTGGGTCTTGGTCTCCTCCCGGCAGGTGGCCAGCGCGCCGATGGCGACCAAAGCGGCCAGGGTCAGCAGAAGGAGCGCCTTGCGTTTGCGGAGGGCGGCCCGCAGGCCGTCGGTATGCGTATTCATCGGGATGCCCTCAAAGCGGGTTCTTTTTGAGACCGGCGATGCCGGCCAGGGAAAAGCGCGTGATGACCTCGGCCAGCCTGTCCAGCGGAGGCATCTCCGGCCGTTCGTCGGGCCGCAGGCGCTCCACGATGGGCCAGGCCACCGTATAGAACAGGATCTGTCCCATGACGCAGGCCCCGGCGTCCTTGACCAGATCGTCGTCCGGGGCGCGGGCCAGCAGTTCGGACAGGATGGAGAACAGTTCGTCCGTGTCCGGCCGCACATGGCGCGCGATCACTCCGTCCAGGTCGGGACTGGGGTGGGCCATTTCCATGAGAAAGAGCGAGGATAGGGCCTGACAGTGCGCCTGGTCCTCGCCTTCGAGATCGCCGTAGATTTCGAGCACCGAGCGCCGGATGAGGTGGCGCAAGCGTTCCTCGGCCGGTGCTCCGGGAGACGGGCAGGGCAGGTCGCGGCCGCAGTGTTTGGAGCTGGCGAACATCAGTTCCAGCACGGCCGCGTAGAGGGCCTCCTTGCCGCCGAAATGGTAGTTCACGGCGGCCACGTTGGCCCCGGCGGCCTGGCAAATCTCACGCACGGTGGCCGCCTGGAAGCCCTTGTCGCCGAAAACCCTGATGGCCGCCCGCAGCAGGTTTTCCTTGGTCTGTTCGCGTGAGGCCGAATCCCGGGACATGGCCCAATCTCCTTAAGCGAATGTTTCAATCAAATGTTTCAAACGATCATTTCAAATAATGGCGCGGTTGTCAATCACGCAGCCCGGAGAAGAGACCTCATGTGAAAGGCAATTGGTTTGATTTCGGCTGGTTACTCGTTGCGCAGCACGGGCCAGGCCTTCTGGCCCAGGGCCCGGCGCACGCCGAGCAGACCGAGGGCCAGGGTCGCGGCCGTGCCCGCCAGGGCGCAGGCCGCCAGGGCCCAGGGGTGAAGGCTCCAGCCGCCGAGCAGCAGCCGGGTGGTGAAGGCCCGCGAGGCCAGGGCTCCGATGAGCGAGGCGGCCAGGGCCGTGGACAGGCCGAGCAGGCAGAACTCGGCGGCCAGGGAAAGCAGCACGTCGCTCCGGGTGGCCCCCAGGACCTTGAAGACGACGGCCTCGCGGCGGCGGGCCTGGAGATTGGCCCGCAGGGCCTGGGACAGGACCAGAAGCCCGGCCAGCAGGGCCACGGCTGTGGCCGCCCGTGCGGCCAGGGCGATGCGCCCGGCGGTGCGGCGCACGTCGTCGAGCACGTCGCGCACATAGACGGCGGTCACGTCCGGCATGGCCGTGGATACGGCCCGGAAGACCTCCTCTTCCGCTCCAGGCGTACTGTAGACCGTGGCGAGGTAGGAATAGGGCGCGGCGTCGAGGACGCCGGGGGAGAAGACCATGGCGTGATTGAGCGCGAGGCTGGTCCACTCGATGCGCCGCAGGCTGGCCACCCGGGCGGTGATCTCGCGGCCCAGGACGTTCACCGTGATCGTGCCGCCGATCTGGAGGCCCAGGCCCTTGGCCTCCTGTTCTCCGAAGGAGACCAGGGGCGGGCCCTGGTAGTGCTCCGGCCACCACTCTCCGGCCGCCAAGCTCGTGCCCTCGGGCGGCCGGTCGGCCATGGTCAGGCCCCGGTCGCCGCGCAGAATCCAGGCCGCGTCCGGGTCCGGTCGGACTTTTTCGGAGAGTACGCCGTTCACTCGCACCACCCGCCCCCTGATGGTGGGGGCGTGCTCCTCGCGCGTGACCCCGGGAACGGTCAGGACCGTGTCTTGGAAGAGCTTCAGGGCGTTCTTGGGAATGTCGAGGAAGAAGTAAGCCGGGGCCGAGGCGGGCATGCGCCGGTCCAGCGTGTCGCGCAGGTTCAGGTCGGCCAGGACCACGGTGCAGAGCACGGCCAGGCCCAGACCCAGGGAGAAGACCACGGCCGTGAGGCCCGAGCCCGGGCGGTGGATGTTGCCCAGAGCCAGGCGCAGGCGCGGGTCGCGGGGGCTCGGTAGGCTTTTGGCCAGGGCCTTGGCCCCCCGGGCCAGGAGGAAGAGCGCCAGGGAGCTGAGGACCACCCCGGCGGCGAAGCCCAGGACCACGCCCGGAGCGGGGGCGTTCATCAAGGTCAGGGTGAGCAGGGCCAGGGCGCACAATCCCGAGACCGCCAGGGCGCAGGCGCTCGGGCGCGGTGTGCCTGGGTCGGCGTAGCCCCGGAAGAGGCGCACCGGGGACACGGCGGCGGCCGCCGAGAGCGGCCAGACCGAGAAGGCCAGGGCCGTGAGCAGGCCGTAGGCCAGACCCGAGAGCAGCGGGCCGGGATAGAGGCCCGGGGCCGAGGGCACGCCGAGCACCTGCGATAGGAGCGCGGCCGCCGCGTTTGCCCCGAGGACTCCGGCCAGGAGCCCGAGGGCGCTGCCCACGGCGGCGAGAACGAGGATCTGAGTCAGGTAGGCGGCCAGGATCTGGCCGCGTTCCGCTCCCACGGCCTTCATGGCCGCCAGGGCGTCGGCCCGCGAGGCCAGAAAGCCGCGTACCGCACCGGCCGCGCCGATGCCGCCCAAAAGCAGGGAGGCCAGGCCCACCAGGGTCAGGTAGAGCGAGATGTTGTCCAGGGAACGGCGGATGCCCCCGGCGGCCTGGCCGTGATCCAGGACGCGCCAGCCCGTCTCGTCGGGGAATTCACGGGTCAGGGCCGCGCGGGCCTGTTCGGGCGTGACCCCGGGATGCAGGCGGACCAGGGCCGAGTAGGAGACCACGCTGCCCGGCTGGAGCAGGCCCGTGGACTCCAGGCCCGCTTGTGAAAGGAGCAGCCGGGGCCCGAGGTTGAACAAGGTCGCGCCCCGGTCCGGTTCCGTGCGCAGCATGGCCGTGACCCGGAAACGTCCGTGCCCCAGGCGCAGTTCCTGGCCCGGTCGCAGGCCCAGGCGCTCCAGCAGGCGGGGTTCGGCGACCGCCCCGAACAGGCCGTCCCGTTCGGCCAGGGCCTCGGCCGGCGGCAGGTCCGGCTCCAGAATCACTCGGCCGTAGAGCGGATAGGCCGCGTCCACGGCCTTGACCTCGACCACGGCGGAGTGGCCGTCTCCGGCATGGGCCATGCCCCGCATGCGGGCCTGGAGCGAGACCCGGCCCAGATCCGCGAGGAGCTCCAGGGCCTCGGCACGGGGCGGCAGGTGGCTCTGGCGCACCTCCAGATCGCCGCCGAGCAGGGTTCGGGCGTCGCGGCGCAGGCCCGCCTCCAGGGAGGCGTTCAGGGTGCCCACGCAGGACACCGCGCCCACTCCCAGGGCCAGGCAGGCCAGGAAGACCCCGAAGCCGCGCAGGCCGCCGCGCAGTTCCCGGCGGGCCAGACGAATAGCCAGGAGGATCCCGGCGGCGTTCATCCGGCCTCCCCGTCCAGGCGGCCGTCGCACATGCGCACGGTGCGTCCGGCGCGGGCTGCCAGCCCCTGATCGTGGGTCACGAGCACGAGGGTGGTCCCCCGGTCGGCCGAGAGGGAGAAAAGCAGGTCCATGATGATCCGGCCGGTGTCCGCGTCGAGGTTGCCGGTGGGCTCGTCGGCCAAAAGCAGGAAGGGCTCGGGGGCGAAGGCCCGGGCCAGGGCCACGCGCTGTTGCTCACCGCCGGAGAGCTGGGCCGGGTAGTGGTCCAGGCGGGAGTCCAGGCCCACGGCCGCCAGCCAGCGCCCGGCGGTTTCGAAGGCTCTCGGCCTGCCCGCGAATTCCAGGGGCAGGGCCACGTTCTCCTGGGCGGTCATGGTCGGCACGAGGTGGAAGGCCTGGAACACGATGCCCACGCCGGAGCGGCGGAAGCGGGCCAGGGCGTCCTCGCCCATGAGCGCCAGGTTGCGGCCGGAGACGTTCACGCTGCCCGAGCTGGGCCGCTCCAGCCCGGCCAGGACCATGAGCAGGGTGGTCTTGCCCGAGCCCGAGGGGCCCACCACGGCCAGGGTCTCCCCGGCGCGGACCTCGAGGTTCACGCCGCGCAGGATGTTGACCGGCCCGCTGCCCCCGGTTAACGTCAGATGCACGGATTGAAGGGATATCAACGACTCTGGAGTGCCCATGCGTGCGTTCCGCCTGTGCTGGTGGTTGCCGGTCCTGGTCCTCTTGTACTGCATTTCGTTTCCGGCTCAAAGCAGCGCCCAGGCCGCTCCGCAGGTAATCGCGCGACCGCTCGTCCTGCTGGCCCTGGGCGACAGCCTCACCGCGGGCTACGGCCTGCCCCAGGGCGCGGGCTTCGCCGAACGCCTGGAGGCCCGGCTGCGCGCGGCGGGCCGGGATGTGCGGGTGATCAACGCCGGTGTTTCCGGCGACACGAGCGCGGGTGGCTTGGCCCGGCTGGACTGGCTGCTTTCCGATCCGTCCGGTACGCCGGACGCGGCCGTGGTGGAACTGGGGGCCAACGACGCCCTGCGCGGCCTGGACCCGGCGCGCACCAAGGCCAATCTCGCGGCCATCCTGGACAAGCTGCGGGCCAAGGGCGTGCGCGTGCTCCTGGCCGGGATGCTGGCCCCGCCGAACATGGGCCCGGCCTATGAAAAGGACTTCAACGGGCTCTATCCGGCCCTGGCGCGGGAAAAGGGCGTGGAGCTGTATCCCTTTTTCCTGGACGGCGTGGCCGGGGACCGGAACCTGAACCAGAGCGACGGCATCCACCCCACGGAAGCGGGCGTGGAGCGCATCGTGGACCGCATCCTGCCCCGGGTGGAGCGCCTGCTGGACGGCGCGGCCCGGCGCGGCTGACGGAGGAGACATGGAAGTGGTGCTGGCCGAGACGGCCGGATTCTGCATGGGCGTGGACCTGGCCCTGACCCGGCTGGATTCCCTGCTGGCCGAGGGCGGCGACGCGCCCGTGCGTACCCTGGGGCCGATCATCCACAACCCCCAGGTGCTCGAGCACTACGCCCGGCGCGGGGTGAGCGTGGCGCGTGGTCCGGAGGACATTCCCCAGGGCGCGGCCGTGGTCATCCGGGCCCACGGCGTGCCCAAGGCCATGCAGGAGGCCCTGGAGGAACGCGGCGCGCGGGTGGTGGACGCCACCTGCCCCAAGGTCAAGAAGGCCCAGATGCTCATCGCCCGGGAGTGCGGGCGGGGCCGCAGGCTGCTGCTCTACGGCGAGGCCGACCATCCGGAGGTGCGCGGGCTCCTGAGCTATGCCGGGCCGGACGCCTTCGTCTTCGACTCCCGCGAGGAGTTCGAGTCCTTTCCCCTGGAACCAGACGCACGCTACGTCCTTGCGGCCCAAACCACCCAGGACCGGGCCGTGTTCGAGGCGTTGGCCGCCGATCTCGCGGAACGCCCGAATCTGGATGTGAAAGTGCTCCAGACCATCTGCGACGCCACCCGGCAACGCCAGGAAGACGCCGTGCGCATCGCCCGCGAGGTGGACTACATGGTCGTGGTCGGCGGCAAGGAATCCGGCAACACCCGGCGGCTGGCCCAGGTGGCCGCGGCCCAGGGCACGCCCTGCGTGCATGTGGAGACCGCCGACGAGCTGCCTCTGGACGACCTGCGGCGTTGCGCCCGGGTGGGAGTCACGGCCGGGGCCTCGACCCCGCGCGAGCTGGTGGCTGGTGTCTGCCGTCTGCTCCAGGAACTCTAGCGTTTCGAAAAAGCGGCGTTCCCCTCTTCCGCGCGGCCCGGGGATGTGTATACTGGGGGCAACCAATCAGGAGGTTCCTTTCCATGTCTGAGCGCATCGTCACCTTCAAAGGCATGCCCCTGGCCCTGGCCGGGAACGAGATCAAGGCCGGCGACAAGGCTCCCGATTTCAGCGCCGTGACCAACGACATGAGCCCGGCGAGCCTCAAGGACTTCGCGGGCAAGGTGCTGATCCTCTGCTCCGTGCCTTCCCTGGACACCCCCACCTGCGACCTGGAGACGCGCCGCTTCAACCAGGAGGCCGCGTCCCTGGGCGCGGACATCCAGATTCTGACCGTGAGCATGGACCTGCCCTTCGCCCAGGCCCGCTGGTGTGGGGCCGCCGGAGTCACGGCCGTGAAAACTCTCTCGGACCACCGGCTGGCCTCCTTCGGCCAGAATTACGGAGTGCTCATCCGCGACTGGCGGCTCCTGGCCCGGGCCGTGTTCGTGGTCGGCAAGGACGGCGTGGTGGCCCACGCCCAGATCGTGTCCGAGATCGCCAACGAGCCGGACTACGCCGCCGCGCTCACGGCGGCCAAGGCCCTGGTCTGATTCCGTTGACGCCGTGACCAGATGGGCCGGAGGCGCTGGACGCTTCCGGCCTTTTTCCGTCCCCCCGGCCGGGATTGCGTCTGGTCGGGAGCGAGGGTAGAAGGTCCCCTCGCGCGCGGGGCCCGGCCCGCGACGATCAAGGAGGACCATGCTTTTCCCCCTCAAGCCGGCGGCCCTGCGCCGGAGCGTTCGGATCGTGTTCGCCATCGTCTGTCTGGCGGGCGGCCTGCAACTCTTCCTCTATCTCCGTCACGTTTCGGGCCTCGCCGGTCCGGCGGTTGCCCGGCCGCCGGTGGTCGAGGGCTTTCTGCCCATCGCCGCCCTGCTCGGGCTGAAACGACTGTCCCTGGGCGAGGGCTACGACTTCGTGCACCCGGCCGGGCTGACCATCCTGCTGGCGGTTCTGGCCGCGTCCTGGCTCCTGCGCCGGAGTTTCTGCGGCCATGTCTGCCCGGTGGGCTTCCTGAGCGAGGCCCTGGGGCGGCTCGGGCAGCGGCTGGGCCTGGGACGCCGGGGAGCGCGCATCCTGGACACGCCGTTGCGCGGGGTGAAGTTCGTGATTCTGGGCTTCTTCCTGGTCCAGGTCGGCGGCATGGACGCGGCCTCGCTGGAGTCGTTCGTGACCAGCCCCTACAACATCACGGCCGACGCCCGCATGTTGCTCTTTTATCGCAACCCGTCCGGGACCGCGCTGGTGGTTCTGGCCGTGCTGGCCGCGCTGGGGCTGGTTTTCCGCAACGCCTGGTGCCGCTGGCTCTGTCCCTACGGCGCGCTGCTCGGCCTGGCGGCCCTGGCCGGACCCACGGCGGTGCGCCGCGACCCTTCGCTCTGCGTGGGCTGCGGAACCTGCGAGCGGAACTGCCCGGCGGCCATTCCCATCCGCTCCAAGACGGCCATGCGTGGGTCGGAATGCCTGGGTTGCGGCCAGTGCGTGGCCAACTGCCCGGCTCGCGGGGCGCTCAACGTCCGTTTCCTGGGGCGGCCCGTGTCCTGGAAGACGCTCTGCCTCGGCGCGGCCGTCGTGATGTTCGGGGCCTGGCTTCTGGCCCTGTCCTTGGGCCATTGGCATTCGGCCCTGCCCGCGTCCATGCTCGACGCGCTCTACGCCCGGGCATTCCTGGCATCTTGAACAGCCAAGGAAAAGGCCGGAGAGGAACCCTCCCCGGCCTTCTTGCTTTTCCGATGTCCTTCTTCGTCCTCCGGCAGCCCTCTCTTCGCCTTTCTCTAACCCCCTGAAGGGGGTTAGAAGCGCTCGAACTCGCCGTCGTCGGCCAGCTCCAGGTCCACGCCCTTGCCCGCGACGGGCTTGGGCGCGGTCTTGGCGGCCTTGGCCGGTGCGGCGGGCAGGGGCTTCCTGGGGGCCGGCGCGGCGCTGATGCGCTTGCGGGGGCCGCCGGTCCCGTCCACCTGGAAGAAGCTCATGGTCTGCTGGAGCTGCACGGCCTGGCTGGAGAGCTCCTCTGAGGTGGAGGCCATCTCCTCGGA
>NZ_AUMA01000020.1 GCF_000422565.1 Desulfovibrio aminophilus DSM 12254 | reverse complement strand
TCCCAACGACGCTGCGTCGCCGCTTGGTGGACGTAGCCGCCAAAGTGGTGTCCCATGCTGGCAAAACCGTACTCAAGGTCACGGCAATAGCCATGGACTCATTGCGTTTCAAAGAACTGTGGGAGCGCTGCCTGAGCGTTCCAAAATTCGTCTGGACCTGATCAGAACGCCCCGCTCCATGTCCAGCAACGGGAGAGGTGCGTCCAACTTCCTGAAAAATCCGGTTTCACAACCGAAACGAGCAGCATTATCACGCTTCAGCGATCAAGCTGTCCCCATCGCACCATTTTTGGAGTCAATCTTCTCCCGGTTTCTGCCGAGGAAGGCTTCAATGGGCCCCCTCCGCTCGATTTAGGCTAGACATTGTTACGATAACATCTCGAAATTACCGGAGGATCATCCCTCCCGTTTCGGGAGGCGATCCTCCCCCGGGATATGCCCAGCTCCGCGCTCACCCCCGGCGCGACCTGGCGGCCCGAGGGACGCCCACACGCCCCTCCCATGAGCCGGGTGAAAAGCATCGCAAAATCAACACAGTAAACGAATACCTGGCGAAAACGCGCAGCCCTCCGGCCCCTGAAGCCTACTTTTCCGCTTGACACAACTTTCACAATGCAGGAGATAACACATCCGTGCGGTGCTGAAGAAGGCTCACCGAAACGCTTCCGGCCTTGACGACGGAACGCGGCCCGGCTAGCCTCGCGATGCACCGTCAGGAATCTCCGCCGGACCGGCGGCCTTCTCCGTCGGAAGGTCGCCTCGGGAGATCCGGCGCGTCGAGAGTGTGACTTCGGGAACAATCATTAAGGAGGAAACTATGTCCAAGCTCGTCCCCCCTCATGGTGGCAAAGGTCTGGTCATCCGCCTTCTGGCCGGTGCGGAGCGTGAAGCCGAATTGAAGAAGGCCGCCGGCCTGAAGAAGATCCAGATCACCTCCCAGGAGAAGGGTGACCTGATCATGATCGGCATCGGCGGCTTCAGCCCGCTGGACGGCTTCATGACCAAGGCCGACTGGAAGAGCGTCTGCGAAAAAATGACGCTGGCCAACGGCACCTTCTGGCCCATCCCGGTCATGCTCTCCTGCACCAAGGAAGACGCCGACGGCATCAAGGTCGGCGACGAAGTGGCCCTGGAGCGCAACGGTCTCATGATGGCCACCATCAAGGTCTCCGAGAAGTTCGAACTCTCCGACGCCGACAAGGCGTGGGAGTCCGAGAAGATCTACAAGGGCGCCGGCGACGACTCCCAGGGCGACTTCCTGGCCAAGGCGAAAGCCGAGCACCCGGGCGTCCAGATGGTCTTCAACCGCAAGCCCTGCTACCTCGCCGGCCAGGTGAAGGTTCTCTCCGAGGGCGACTTCCCCGAGAAGTTCCCCGGCGTGTACAAGACCCCGGCCCAGCTCCGCTCCGAGATGGACGAGCATGGCTGGCGGAATGTGGCCGCCCTGCAGCTGCGCAACCCCATGCACCGTTCCCATGAATACCTCTGCAAGATCGCGGTGGAAGTCATGGACGGCGTGGTCATCCACTCCCTGGTGGGCGCCCTGAAGCCCGGCGACATCCCGGCCGAAGTGCGCGTGAAGTGCATCGACACCCTGGTGAAGAAGTACTTCGTCGAGAAGAACGTGATCCAGGCCGGTTACCCCCTGGACATGCGTTACGCCGGTCCCCGCGAGGCCCTGCTGCACGCCACGTTCCGTCAGAATTACGGCATGAACTACCTGATCGTCGGCCGTGACCACGCCGGCGTCGGCGACTTCTACGGCATGTTCGAAGCCCAGACCATCTTCGACACCATCCCGCAGTCCAAGGAGCCCGGCAAGGCTCTGCTCACCCAGCCGCTGAAGATCGACTGGACCTTCTACTGCTTCAAGTGCGACGGCATGGCCTCCCTGCGCACCTGCCCGCACAGCAAGGAAGACCGCGTCATCCTCTCCGGCACCAAGCTGCGCAAGATGCTCTCCGAAAACGCTCCGGTTCCGGATCACTTTGGCCGCGAGGAAGTCCTCGACATCCTGCGCGAGTACTACGCCAGCCTGACCGAAAAGGTCGAGATCAAGATGCAGAAGGCCGCCGCCGGCTCCAGCATGAAGTAGGCGACGACACGACCGCATGCTCACGGGGCGCCCTTCGGGGCGCCCCTTTTTTTTCTTCGGCGCGGGACGGCGTCACGGCGTGACGGAAGAAACGCCTCCTCCCCCGGGCGGGGCAGGAGGCGGCGCATTCGAGGGAAAAGGTGGGGAAAGGGACGGCGCGCCGCGAAGACGGCGCGCCGGGAAATCACTTCTTCTTGCCCTGCGGGCGGGTTTCGCGGATCTCCGCGTAGCCCTGGCCCATGGAGCGGACGTGCTGCTGGCGTTTCAGCTCCGCCTCGCGGGGATCCTCGGTGACGAAGACCACCTCTTCCTTGGCGCCGTTGACGATGACCAATTCATACATGGATTCACACCTCGACATCACATTGTTTTTTCACCGGCCGGCAGGGGCTCGATGAGATGGGCGTCCTCATCCTCCACCGGCAAGGCCCCGACGGGCAGCACGGCGGAATGATCAAGCGCCGCGGCTGCCCGCGCGGACAGCACGGCCGCCTCGCCCTGCATGGAGACCTGGCCTTCGACCCGAGCGCCCTCCTCAATGACCAAGGCCTTGGAGTGCAGGCTGCCCACGAGCACGGCGGAGCCGTGCAGCACGGTCTTGACCTGGGCATCCACGTCGCCCTGGATGCTCCCCGAGGAGAAGAGGCTGCCCACGCGGATCTGTCCGTGGACCTCAGCGTCGCGCCCCAGAACAAGGGTGCCGGGCGAGACGATCTCGCCATGAAAACGGCCGTCGATGCGCACGGTGCCGACGAATTCCAGGCGGCCCCGGTATTCGATGCCCGCGCCCAGGAACGCGTTCAGCTCGTCCCCGCGCACGCCTTCGCCGTCATCGGATCTCTTGCCAAACATCTTCATGCTCCTGGCCTCACTTACCCCCGATTGACCGAAAGAAAAATTTCTAACATGAAGCCCGGGGACATGGGAAGCCCCTCGATTCGCTCAGAGTGGACAACCCGACCTCGCTTCCCGTTCTTTTCGGCGCACGCGGGAAGAGACTTGAGGCCCCGGCGTCACAAACCGGCGACGACGATCTCGCGACGCTCGGCATTCCAGAAGAACTGCCCGCGCTCCAGGGGCCGATCCACGTGCAGGGACCGGCCGCCCATCTTGATGACGACCCCGGGATGGGCCACGCCCCGGATCACGATCCGCGCACCCTCGCCGCGGCCCAGCTCGGATTGGGCCTGCTCGGCCAGGGTACGGCGCACCTCCTTGAGACGGCCCAGGGCCTTCTCCCGATCGGCCAGCAGGGACAGAGCCTCCTCCCTCCGTTCGGCGGGCACGCGCTCCAGGGCTGCCTCCGGCGGGCCCTCCCCGAACTGGGTGTTCACCCGGTCCACCAGGGCCCGCAGCCGTCGCTTCTCCTGCATCAATTCCCGTAGTTCGGGATTTTCGCGGCTCACGGCCAGGACCGTGGTCACACCCATGGGCGACCCGGCCTCAAAGACTTCCAGGCCCTCTGCGCAGATGACCAGCCCGCCCATGATCTTGCCCTTGGCGTCGGTCACTCGCACCCGCCCCCCGGCATGCACGCGGTAGCCCGCCTGCACCGTGCCGCAGGTGATGTAGTGAGCGATGGTCACGTCGCCCCCGGCCATGATCCGGGCGTTGTGGGTGTAGGCCGCGCTCACGCCGCCCCCCGCCCGGATGAAGGCCGGGGTTTCACCGGACATGAAGATCCCCCCGCGCACGGCCACATCGCCTCCGGCCTCCACGCGGGCGTCCTCCACCACCCCATCGACGAGCACGCTGCCTGGGGCCGCGACTTCGAAACCGGAGCGCACCGTGCCCTTGATCCGCACCGAACCGTGAGCCAACCTTATGTTGCCCGTGGCGTAGTCCACGTCCCCGCCCACGTCCAGGAGCTCGGACACGTCCAAGGCGCCCTTGCCCGCAAGGACGACGCCAGTGATCCGGGAGCGGAAGAGCATGCCGGCCTCGGCCACCTCCACGTTCCGCCCGGGACGCACCACCAGCGGCTTGCCGGGACGCGGCGGAACCGGGTCGCCGAACACGTCCTGGCCGGGAACGCCCTCGGTGGGGGGATGCAGGCGGGCGATGTCCGAGCCCTCCTCCACCACCGGGGAAAAACCACGGTCGCGCCAGTCAATGCGCCCACTCTCGGACACGGTGCCCACGTTCTCGCGCTCGGTGTAGTAGAGTTCCAGATATCCGTCGCGGCCATGCTCGGGCGGACGCCCGCGGGCCACGACCACGCCCTCCACCGCCGCGCCCGCCTCCCGGGCCCGGGCCAGGGATTCCTCCACCCGACCCAGGCGCACGCCCACGGCCACGCCCATGCGCGACAGCTCTTCCCGCACCCGCCGGGCCGTGAGCGCCAGCCCCAGCGCGTCGTGAGGATAGAGCGCGGCCGTGACCGAAAGCAGGTCGTCAGCCACCCGGAAAACCGGCTCCAACCGCACCTGGGTGTCGCTCACGCGCACCAGACCGCAGGCTGTGGCCGTGAGCAGGCCGTCCTCGGTCAGGACGCAACCAGCATCCGGGGGGATGTCGATGTTCCGGGGCCTGCGCTGGTCCGTGGGCGGCACGGCCTCGCCGGTGACGTCGCGGCCCGGGAGAGCGGGCTCCGGAGGATGGAGGCGACCGAACGCCTGTCCGGGAAAGACGGGAAAATTGAAATCGCCCAGGGGCTCCACCCAGGCGTCGCGGGAGGGCAAGGGCCGCAGGCCCCGGGCGATGGCCACGGAACGGGCGTCCCGACCGACCAGGAGCAGGGCCACGGCCCGGGCCGTGGCCTCGCGGTCCAGCTCGGCCCGCAACCCAGCCAGATGCAGCAGTTCCTCCAGCCGCTCCAGGCTCAGGGGCGCTCCCGCTCCCCGCGCCGGAGAGTAGCAGCTCACGCAGAGCTTCATGCGATCGCGGGTGGCCCCGAACCGGACCACGGCGTCCGCGTCGGCGGCGGCCGGGCTCCCTCCCTCGCACAGCGGCGGCGGAAGATTTTCTTCTTCTGCCATGGCGCAACCGGCGAAACGGCCCGTCACGGGTCGGCGGCCGGTCTCCTCATGCACAAGGCGTTACTGAAAGAGCGCCACCTGTCAAGCCGAAGGCGGCCCGGAATCAGGCGGTCGCGTCCCGGGCCTTCTCCAGCGGCAGGACGAGGTAGAAATTGTTGCCCTCGGGCAGGGGTTCGTAGCCGACCATGCCGCCGTGCAACTCGACCACCTGGCGCACGAAGTACAGACCGTGGCCCGTGCCGTACTCGCTCTCCACGTTGCCGGCGCGGAATCCCGGGGTGAAGAGGCGCTCGCGCTCGGCGGCCGGGATCACCGGGCCGGAGCTGAAGACGTTCAGCTTGATCCCTTCGCGGCCCGTGCCGAAGTATCCGGGCAAGACCTGCCAGCCGTAGGCCATCCATTTGGAGCGGCCCCGGCCCCAGCGTTCCACCTCGCGGGTGTACTTGACCGCGTTGGAGAAGAGGTTCGAGTAGACCTGGGCCAGCAGGCCGATGTCCGCCAGGAGCGTGACCTCGCGATCCGGCACCCCGCCCAGGGAGAGATCGATCTCGATGCCCCGCTCCTCCAGGCGCGGGCGGTAGCGCTCCAGCTGCGGCTCGATGACCTGCTTGCGCAGGTTGCAGGCGCGCTTCTCCAGGACGTAGCGGCCCTCCTGGAAATGGCGGCGGCGTAGAAGCGTCTCCAGGAACAGGCTGGTCTGCTCGTAGTGGCGGAATATCTCGTTGAACTGCGTCAGGATGCCGGAGTGCAGATACTCCAGCTTGGCCCGGAGCTCCCCCGTGAACCCGGGGTGGCCCTCCTCGTCCCGGGCCATCTCCCGGGCGAGTTCCTCCAGCCCGTCGATCTTGCCCTTGAGCCGATTGAAGAAGAGCCGGAAGTACATGTTCGGCACGATGACGTTGTGGCCGATGTCCTCCACGAGATTCTTGATGAACTCCAGGTGCTCGCGGTTGCGCGTGCGGATGAGCCGGATGTGGTACTGGTAGCCCAGGCGGTTGGCGAACTTCTGGAAGAAGAGCCGCTCCTTCTCGCCCAGGCCCTCGGTCGGACGCAGGGAGAGCACCCCGATGACGTCGTCGATGGGTTCGAAAGGCAGGAGGTCGCGAAGGGACGGATTGATCTTCACCGGCAGGAGCAGGCGGCCCCGGACTTCGACGGCGGCCCGGGGCAACTCCTCGGGGGTCGCTGGGAACCCGTCGCCGGGGCTGGGCGACGCGCCCGAACTGCGCCGCAGGCGCAGGACGCCCGGGTCGACCAGCAGGGCCAGATCCGCTTCGAGATTGAAGAAGGCTTCCGGCAGAAGCACACAGACCGCGAAGAAGTCGCCGTCGTCCTCGAACTCCTGGGCCAGATCGAAGAAGACGTTGAACATGCGGACCTCGGCCCGGGAAAAGCCGTAGGACTCGTAGTCGTCGATCTTCTCGTGGATGCGCCGCAGGATCTTGCGCTCACGCCCGGCCTCGTCCCCGCATCCGGCGGGGACGTCCGCGCGGGGTCCGCTCCCGCCTTCGAAGGAATCCATGCCGCCTCCCTTCGGACGTCCGCCTCTGGGCCCGACAGGATGACTTATACTCCCTCGGGAAGCGGGAGACAAGCCGAAACGGCGCGGCTCAGGCCGCCGGGATGGGCGTCAGGCCGCTTTCCGTCGAAGCGCGACGGGCGAAACGAGCCATGTGCCAGGCGTCCGGCGCGCTGCGCAGGGAGAAATTGTCGCAGGCGCGGGAGTAGCGCAGGTCGTCCAGCCAGGCCCGGGCCAGCTCCCGGTCTCGCAGCAGCCGCCAGACCCCGGCCAGGGGGCGCATGGCCAGCTCCAGCAGGGGCCCGGCCAGCAGCGAGGGGTCGCGGAAGCACTCCCAGTCGCAGGCCGAGCAGGAGGCCCGGCGCGAAAGCCGGGACACGTCCAGGTCCGGGAACGGCCCCAGGGGCTCGCCGCCCCGATAGCCGCAGGGGAAGGCCGTGAGGCCGCCGGCCTGGACGAAGAAGAAGTCCACCCCGCCCCGGCAGGGGAAGGCCGCCTCGCCGCCCTCGTGCTCGCGGATGAGGCTGAGCAGCGCGCTGCGCGGGGTGAACACGCGCAGGCGGTGGCGGAAGGACTCCACGGCCGCCAGCAGGGCCCGGTAGAGCAGAGGCCGCTCCAGGCCGCTGAAGCGGACCATGTCGTCGGCCGAGGTGGCCGCGTACACGGCCTGCTCCCGGGCGCGGTCCTCGGGCAGGCTCATGGGATAGCAGGCGTTCACCGTGGTGAAGCCCAGGGATTCGGCGAAGGAGTAGAAGCGCAGGAAGGCGGCCAGGAAGTGTTCGCGAAAGCCGTCCGGGTCCTCGGCCGCCGGGGGCGGAGGCGTCCCGCCGCCGACGAGGCGGTTCACGCCCAGGTTGGCCGCCGGGTAGAGCCCGAATTCGCGGAACACGGGCAAGGCCTTCTCCACACCCCGGACCATGCCGGGCAGGCCCCGGTTGCGCTCATGCACGGCCGGGTCGGCGGAATCCAGGCTGATCCAGAAGTTGTTCAGCCCGGACTCGGCCACGGTCTCGGCCAGGCGGCGCATGCGGTCGGGAAAGTCCGGCTTCTCATGGCCCCGGAAAAGGAAGCCGTTGGTGCCGGTGCGCACCAGGGGGATGCCCTTGGCCCGGGCCCGTCGCGACAGCTCGGCGATCTCGCCCAGGTGCAGGAGGGGTTCGCCCCCGGTGAAGGAGAGGGCCAGGAAACCCTTCTCGGCGGCCGCGTCCACCAGAGCCGCGGCCCTGTCCGCGCCGAGCACGGAGCGCGGAATGCCCGAGCGGGCGTTCATGCCGCACTGGGCGCAGAGGGCGTTGCAGTGGTCGGTGTACTGGATGACCAGCTGGCCGGGAACCCGGCCGCGCAGCAGGGCGCCGAGGGTCCGGCGCCAAGGAAGCGATGTGGCGGTCATGGCCTGCCTCGGTTGTTCGCCTCAATCTAGCAAACCCGTGTGGCGGAAGCGTTGCGGAACGGTGACGGTTGGGGAACGGGCGGAGTCCCCGTTCGGGCGTGATTTTTTTCGACGTTGCCTTCGCGGCGGAAATGAAGGATTGAAATAAGAGGAACCCAGAACCCAGGAGGCCGCCATGCCAGCCAAGCGCCCCAGGACCAGGACGCCGTCGTCCGAAAAGGCCGTCGGCGGAAAGCGGGCCGCGCCGCTCAAGGCCGACATCGAACGCCACATCCTTTCCTTCCTCGGCAACGACGCGGCCCTGGCCTCGAAACACGACTATTTCAAGGCCCTGGCCTACACCGTGCGGGAGCGCATGGCCGAACGCTGGATCAAGACCCAGCGGGCCTACTACCTGCGCGGGGCCAAACGCGTGTACTACCTCTCCCTGGAGTTCCTGCCCGGCCGCTCGCTCTGGAACAACATCCTCTGCCTGGGGCTGGAGCGGGAGTGCGTCCGGACCCTGGAGGAGTTCGGCGTCAACCCGGAGGACATCGTGGAACTGGAGTGGGACGCGGGCCTGGGCAACGGCGGCCTGGGGCGCCTGGCGTCCTGCTACCTCGATTCCATGGCCACCATGGGCATCCCGGCATACGGCTACGGCATCCGCTACGACTACGGCATCTTCTACCAGCTCATCCAGGACGGCTGGCAGCTGGAGCGGCCCGACAACTGGCTGCGCTTCGGCAACCCCTGGGAGTTCGAGCGGCCCCAGCATCTCTATCCCGTGGAGTTCTTCGGCGAGGTGCGCACCTACTACGACTCGCACAACCGCCTGCGCCACCAGTGGGTCTCCGGCGAACACGTCATGGCCATGGCCTGCGACATGCTCGTGCCCGGCTACCAAAACGGCAACGTCATCAACATGCGCCTCTGGGCGGCCAAGTCCAGCCGCGAGTTCGACCTGGATTTCTTCAACAACGGCGAATACATCAAGGCCATCGAACACAAGACCAGCAGCGAGAACATCTCCAAGGTCCTCTACCCCAGCGACGCCGTGGCCGAAAACCAGGAACTGCGGCTCAAGCAGCAGTACTTCTTCGTCTCGGCCACCTTCCAGGACATCATGCGCCGCCACCGCAAGGACCATCCCAGCATGGAGAACCTGCACCGCTACGTGGCCGTGCAGCTCAACGACACCCACCCGGCCATCGCCATCCCCGAGCTGATGCGCCTGCTCCTGGACCAGGAACTCATGGACTGGGATCAGGCCTGGGAGATCACCCGCAAGACCTTCGCCTACACCAACCACACGGTCATGCCCGAGGCCCTGGAGCGCTGGCCCGTGGATCTGCTCACCCGCGTCCTGCCCCGGCACATGCAGATCATCTACGAGATCAACCACCGCTTCCTGGAGGAGGTGGCCGCGCACTCCCCCGGCGACGAGGGGCGGCTGCGGCGCATGTCGCTCATCGAGGAGGGCCGGAACCGCCGGGTGCGCATGGCCCACCTGGCCATCGTGGGCTCGCACGCGGTCAACGGCGTCTCGGTCCTGCACTCGGACATCATCCGCAACCAGGTCTTCCGCGACTTCTCGGACCTGGACCCCGGGCTTTTCCAGAACAAGACCAACGGCGTGACCCCCAGGCGCTGGCTGCGGCTCTGCAATCCCGGACTTTCGGGCCTGCTGGCCGAGACCCTGGGGCCGGACTTCCTCACCGACCTGGACCGGCTGGAGCGGCTGGCCCCCCTGGCCGCCGACGCGGCCTTCCGCGAACGATGGGAAGACGTCCGGCGGCGCAACAAGAAGCGCCTGGCCGACTACGTGCTGCACAAGGTCGGCGCGCGCCTGGACTGGGACGGGCTGTTCGACGTGCAGGTCAAGCGCATCCACGAATACAAGCGGCAGTTCCTGAACATCCTGCACGTGGTCGTGCTGCTCAACCGCCTGCGCGACGGCGTGCCGGGGCCGAACGTGCCCCGGGCGCACATCTTCGGCGGCAAGGCCGCGCCCGGCTACCGCGTGGCCAAGCTGATCATCAAGCTCATCAACTCCGTGGCCGAACGGGTGAACGCCGAACCCGCGGCCCAGGAACTGCTCAAGGTGGTCTTCCTACCCAACTACTGCGTCTCCACGGCCGAACGGATCATCCCGGGCGCGGACATCTCGGAGCAGATCAGCCTGGCGGGCACCGAGGCCTCGGGCACGAGCAACATGAAGTTCGCCCTCAACGGCGCGCTCACCGTGGGCACCCTGGACGGGGCCAACGTGGAGATCCGCGAGGCCGTGGGCCCGGAGAACTTCTTTCATTTCGGGCTCGACGCCGTGGAGGTCTCCGAGGTCAAGGCCCGGGGACACAACCCCTGGGAGCTCTATTCCCGCGACCCGGAGCTGAAGCGGGCCATCGACATGATCGCCGGAGGCCACTTCTCGCCCCTGGAGCCGGACCTCTTCCGGCCCCTGGTGGACGGGCTCCTGCGCCAGGGCGATCCGTTTCTGGTGCTGGCCGACTTCCGCTCCTACGCCGACTGCCAGGAGCGCGCGGCCCGGGCCTTCCTGCGCAAGGACCGCTGGACGGCCATGAGCATCCGCAACACGGCGGGCATGGGGCGGTTCTCCTCGGACCGGGCGGTCATGGAATACGCCCGCGACATCTGGGGCGTGACCCCGCAGCGGCCCGAGGACTAGGCGACGAGAAACGGCGACAGGGCCCGCTCCCGCATGGGGCGGGCCTTTTTCATCGGGAGACGGGCGCGGAGCCGGAAGGGGACGGCGACGGCGCGAGAAAAGAGCGGGCCCGACGCGTGGCCGAACCCACGCGAGGGTCCGGGGTTTTCGCGGCGACGACGCCGGGGCGGATTTTTCACCGGCCCGCTAGTTCAGGGCCAGGTCCACGCCCAGAAGCCGACGAAGATCGAACATGTAGTTCAGCGGGTTGAGGCACTCCACGATGCGCAGGCGGGGCCTGCCGGAGTCGTCGCGGGCGTGGGCCGCCAGGTCCACCACCCGGGGCGGACGGGGCCGCAGGCGGCGGTCGAGAATCACGTTCACGGCTGGCAGCAGCGGGAAATTCGGGTTGGTTTCATAGACCACGGCCAGATCGCCGCTGGAAAGACGCACCAGGCTGCCCGGCGGGTAGATGCCCAGGCACTTGATGAACAGCTCGGCCTCGCGGGGCACGAAGTTCTGCCCGCGCATCCCGTAGATCAGGGAAAGGGCCTTGGAGGGCACGGCGGCCTTGGCGTGGGAGCGGTCGCTGGTCAGGGCGTCGAACATGTCGCAGAGCCCCAGGACGCGGCCGTGCAGACTGATCTGGTCCGCGCGCAGGCCCTGGGGATAGCCTAGGCCGTTGTACTGCTCGTGGTGTTCGGCCACGGCCCGCAGCACCACCTGGGAGAAGGCGCCGGACTCGGCGAGGATGCGCCTGCCGTGGGCCGGGTGGGTGCGCATGAGGTCCATCTCGTCCCGGGTCAGGGGACCGCGCCGGGTGAGCACCTCGGTGGGCACCACGATCATGCCCGCGTCGTGCAGGAGCCCGGCCAGGCCCAAATCCAGGAGCCGGTCCCGGGCCAGGCCGAGGAAGGAACCGAAGATCACCGCCAGGGCGCAGACGTTGGCCCCGTGGGTGTAGGTGTAACGGTCGTACTTGTGCAGCTTGGAGAGGCAGAGCAGGGCCGAGGGGTTGCGGGCCACGGAGTCGATGACCTCCTCCACGGCGTCCTCGGCCTCGGCCGCGCGCAACGGCATCCGGGCCAGCAGGCGTTCGCTGATGCGCCGGGCGCTGGCCAGGATCGCCCGATACTTGCGGTGGGCCCGGGGCAGTTCGTCGGGCATGGGCACACGCATGGAGGACTGGGAGCGTTCCTTGGGCTCGCCTCCGCCCACCAGGAGATCCAGGCGCTCCTCTTCGGAAAGCGTCTCCTCCTCGGCGCCCAGATCCTTGGAGGTGTCGATGAAGGTCTCGAGGTAGCCCTCGGCGCGGATGCGCTCCAGATCCTCGGCCCGCACGTAGCCTGGACGGGTGTAGAGGAACGGCATGTGCCGCCAGACCGTGGCGTCCATCTCGGCCACGCACATGCCGGGACGCAGATCGGCAACCGAAATCTTCCTGATCATGCCCTCGCCTCCGAGCCCCCGGTCCGGACAACCGCAGTGGAATCCCCCGATTTTCATATAAACCACGGAAGAAACTCTGTCCAGCCGAACCGGCCGCCGGCGGCGAGTCTTTCTCATTGCCCGAGAGCGTTCCCGGCGTTAAGAGGGAGTCCGTCGACAAGGGAGGCCTCATGCCCAGGAAACCGGCGCCGGAGAAACCCGCCCCGTCCTCGGACGAGGTCTTGCCGCGCATTCTCGCATCCGTCCTGGACGCCGTCCAGGCGCCGATCTTCGTCAAGGACGACTCCCTGCGCTGGATCTACGCCAACCCGGCCCTGCTCCAGGGGCTGGGCCGGACACGCGCGGACATCCTCGGCCGCACCGACTTCGAAATCTTTTCCGAAAAACAGGCCAGGCTCTTCCGCCTCCGCGACGAAGACGTCCTGGCCCGCGGCGCGATCCGCCGGGATGAAACCGAAATCGTCTGGAACGGCCGCGCGTCCACGATCCTCTCCATCAAGTCCCTGTTCCGCGACCCGGAAAGCGGACGGGCCTTCATCCTGGGCCATGTCCAGGACGTCTCCGAACTGAAGCGGACCCTGGCCGCGCTTGATGAGTCCGAGATCATGCACCGGAGCATCGCCACCCTTGCTCCCGTGGCCATCGTCCTGCACCGGGACGGGGTTATCCTCTGGGCCAACCCGGCGGCCGCGGCGTTCTACGGGGCCACGGAACCCGCGGACATGATCGGCGCGGATCTGCGGGATCGGCTCACCGAAGAGGGCAGACAGGCTTTGGATAAACGCATGCGCCTGGCCCGGGACTCGGGCCGGATGCTGCCGTCCCTGGAATACGAGATCAAAGGCCAGGACGGCAGGCCGCGCACCGTGGAGGGCCGCATCGGCATCGTCCCCCACCAGGGCGGCCAGGCGTTGCTTTCGATCTTCCAGGACGTGACCGAGGCCCGCCGCACGGCCAAGGCCCTGGAGCAGTCCGAGTCCACCCTGCGGGCCGTGTTCAACAACGTCCATTCGGCCGTGTTCCTGCACGATCCGGACGGGACCATCCTGGACGTCAACGACCGCATGCTGGACCTTTTCGGCGTGACCCGCGAACAGGCCCGGCGCATGTCCATCGCCGAAGACTTTTCCGCCCCGGACGCCGAATTCGGGAGGCTGCCCGGGATCTGGCGCACGGTCATGTCCGGCGGCAGCCTGACCTTCGACTGGAAATCCCGGCGGCCCGGCGACGGCTCGGTGTTCGACGTGGAGGTGCATCTGCGGCGGGTGGATCTCCCCGTCGGATCCCGCATTCTGGCCACGGTCACGGACATCACCGACCGCAAGAAGGCCCTGGCCGCGCTCACGGAGTCCGAACTCCGCTACCGGAGCCTGTTCGAGAAGGCCAACGACTGCATCGCCCTCATCCGGGGCGGCCGCATCGTGGAATGCAACCAGCGCGTGGTCGAGATTCTCGGCCTCCCCAGGGAGAGGATACTGGGCGCACCGGCCGGGGACTTCACCCCGGAACACCAGCCGTGCGGGCGACGCTCGGCGGAGATGGCCGAGGAGCATCTGGCCCGGGCCGCCGCCGGGGAGAACCTGCTCTTCGAATGGCGCCATCTGCGCGCCGACGGCTCGGAATTCGACGCCGAGGTCTCCCTGAGCCTGGTGGAGCCGGGGCCGCCGCCGCTGCTCCAGGCCATCATGCGCGATGTCTCCGAGCGCAAGCGGAACCTGGAGGCGCTCACCCTCTCCGAGGCCCGCTACCGCACCCTGGCCCGGAACTTCCCCAACGGCACGGTGCTGCTCTTCGACTCCCGGATGCGCTTTCTCCTCGCCGGAGGACTGGGGCTGGAAGCCTTGAGCCTGGTTCCGGAGGACATCGTGGGACGCACCCCGAGGGAGTTCTTCCCCCCGGACATGGCCCCGCGCGTGGAGGAGGTCTTCCGACAGGCCCTGGCCGGGCAGACCAGCCTTTCCGAGCTGACCTTCGCGGACCGCTCCTACGAGGTGCGCACCGTCCCGGTCACGGGCGCGGGCGGACGGGTCATCGGCGGCATGTCCGTGAGCCAGGACATCTCCGCCCGCAAGCGTCTGGAGGAGCAGCTCCGGCACCAGGCCCTGCACGACCCGCTCACCGGCCTGGCCAACCGCACCCTCTGCCTGGACCGCATCCGCCAGGCCGTCGAGCGCTCCCGGCGTCGACCCGACTACATTTTCGCCGTGCTCTTCGTGGACCTGGACCGCTTCAAGCTGGTCAACGACTCCATGGGCCACAAATTCGGCGACGCCCTGCTCATGGAGACCGCCTCGCGCCTGCTGGAATGCGTGCGCGACCTGGACACCGTGGCCCGCCTGGGCGGCGACGAGTTCGTGCTCGTGCTCGAGGAGCTGGAGGCCCCCCGCCGGGCCATCCATGTGGTCCACCGCGTGCGCGAGGTTCTGGCCCGCGAGTTCCAGCTCGGCCAGCGGGCCGTGCAGCTCACGGCCAGCATCGGCGTGGCGGTGGACACCCGCCGCTACAGGACTCCCGAGGACGTGCTCCAGAACGCCAACCTGGCCATGCACCGGGCCAAGGAGATGGGCCGCGACCGCTTCAAGATCTTCACCAACCGCATGCTCGACGCCGCCGTGCATCGGCTCAACCTGGAGTCGGGATTGCAGCGCGCCCTGGCGGAGAACCAGCTCTTCCTGGTCTACCAGCCCATCGTCCGCCTGGGGCGCGGCTACGGACTTTACGGTTTCGAGGCCCTGGTGCGCTGGCGTCACCCCGAGCGGGGGGTGGTGGGCCCGGCGGAATTCATTCCCGTGGCCGAAGAGACCGGGCTCATCGTGGAGCTGGGCCTCTGGGTGCTCCGGGCCGCCTGCCGGACCTTCGCGGACTGGCTCCGCGGCGTCCCGGACGCCGCGGACCTGACGCTGGCGGTGAACCTCTCCGGCCGCCAGTTCGCCCAGTCCGACCTGGTGGGCGCCATCCGCCGGGTGCTCCAGGAAACCGGCATGCCCGCGGACCGGCTCAAGCTGGAGATCACGGAAACCGCCCTGATGGAGAACGCCTCCCGGGCCGTGGAACGGCTCCAGGCCCTGCGCGACCTGGGCATCCGCCTTTCCGTGGACGATTTCGGCACCGGTTATTCGAACATGATCTATCTCCAGCAGCTGCCCCTGGATCTGCTCAAGATCGACCTCTCCTTCGTCCAGAAGATGGACGTGAACCAGGAAAACGTGGCGATCGTCAAGGCGATCATCAGTCTGGCCCACACCCTGGGCCTGGAGGTGGTGGCCGAGGGCGTGGAGCGGGCCCGGCATCACGAAATCCTGAGTCTGCTGGACTGCGAATTCGGCCAGGGCTACCTCTATTCGCCTCCCCTGTCCGAGGACGACGCCCGGACCTTCATCCGGGGCTTCCGCGACCGGCCCGGCCCGACCTGACCACGGCCGGCGGATCGTCGAAAAAGTCTTCCGCGCGAGGCGCTGCGCGCTCCCTCCCGGTGCGCGGCTCCCCCGCGCGGGAACCCGCGTTTTCCGAGCAACGCGGCCGACGCGGATTCTTCAACGGCCCGCTAGACAAGCTCTAGAACCCTCCCGTCCGGCGTGGGCATTTTTTGGCCCGAAACTGCGCAAAAAACGTACACTTCTCCCGCCGCCATCATTCGACAGAGTTAAGAATCGTAATCAAAATCAATATGTTGAGTTCTTGGTATGGGCTTTGCTCACTCTTCCGCACCCCGGACGCTCCGGCATCCGGGTGTTTTTGCGAAAAAGGACAACAGCAAGAAACAATTGGCTTTTTTCCCATTGACTTTCCGCGTGATTCTGGGACAAGAGCCAGTTCGACCAAAAAGTCGGGACACCGTGAAAGCGGACCCTTTCGGGTCCGGGGTAAGCCCGAGGAGAAGGAATTCGATGAGCACTGTCCGGTTCGAGGACGCCTCCGTTTTCACCGCCGCCCGCAAGGCGGCCGTCCGCCGTCGGCTGACCAACGGCGACATCGGCTATCCCGTGGTTCTGGTCCTCTTCCTGCTGTGCACGGCCGTGGCCCTCTGGTGGGTCTGGGCCGACTCCGGCATCGCCGCCCTGTCCTCCTTCGCCGGCGTGGGCCGCGAGGTGGCCTGGTGGCTCGGCCAGGGCCTGTTCTGGATGACCATCGGCGCCCTGCTCTGGCGCGCCGGGCTGGCCCTGACCTACAAGCCCCGCCCCGACGCCGCCGACGCCGACCTGCCCACCCTCACGGTGGTGGTTCCGGCTTACAACGAAGGCCGCCATGTGCTGAACACCCTGGTCAGCGTGGCCGCCAGCGACTACCCGGCCGACAAGCTCCAGATCATCGCCGTGGACGACGGCTCCAAGGACGACACTTGGCAGTGGATGTGCCGCGCCGAGAGCATGCTCCCCGGCCGCGTGGAGCCCCTCAAGCTGACCAAGAACGGCGGCAAGCGCCGCGCCCTGTACGAGGGCTTCCGCCGCGCCACCGGAGCCGTCTGGGTGACCATCGACTCCGACTCCCTGGTGGACCCCGACACCCTGCGCAAGCTGGTGAGCCCCTTCGTGAGCGACGAGCGCGTCGGCGCCACCGCCGGCAACGTGCGCGTGCTCAACCTGCGCGAGGGCCTCATCCCCAAGATGATGGATGTGGCCTTCACCCTCTCCTTCGACTTCCTGCGCCTGGCCCAGAGCAAGCTGAACACCGTGTTCTGCACCCCCGGCGCCCTCTCGGCCTATCGCGGCGACGTGCTCGCCCCGCATCTGGAGGAGTGGGCCGAGGAGCAGTTCCTGGGCCGCTACGCCAACATCGGCGAGGACCGCGGCCTGGCCAACATCATCCTGCGCAAGGGCTTCCACATCCTTTTCCAGCAGAACGCCCTGGTCTGGACCAACGTGCCCGTGAAGTACAAGGGCCTGTGCAAGATGCTCGTGCGCTGGGGCCGCAGCCACGTGCGCGAGTCCATCGTCATGGCCCAGTTCCTCTTCGGCCGCTTCCGCGAAACCCCGGCCATGGGCACCCGCGTGGAGTACCTGCTCCAGATGATCGAGCTGGTGGTCGGCGAGGCCCTCAAGATCGGTTCGCTGGGAATGCTCCTGGTGGCTCCCCTGCTGGTGGCCAAGAACGTGTTCATCGGCACCCTCATCGCCTCGACCATTCCGGCCGTGGTCTATCTGGCGCGCCACCGTTCCTGGAACTTCCTCTGGGCCGTGCCCTACTCCTTCTTCTGGATCGTGGGTCTGTCCTGGATCGGCGTCTGGTGCATGATCACCCCGCACCGCTCCGGCTGGCTCACCCGCGAGGTCAAGTCCGGCCTGCCCGTGGCCGCCCCGGCCACCGAACTGCTCCAGGCCGCCCAGAGCCCGATCCTGAGCCCGGCCCCGGTCATGGCCGTGGACAACGCGCATCAGGCCCGGGCCTAGACCCCGCGCCCCTCGGACGACGAAAAAAGCCCGCCGGAAGGCGGGCTTTTTCATTTCAAGAGGGTGAAGGGAGCGTCAAATATCGCAGCCGTGCTGCGATCCCAGCGGCAGGGGCTCCATGAGGTCGGCCAGGGAGATGGCCGACAACTCGGCCTCCAGGGCCCGTGAAACCCGCCCCCAGGCCTGATGCGCCTTGCAGACCTGACTGCGGTGGCAGATCTCCGGCGCGGCCCGGCAATGGGTCAGGCTCAGGTCGCCCTCCACCACCCGCAGGATGGCCGCCAGGGTCACGTCCTCGGGCTTGCCCGCCAGGATGTAGCCCCCGGCCGCGCCGCGCACGCTGTCCACCAGGCCGGACTTCTTGAGCGGCTTGAGGATCTGCTCGATGAAACGCACCGTGACCCCGGTGTGTTCGGAGAGCGCGGCGGTGCGCTGCGGCCCCCGGCCCACGTGCATGGCCAGGTCGAGCATGAGACGCACGGCGTACCGCGACTTGGCTGAAAGTTTCATGGCGCTCCGACGCTGAAGAAGGGAACAATAGCCCCGGCCCCGCTGACGGGCCGGTCCCATTGACGTCGGGCCGCCTCCCGCCCCCGGGAGCGCGACCTTTCCGCGAAAGATGCCCCAAAAAACGCCCCTTGGCAACGGGCTTCACGCGAAATCCCGGCGCGATGCGCTCCGGCGGCCCCTTCGCCGGGCACTGGATATTCCGGGGCGTTGGGAGTATGTCCCTGCCCCAGCGAGGCGATCCATGGTCACAAGGCTCGACTTCCGCATCCTGCCCCAGCCCGACGACTCCACCTGCGGCCCCACCTGCCTGCACGCGGTCTACTCCTACTACGGCGACGCCCTGCCCCTGCCGAGGGTCGTCGACGAGGTGGAGAAGCTTCCGGGCGGCGGCACCCTGGCCGTGCTCCTCGGCTGCCACGCCCTGTCCCGGGGCTACTCGGCCGCGCTCTACACCTACGACCTCCAGGTCTTCGACCCCACCTGGTTCTCCGGCCCGCCCGTGGACATGGCCCGCAAGCTCGAGGCCCAGATCGAGGCCAAGCCCCAGCGCCGCAAGGTCCGGGCCGCCTGCCGGGCCTACATGCGTTTCCTGGCCCAGGGCGGGTCCATCCGCTTCGAGGAGCTTTCCTCGGCCCTGCTGCGGCGCATGCTCAAGCGCGGCCTGCCCGTGCTCACGGGGCTTTCGGCCACCTATCTCTACGGCACGGCCCGGGAGCTGGGCCAGGGCGACGCCCTGGTCTACGACGACGTGCGCGGCGAGCCCGCCGGGCATTTCGTGGTCCTCTGCGGCTACCGCCGCGAGGAGCGCGCGGTGCTGGTGGCCGACCCCCTGCTGCCCAATCCCATGTCCCGGGACCAGATCTACGAGGTGCGCATGTCCCGGCTCATCCACTCGATCATGCTCGGCACGTTGACATTCGACGCCAACCTTCTCATCATCGCCCCCAAGGGAACGGCCATCTAGGAGGCGCACCGCTTGATCCTGACCGTCATCGAAAATCCTGAGGACTGTCCGCTCACGCTCTCGGGCATCGAGCCCGTGGCCGCGAGAACCTATCTTTCCGACGCCTCCTTCTCCTCGCTCAAGGGAGCCAAGGTCTTCAACTTCTGCCAGTCCTACCGCTACCAGAGCCTGGGCTACTACGTCTCGCTGCTGGCCGAGGCCCGCAAGCACAAGCCCGTGCCCAGCGTGACCACCATCCAGGATCTGAAGTCCATGGGCATCATCAGCCTGGCCTCGGACGAACTGGACGAACTCATCGTCAAGCTCCTGGACGGCCGGGCCCTGCGCAAGTTCTCCCTGAACATCTACTTCGGCCGGACCCAGAAGAAGGGCCTGGAGCCCCTGGCCTCCCGGCTGTTCAAGTTCTTTCCCGCGCCGTTCCTGCGCGCGGACTTCAACCACTCCTGCGCCGACTGGTATCTCCAGAACGTCTCGCCCCTGTCCATGAAGGACATTCCCAAGAAGGAGCTGCCCTTCGCCTCGGAGGTGGCCTCGGAATACTTGGCGGGCAAGAAGCTGGTCATCCCCAAGCGTTCGCCCGCGCCCTACGACCTGGCCATTCTCCAGGATCCGGCCGAGAAGCGGCCGCCCTCGGACCAGAAGGCCCTCAAGCGCTTCGCCAAGGCCGCCGAGTCCCTGGGCATGGGCGTGGAGTTCATCACCCGCGACGACTCGCGGCGGCTCTCGGAGTTCGACGCCCTGTTCATCCGCGAGACCACCAACGTGGACCACCACACCTACCGCATGGCCCGCAAGGCGGCCGAAGAGGGGCTGGTGGTCATCGACGACCCCGAATCCATCCTGCGCTGCTCGAACAAAGTTTTCCTGGCCGAGCTGCTGGGCCGTCACAAGGTCGCCACCCCCCGGACCATCATCGTGCATTCCAAGAACGTGGAGCAGGCGCTCCAGGACTTCGGCCTGCCCTGCATCCTCAAGCAGCCCGACAGCTCCTTCTCCCAGGGAGTGGTCATGGCCTGCGACCGCGAGGGCCTCATGGAGGGCGCCAAGGCCATGCTCAAACGCTCGGACCTGGTCATCGCCCAGGAGTACCTACCCTCGGACTACGACTGGCGCGTGGGCGTGCTCGACGGCCGCCCGCTCTTCGTCTGCAAGTACTGGATGGCCGGGGATCACTGGCAGATCGTGCGCACCGGCAAGGACGGCAGCGACGTCTACGGCAAGGCCGAGAGCCTGCCCGTGGGCAAGGCCCCCAAGGCCGTGATCCGCACCGCGCTCAAGGCCGCCGGACTCATCGGCGACGGCCTCTACGGCGTGGACCTGAAGATGGTCGACGGCCGGGTCTACGTCATGGAAGTGAACGACAACCCCAACATCGACAACGGCGTCGAGGACGAAATCTTGGGCGAGGAACTGTACCTGCGGCTCATGGAGGTCTTCCTGCGCCGCGTCGAGAACAAGAAGGCCCTGGGGGGCTCCCTGTGAGCGCGCCGCTGCATCTCTTCCAGGGCTACGGCGTGGAGCTGGAGTACATGATCGTGGACGCCCGGACCCTGGACGTCTACCCGGCCGCGGACCGGCTCCTGGAAGCCGCCGCCGGACACCTGACCTCGGACGTGGAGTTCGGGGACACGGCCTGGTCCAACGAACTCGTCCTGCACGTCATCGAGTTCAAGACCAACGGCCCGGCCCCCAGCCTGGAAGGGCTCTCGGAACGCTTCGCCGCCGACGTGGCCCGGGCCAACGGCCTGCTGGCGCCCATCGGCGGCCAGCTCATGCCCGGCGGGGCCCATCCCTGGATGGACCCGAACCGGGAGACCGAACTCTGGCCCCACGAGTACAACGCGGTCTACGCGGCCTTCAACCGCATCTTCAACTGCCAGGGCCACGGCTGGGCCAACCTCCAGAGCATGCACCTGAACCTGCCCTTCTCCGGCGACGAGGAGTTCGGCAGGCTGCACGCGGCCATCCGCCTCATCCTGCCCATTCTCCCCGCGCTCTCCGCCAGCACGCCGATCCTGGACGGCAGCCCCACCGGCCTGGCCGACAGCCGCATGGAGGCCTACCGCCACAACTCCGAACGCATCCCCCAGGTGGCGGGGCTGGTGGTGCCCGAACGGGCCTTCACCCGTCGGGAGTACGAGAAGCGCATCCTCAAGCCCATGTTCAAGGCCATCCGCCCCCATGACAAGGAGGGCGTCCTGCGCCACGAGTGGCTCAACGCCCGGGGAGCCATCGCCCGCTTCGAGCGCGACGCCGTCGAGATCCGCGTCCTGGACACCCAGGAGTGCCCGGCCGCGGACCTGGCCGTGGCCGCCCTGGCCGTGGCCGCCATCCGCGCCGTGGCCGCCGAGACCTGGCAGGACTGGGCCGACCAGAAGAAATGGGAGGCCGAGCCCCTGGCCCGAATCCTGGAGAACGTCATCCGCGGCGGCCATCAGGCGGTCATCGACGACCCGGCCTACCTGCACGCCCTGGGCCTGACCAACCGCCGCTCCTGCAAGGCCTCGGAGATCTGGCTGTTCATGGCCAAGAACGCCCTGCCCACCGACGGCTTCGACCCGGCCTGGCGCAAACCCCTGGAACTCCTGCTGACCAAGGGCACGCTCTCGTCCCGCCTGCTGGCGCGCCTGAACGGCGATCCGCGCCGCGAACGTCTGCGGGAGGTCTACGCCGAACTCTGCGCCTGCCTGGCGGAAAACCGGCCCTTCGAATCCTGAGTGGGGAGCGTTCCAGACCCTTCGGCTTTTCGAAAAAACCCGCAAATCCGTATAATTGACGGTCTCCTCCCTTTCTGTCACAACAAAAGGGCGTCCCGGGTTCCGCCCAAGCGGCCGGAACCGGGGGAAGGACACCGCATGCCGCCAGCCTCTCCACACCCTCCAGCTCCCTCCCGGACCGCCCGGCGGCTGACCTTTTTTTTCATCCTCTCTCTGCTGGCCGTGCTGGCCGCTTTCGGCGTGGCCATCCGCGTGTCCCTGGACAACGCCTACCGCGAGGCCGAACTGGAGACCGCCTATTCGGCCAAGGTTCTCCAGCAGCACCTGCACCGCACCCTGGAGACCGTGGACCTGAGCCTGCTGCACGCCGCGGACCGCGTACGCGGCGAGGACTGGAACACGCTCAGGTCATCCGAGGAAAGCTGGCGCATCCTCTCCGATCTGGCCGCTCGCCTGCCCCAGGTGCGCTCCATCTGGCTGGTCGACGCCCGGGGCCGGATGCTCCTCTACAGCGCCCAATTCCCGGCCCCGGACCTGAACGTGGCCCAGCAGGAATACTTCTCCCGGGCCGTGGCCCTGGACGGGGGCCACGTCATCGGCCCGCTGCTGCCCGGCCGCTTCACCGGGCGCCCCTTCTTCACCGTGAGCCGCCCGGTGCGCGACCGCCGGGGCAGGCTCCTGGGCGTGGCCGTGGCCGCGCTGGAGCCCTCCTACCTGGCCGAGTTCCACGCCCGCGCCAACCTGGGCAGCGGAGCCGTGGCCCTGCTCTCCTCCGACGGCGTGATCCTCTCCCGTTATCCCTTCATCCCGGAGGTCTTGGGGCGCAAGGCCCCCCATCCGGCCCTGCTGGAGGCCCTGGCCCAGAAGCGCATCGAGGGCACCCTGGTCATGGACGGCGGTCCGCTGCCCGGCAAGGTGGTGGCCTCCTTCCTGCGCCTGGCCGGGGAGCCGCTGGTGGTGGTGGCCAACAAGCCCGTGTCCGAGATCCGGGCGGGCTTCCTACGCGGCCTGCCGCTCATGGCCGGGCCCCTGTTCCTGAGCCTGGTCTTCATGACCGCGCTCTTCTTCGTGCATCTGCGCAAGGCCCGCGAGGAGGACCGGAGCCGAGCGGCCCTGGCCGAGAGCGAGGCCCGCTTCCGCCTGGTCACGGAACACGCCGGGGAGATCATCAGCCTGCATGACGCCTCGGGCCGGGTGGTCTTCATGAGTCCGTCCTGCATCCGGGTCATGGGCTATCCGCCGGAGGTCCTGGCCGAGTCTCCGCCCGAGGAGTTCATCCATCCCCCGGACCGCGAGCTGGTCCGGGACGCCCTGGCCCGCCCGGTCTTCCAGGAAAAGCGTCACGCCAAGGCCGCCTTCCGCGTGCAGCACGCCGACGGCCGGATCATCTGGCTGGAGGTGGGGCTCTCCCCGGTGCTGGACGAGCGCGGCGAAGTGTTCCAGGCCATCGCCATCGGCCGGGACGTGACCGCCCGCCGCGAGCTGGAGGAGCTCAAGGAGCACGTGGAGCACATCACCCGCCACGACCTGAAGACCCCGCTCATCTGCGCCCTCTCGGTGCCGCGCATCCTGCGCGGCCACGGCAATCTCCGGCCGGACCAGCTCCAGCTCCTGGATCATCTGGAGAAGACCAGCCGCAAGATGCTCGACATGATCAACCGCTCCCTGGATCTCTACAAGATGGAGGCTGGGATCTACGCCGTGCGGCCGGTGTCCGTGGACCTTCTGGGCCTGGTGCTGGGCGGGGTGGAGGAAATGCGCAACCTGGCCCGCGCCCGCTCCCTGGCGGTGGAGGTGCGGGTGGACGGCGAACCTCCGGAACTTGGCGACACGCTCCTGGTCCGGGGCGAGGATCTGCTCCTCCAGTCGCTGTTCCTGAACCTCCTGGCCAACGCCCTGGAAGCCGCGCCCGAAGGCGGGACCGTCGGCGTCGAACTCTCCCGCGAGGAACGCTTCGTCCGCCTCGCGGTGCAGAACATGGGCGCGGTGCCCGAGGCCGTGCGCGGCCGCTTCTTCGAGAAGTACTCGACCCACGGCAAGGAATTCGGCACGGGCCTGGGCACCTACGCGGTGCGGCTCATCGCCGAGGTCCACGGCGGATCGGTGGGCTTCGAAACAGACGAGGCGCGGGGCACCACGGTCTGGGTCCTGCTGCCCGCGCAGACCGACCCGGCGGCCTAGCCCCCGCCCCGCAGGGCCTCCACCGGATCGAGCGCGGCGGCCTGCCGCGCGGGCTTGAGCCCGAAGACCAACCCCACGACCAGCGAGCCGACCAGGGCCATGATGAAGACCTTCCAGGAGAACTGGATGGTCAGGATCTCCAGGCGGGTCAGGAGCTGGCCCAGGGAGAGCCCGAGGAAGAGCCCCAGGATGCCCCCGGCCAGGGTCAGGATCACGGCCTCGAAGAGAAACTGGGCCAGCACCGCCGAGGATCGCGCCCCCAGAGCCCGCTTGAGCCCGATCTCCGAGGACCGCTCCGTGACCGAGAGGGCGAACAGGTTGGCCAGCACGAAGCCGCCCACGGCCAGGGCCGCCACCGCCGTCACCCCCAGGAAGACCATCAGCCCGCCCTTGAGCATGGCCAGGAAGGCCAGCACCTCGTCGGCCGTGAGCACGGTGAAGTCGTCGTCGGCCTCCGGCGGCAGATGATGCAGTTCACGCAGCATGGCCTTCAGGGCCGCCACCTGGGACTCCATGCGCGTGGCGTCGCTGAACTTCACGCGCAGGCCCACGAAGAACTTGCGGTCCAGGTTGAAACGGTTGGTCAGCGTGGGCAGGGGCAGGATCACCCGATCATCCACCTCGCGGCCGCCGCCACCGCCGGAGAAGCCCCGGTAGGCCAGCTTGCCGACCACCAGCAGGGGCACGTTGTTCAGGAAGATGGTCCGGCCCACGGGGGACTCGTCGCCGAACAGGGTCCGGGCCGGCTTGTCGCCGAGGAGGCAGACCTTGGCCGCGCGCTCCACGTCCTCGGGGGTGAAGTCGCGGCCCTCGGCCAGGGGCCAGTTCCAGGCCTTGGTGTAGTCCTCCAGCGCGCCCACGGCCGCCAGCCCGGCGGCGGTCCGGCCCTCGTAGCGGGCGGTCACGTCGAACTTGGCCCGCATGGGCGTCACCAGATAGACCCCGGGCAGGGAGCGCCGGATGCTCCGGGCGTCCTCCGCGGTCAGGGTCAGGGTGCGTTCGCCCACGGCCCGTTTCTTGATGTTCCCGCCGAAGATCAGGGCCGCGTCCGGGCCGAACATGTCCACGATCTGGTAGGCCATGCGGTTGGCCCCGTCCACGGCCGTGACGATGAGGGTCAGGGCGGCGATGCCGAAGGCGACCGCGAGGGAGACGAAGAGGGTGCGCAGCCGGAAGGCCAGCACCGCGTCCAGGGCCATGCCCAGGGCCCGGGCCAGGGTTCCGGGGGTCATCCCCCGGCTCCGTCCCGGGGGTCTTCCCGGGCCTGGCCGTCGCGCAGACGCACCACGCGCCGGGCCGCGGCCGCCACCTCGTCGTCGTGGGTCACGAGGATGACCGTCTTGCCCGTGGCGTTGATCTCCCGGAAAAGGTCCATGATCCCGGCGCTGGTGGCCGAGTCGAGCTGCCCGGTCGGCTCGTCGGCCAGGAGCAGGTCCGGGTCGTTGAGCAGGGCCCGGGCCATGGCCACGCGCTGCTGCTGACCGCCGGAGAGCCTGCCCGGCCGGAAATCGGCCCGGTCGCCCAGGCCCACCCGTTCCAGCAGCTCGTGGGCCCGCTTGCGCAGGCGGCCCTGGGGCGCATGGGAGTACATGCCCGGCAGGAGCACGTTCTCCAGGGCCGTGGCGTAGGGGATCAGGTGGAAACTCTGGAAGACGAAGCCCAGGGTCGCGTTGCGCAGGTCCGAAAGCTCGTCGTCGGAAAGATGCGAGACGTCCCGGCCGTTCAGCAGGTAGCGCCCGGCGGTGGGCCGGTCCAGCAGGCCGATGATGGACAGCAGGGTGGACTTGCCCGAGCCCGAGGTGCCCTGGAGGGCCAGGAACTCCCCGGCCTCCACCATGAGGTCGATGTCCCGGAGCACGGTCACGGACGCGCCCTCGCCCCCGGGCATGGCGAAGGTCTTGCCGATCCCCTCGAGAAGGATGAGCGGCCCGGCCACCGTCAGCTCCCCTTCTGCTTCTTCTGGCCCGGCAGGACCACCTGCACCGCCACCTCCTGGCCCTCCTCGAGCCCGGAGAGAACCTCGGTGCGGTCCAGCCCGGCCAGCCCCAGCTCCACCTGGGCCTCGCGGGCCGCGCCCTCGGGCCCGGGGACGAACACGGCCTGGCGGCCGTCCACCCACTTGAGCGCCGCGTTGGGGATGGAGAGCACGCCCTTCTTCTCCTCCACGATGATCTTGCACTGGGTGGTCATCTCCGGCCGCAGCCTTCCGGCGTCGGCCCGGTCCACCTGGACCAGGGCGCGATAGTAGACGATGTTGTCCTTGATCTCCGGCTCGGGGTAGATGCGGTCGATGGTCCCGTGGAAGACCACGCCCGGATGGGCGTCCACGGTGAACTCCACGGGCAGGCCCCGGGCC
The DNA here is from genome assembly GCF_000422565.1 of Desulfovibrio aminophilus DSM 12254. Classification (NCBI taxonomy): domain Bacteria; kingdom Pseudomonadati; phylum Thermodesulfobacteriota; class Desulfovibrionia; order Desulfovibrionales; family Desulfovibrionaceae; genus Desulfovibrio; species Desulfovibrio aminophilus. The sequence continues at coordinate 5,693 of NZ_AUMA01000020.1, read as the reverse complement.
GCGCGGCCCACGTCGGACTCGTCCACGTAGATCCACATTTCCAACAGGGTCGGGTCGAGCACCGTGACCAGGTTGGCCACCTGCATGCCGGCCACCACGGTCTCGCCCTCCTGGGAGGTGACCTGGCTGACCACGCCGTCGATGGTGCTGTAGACGTTGGTGTAGGAAAGCTGGACCTGGAGGGTGTCGATGGCGGCCTGGTTGGCGGCGGTCTCGAAACGGGCCACCTCGGCGGCCTGCACGGCCTGGTCCAGCACGCTCTGCGACTCGAGCTTCTTGCCCACCAGGGTGCGCTTGCGTTCCAGATCCTTGAGCGCGTAGTCCAGCTTGGCCTGGGACAGGCGGCGCTGGGCCTCGGCCTGGGCCAGCTTGGCCTTCAGCTCCCGACTGTCGATGACCGCCACCAGGTCGCCTTTCCTCACCTCGTCGCCCACGCGCACCGGCACCTTGGCCAGGATGCCCGTGACCCGCGAACCGATCTGGATCTGCGCGCCCACCTGGGGCTTGACGATTCCCGTGGCCTCCAGAACCTTGCGGACCTCGCCGCGCTCGACCTTGGCGGTCTTCAGGATGCGGATGCCTCCGTCCTTGCCCCGTGAGGTCCAGAACCAGACTCCGCCTCCGGCGAACAACAAGGCCAGGCCGATAATCAGCCATTTCTTCATCGTGTGCGTCCTCGGGGCGCATGCGCGCCCATCGGGGCATGTTATCGCAAAGCCCGCCCGGGAAAGCAACTCGCGCCGAGCCTCCGCCCCGCGAGCCGCTCCCATCTTGCCATGCGGCCCGACGCAAGGTAGCTTGCGCGGCGGAGGCACGGACATGTTTTTCCGCAAGGGAACCTCGACCGGCCCGCTGGTGCGGGGCCGCACACCCGTGGAGCGCTTCCTGCGCACCGTCGGGCTCTTCGTGGTCTTCCTCGGAGTGGCCCTGGCCTTCTGGCACAACACCGAGCGCCGGATGCGCGAGATCACGGCGGGCGGCGCGCTCAAGGACCCCGCCGGGCTGCTGTCCAAGGAGGACCGCTCCTTCGTCACCGGCTTCGCGGACAGCCTCAAGGACCGCTTCGGCGTCCAGGCCCGCGTGGAGATCGGCCCGGGGGCGGCCGACTTCACCGAGATCGACTCCAAAACGCTCTATTTCGGCATCGACCCGGAGGCCCGCGGGGTGGCCGCGGCCTTCCCCCCGCTCATGCGCCGGGCCCTGGGCGGCGAGCTGTCGGCCTACCTGGAGCGCGAGCATTTCGAACCCTACTGGGCGTCCGGGGACTGGCCCCAGGGACTGAAAACGGCCCTGGCCCTGATCTGGACCCGCCTGGACAACCTGGACCGCCCGGACGCCGGGCAGGCCGACGCGACCGCTCCGGAACCGGAGCGGGAAGGAAACCGACCATGAGCGCCGACGAGCGCGTGACCATCTTCACCGACGGCTCCTGTCTGGGCAATCCCGGCCCGGGCGGCTGGTGCGCCCTGCTGCGCCTGGGCGAGACGACCCGCGAGCTGTCCGGCGGCATGTCCGCCACCACCAACAACCGCATGGAGCTGCGCGCGGTCATCGAGGCCCTTTCGGCCCTCAAGCGCCGTTGCGCCGTGGATCTCTACACCGACTCCACCTACATCAAGGACGCCGTGACCAAGAACTGGCTGCAAGGCTGGCGGAAGAACGGCTGGAAGACCGCCGCCAAGAAGCCGGTGAAGAACCAGGATCTCTGGCGGGCCCTGATTCCCCTGCTCGCGGCCCACGAGGTCGCCTTCCACTGGGTGCGCGGCCACGCGGGCCATCCCGAGAACGAGCGCTGCGACCTCCTGGCCCGGACCCAGGCGGCCAAGCCCGGCCTGCCGCCGGACATCCCGGAGGCCGAACGGTGCTGATCGAGGTTCTCTGCTCCGAATGGGACCAGTACGAGCTGGTGGACTGCGGCGACCGGCGCAAGCTGGAGCGCTTCGGCGAGGTGCTCGTCGTGCGCGGCGAACCCCGGGCCTGGTGGCGGCCCCGCCTGCCCGAGTCCGCCTGGAACCGGGCCCAGGCCGTGCACGACGAGCGGGCCTGGACCTTCGCCCCGGACTGCCCCCGGGAATGGACCCTGGAGCTGGACGGCCTGCGCCTGCTGGCCCGCTTCACCGAGACCTCCAAGCACATCGGCGTGTTCCCCGAGCAGTGGCCGCACTGGCGGGCGATCCTGGAAAGCGGCGGCGAGGGCCGCCTGCTGAACCTCTTCGGCTACACCGGCGCGGCCAGCATGGTGGCGGCCAAGGCCGGTTTCGAGGTGACCCACGTGGACGCCTCCAAACCCGCCCTGACCTGGGCCCGCCGCAACCAGGAGCTGTCGGGCCTGCAGGACGCCCCCCTGCGCCTCATCCTGGACGACGCGGGCAAGTTCGTGGCCCGCGAACTGCGGCGCGGCAAACGCTACGAGGCCATCCTCCTGGACCCCCCCGCCTTCGGACGCGGCCCCAAGAAGGAGCTCTGGAAGGTCGAGCGCCAGGTTTCCGAACTCCTGGCACAGTGCCGGGAGCTGCTCTCCGAGCAGGCCCGTTTTCTCATCCTGACCATGTACAACACCGACGCCTCGGCGCTCATGCTCCGCAACCTCCTCTCCGACGCCCTGGAGGGCCTGGGGGGGACATTGGACGTGGGGGAGCTGGCCCTGCGCCAGACCGGCTCGGACAAGATCCTGCCGCGCTCCCTCTGGGGCCGCTGGACGGCCTGACCATGGAGCGGCCCCGGCTCTGCCTCGTGAACGCGCCCCGGGTCCTGGCCCGGGCCTTCGCGGACCTGGGCTGCGCCATCGTCGCCGACCTGACCCCGGACGGCGGCGACCTGGACGTCGTCGAGGCCCTGGGCGGCCAAGAGCCGGAGCTGCTGGTCCAGGTGGAGACCCTGGGTTCGCGCGTGCTCCTGCGCGGCCTGGGCGGACTCTCCTGCCGCAAGGTCTTCTGGGCCCTGGACCCGCACCTCAACGGCTACTGGCAGGCGGCCTACGGCAGGCTCTTCGACCTGGTCCTCTCCACCCAGACGAAGTGGGACGTCGACCTCTCCGCCCTGGGCCAGAAGGCCGTGCGCCACCTGCCGTTCTTCGGCGCGGAGCTGCCCTGGACGCCCTGGGAGCGCCGGAGCCGCGAGATCGCCTTCGTGGGCCGGGTCACGGCCCAACGCCCGGCCCGGCGCTGGCTCCTGGAATTCCTGGAGCGGCGCTACGGCCCGAGGCTCTCCGCCGCCTCGGACCTGACCTACCCGGAGATGATCGCCTTCTACCGCGACTCCCGCTTCGCGCCCAACGAGTCCATCACCGGCGAGGTCAACTTCCGGCTCTTCGAGGCCGCCTCGGCGGGCTGCCTCGTCCTGGGCCAGGACATCGGGCCGGAGCAGGACGCCCTGTTCGAGCCCGGCCGCGAGATCGAGGTCTGCGCCCACGTGGCCGAGCTGGCGGCCGTGCTGGACTCCCTGCTGAAGAACCCCAAGGCCGCCCGGACCAAGGCCCTGGCCGCCCGGGAGCGGGTGCTTCGGGAGCACCTGCCCGCGCATCGCGCCGCGCGGCTCCTGGAGCTGGCCGCCTCCTGCGGGGACAACGCCGCCCGAGGCCCGGAGGCCGACGCTTGGCTCGGGCTGGCCCTGTATCTGCTCTGGGAGGCCGGACGCCGCCCCATGCGGCCGGAATCCATGGCCGCGCTCCTGGACTCCCTGCCGCCCTGGCCGCCGATGCTGGCGGCCCGCCTGCGCTTCCTGGCCCAGGCCGGGGACCGCGGCGAGGAGGCCCTGGCCGCCCTGGCCGCCGTGCTGGCCGGGAACGTCCACGCGGGCGAGGCGGACGTGGATCTGGCCGGAAGCATGGCCGCCATGCGCCTGTCCCGCTTCGACTTGGCCCGGCAGTTCTGGTTCCGCCACCTCAAGACCCTGCCCCGCCCGGCCAAGGCCCTGCTCGAGCCGCCCGCCGACCCGGCGCACCTCTGCGCGCTCTGGGCCCGCGTCCCACGCCGGGGACTGCCTCCCTTGCGGGCGGGCTTTCCCTTCGACCTGGAACGCCACCTTCCGACCCGATCCGCCGAATGCCTCTTCCTGGCCCTGCGCCTGCGGCCGGGAGACATGGACCTCACCCGCGCCCTGGAAGCCCTGCTGGAACCCTGCCCGGGCCTGGAAACCATGCGTCTGGGGCTGCTCTCCGAGCTGACCCTGCGCGCGAGGACGGACTGGCGGCTGGGCCTGGCCGCCGGGCTGGCCGACCTGAAGTGTTTCCGCCTGGAGCCCGGGCTGGACGAGATCGCCCTGGCCCTGGAGAACGCCCGGAACCAGGGCCAGGAGGCCGCCTTCCGCCGCGCCCTGGAAGCCCGCGACCCTCGGGGCCTCGTCTCGCGTTCCCTGTTCTGACCGTTCACATCCAATCCTTCCCGGCGCTTCCACGCGGGGTTTGAGAATTTTTCGGAAATCCTTGCCCTGCCCATCCGGCGCGCTATGCTGGCCGTGAAAGCCCCGGCCCAGGCGCTGCGGAGGGGGCAACAAGCGGGAGGATCCATGAACAATCTCAAGCTGGCCGTGAAACTGGGAATCGGATTCGGGGCGCTCATCCTCATCGCCGCCATCCTCGGCGGCGTGGCCATCGTGAGCATGAAGGGCGTGGAGGGCGACTCCACCCGGCTGGCCCGGGAGTACGTGCCGGAAGTGGGCATGGCCAACAGCATCGAGCGGCACACCCTGCTCATGATGTACGCCGTGCGGGCGTATTCATACAGCGGCAACAAGAACTACCTGGAGGAGGCGGGCAAGGAGCAGGCCGAACTGGAGAAGTACCTGGCCCAGACCAAGGCCCACTCGGACGCGTTCCCCAAGCTGGTCAAGCTCAAGGAGGGCGCGGTCAAGGCCCAGGAGGCCTCCACCCAGTACAAGGCCCTCATGGCCGAAACAGCCCGGATCAACGAGGGCGTGGCCGCCAACCGCGAGGACATGAACCGCAACGCCCAAAGCTTCATGGACAACACCCGGCGTTTTCTGGAAAACATGGAGACGGCCCAGAAGAAGGAGCTGGCCGAGAACGCGGGGGTGGACAAGCACACCGAGCGCATCCAGAAGATCGCCTGGGTCAACGACATCATCGACCAAGGCAACGCGATCCGCGTGGCGGCCTGGAAGTCCCAGGCCATGAACGACCCCAAGCTCATGCAGGAGGCGGAGCCCCTTTTCCGCACCCTGGAGGAGTTGTTCGAACGGCTCCGGCCCATCGTGCGCCAGGAGGCCAACATCAAGCAGCTGGCCGCCACGCGCGAGGCGGCCATGGCGTACAAGAACAACGCCCAGACCCTGCTTGAAGCCATGTCCCGGCTCCAGGATCTGAACGTGAAGCGCCGCGATGCCGGACGCCAGATTCTGGCTGCGGCCCAGGACACCGCCACGGCGGGCATGACGCAGACCCAGGAAATCGCGGACCAGGCCGTGGCGAGCCTCTCGGCCGCCTCCGTGGTCCTGGTGGTCGGGCTGCTCCTGGCCGCGCTCGTCGGCGTCGTCCTGGCCTTCTTCCTCACCCGGGCCATCACGGGTCCGGTGACCAAGGGAGTGGCCTTCGCCCAGGCCATGAGCCACGGCGACTTCACCAGCAGCCTGGACATCGATCAGAAGGACGAGATCGGCGTGCTGGCCCGCTCGCTCAACGAGATGGCCGACCGCCTGCGCGAGGTGGTGGCCGACGTGCGCGGGGCCACGGACAA
>NZ_AUMA01000019.1 GCF_000422565.1 Desulfovibrio aminophilus DSM 12254 | reverse complement strand
AGGACGCCCCCCACGCGGGGGCGTGGATTGAAACTGCTCGGGCATAAACCGCCGTGATCGTGGCCGGGTGACACCCCCCACGCGGGGGCGTCAGCCTGCGTCCAGGAGCCCGCGCCGACGCGGCCCTGTATGGTCTCAAGGAAGAGGAGGTGTTTCCTCCTATGGGGGGACAGCTAACTTGAGAATGGGCTAGACACCCAGGTAGGGTCGGACAAAAGTAGGACGAATGTAGGACTGACACGGGCTGCGAGGGGAGGTTGAAGAAAATTTAGGGCACGAAATCAAGATGAGAATGTCGGGCCTACTTCGGACCAAATTTGCATCCAATTTGAGAATAGAAACCCCGCAAATTGCGCCTGATCCCGCGCAAAATCTAGGGCCTTTTTTTTACTCTTTTATTGCGCACTATCCGGCGCAAAAAACGAAATAGAATCATGGCCTAGACTTGAGGACACGGATACCGCCGGTTGGGGTTGCTTCTGCAACATGCTCCCCATTAAAATCTATATGCATATGGGTGATTTTCCCATTACTTACGCAATATTCCGTGTCGGCTATCAGTCTCATCGTATCCATCTGGCGCTGGAAATCCATCCCATACCAATTTTCACGCCAATCATACCAAGCACCGCCTCCAACGACCTCACGCGTCCCACGTTGACGCAGTATCAAAAGTATGTTTGATGCTGACTGCTTTTGTTCTGGCGTACAGACTTGGGTAACTGCCTGTTTGGAATCTAGTGCTGCGGAAATATCTTTTTGCTTTTTCTCGCCACCACCAAATATAGAATTTAGTAATATAGCTAGACACACCAAGGAAAAACAACCGATCTTAGTTTTATTTTTTCGTTTATTAACGTCTTCGCTCCCACCTGTAATTATTTTACCATCAGAGTCTTTCCTTACATAAATAGGGTTTTGCAGCCCGCAGTGCGGGCACATTTTGGCGCTCGTGCTTACTTCTTTTCCGCATTCTGGACAAGGAATAAGAGGCATTTTACCTCCATATTCTTTTGTTTTTTGCCCCACTAAAACTACATACCAGGAGGCTCCCCACCGTTACGATACTTCTGTAGGCTTTTATAGTAATTGAGGCACATTTTACGTGCTGCGTCTAATTGCATGGATAACTGTAAATTTTCTAGCTTTAACTCCCCATTTTCTTTCACTAGACGCTCAACCATGCGCCCCAAGGACAGATTTTTAAAAAAATCGTCGCGATCCTTATTATACAGCCCCATTTCTTCCGCCAGCGCTTTTCGGTCGGTCACTCCCTCAGACTCCAAATAGGTCTCGAGTTCTCGGTCAGCTTGGCTTTCCAAGTGCTCCATCTTTACGCCCGAGTCCGGGTGTTTTGGACCTTCGCCGAACAGCAGCCAGTCGACTCTAACATTATAGTGTCTGGATACAGCCATTAAAAAAGCTGCGCCAGGTAGTTGCTCCCCACGTTCGTATTGCCCGATCGCGCTCGGGCTTACATCGAGCTTGCGCGCGAAAGCAGCTTGGCTCATCCCTTGGCGGAGTTCTTTAAGTCGTGTGCCTAACGTGGTGTCCAAGTTCACTCCTCGAAGCTGGACAGATAGTTGGACAGTGTATTTATCATCTATCTCTTTTATTTTGTTATAATAAATATATTTTAAACATAAAAATAAGTTTGACACCTTTTTTATGGTTGACCATGACCATTATTTTGCCTAAACCATACTCGTGGGCGGTAGCCGAGTCCCTAGCAGGCTTGACATTACCCGCCCCACTTGCCCGGGTCAACGTCCGACCTTGAATCCAAATCGGACGTCGACCCTGAACCCGAGCGGACGGCGAGGTCATGAAACAACTCTCCCTCTTTGATGACGACGGCATGAGCCAATTGGCCGGACTCATCCCCTCCGTCCGGGCCGCGATGAACCGCGCGGCCGGGGCGGATGAAGAGGGGCGCAAGCTCCTGCTGGACCGCATCAACGCGGTGGCAGTCTCGGCCGGGGTCCGGCTCACGGCCGGGAACGTCAAGGCAATCTCGAAGGACACACTGGATAAGTGGCTCTCGCCCGGGGACCGGGATCACACCCCCTCGCTGTTGGCGGTGGTGGTCTTTTGTCTGGCCACCAAAAACTATGATCCCCTGCGGATGCTGCTCCGCGTGGTCGGCCTGGACGTGCTCACGGCCGAGGACCGCAAGCTGCGGGACTATGGCCGGGCTTGTGTCTCCGAGCGGGAGGCACGGAGGAAGAAGAAGCAATTGGAGGAATCCATATGAAGGCGAAGAGAATGCCGGGGGTGCGGCTGAAGTGCGGCCTGGCGCGGTTCAAGGTCCGGCGGCGCATCCAGGAATGCCTGGACGGGCATGGGATCAGCCAGGCCGATCTGGCCCGGGAGCTGGGCGTCTGCCATCAACTCGTGTCCGGGACCATCAACGGGAACAAGCATTCCGCCCTGGTGTTGGACCGGCTGCGGGAGCTGGGTGTGCCGGAGAAATATCTGTTCGACCCGAATCAAACGGAAGCGGCTGACACCGAAGGGAAGGTGGCGTGATGGACCAGGTCAAGATCGCGAAGATGTTGATGCACAATCCGTTTTGTGCGCCGCGCATCGTGCTTATCGACAACGGTCCGGCATTCCGGGGCGGTACGCGCCGAGAGCCCAAGCCGAAACGGAATCGAAAGGACGCCGCGTAGGTCTCCAATGTCCACCATCAAGGAATCATATAGCTCCACGGAGTTGTCAGGGCTGCTCGACCGCCCGGTGAGGGCCGTCCACAGAATGGCCACCCGTGAGTCCTGGAAGTCCCGCCCCCGCGCGGGCCGAGGCGGCGGCCGGGAGTGGCTGGTGGCGTCCATGCCCGAGGCCACGCGGCTGGCCATCCGGGTGGCCGAGCAGAAGGCCCTGGCCGAGACCTCCCCGGCCCTGGCCGTCGCGCAGCTCCCGGCGGCCCCCGGCGCGCCGGTTCCGGCCCAGGCCCTGGACGCCGCGCGCCGGGCCAAGGCGCTGGCCAAGGCGGATTTGATCCGACTGTACTTGGAATGGCAGCGACGGCACGGCGCGACCGTGGCGGCGAAGCGGGACTTTGTCGAGGCGTACCTCGCTGGTGGCTGGCCCAACCTTTTGGACGCCCTGGGCAAGGTGTCGTGGCAGTCCCTGGAGCGCTGGAAAGTGGCCCAGGAGCGCCAGGGATCAGTTCTCGTGCTGGCGGATCGGCGGGGCCTGGCGCATCGCGGGCAGTCCGTGTTGACGGACGAGCACCGCCGGGTGCTGCTGCGCACGGCGCTCAACCCCAACAGCCCTGCCATCTCCGTCGCGGTGCGCGAGGCCGGGAAGATCATGCGGGCCCAGGGCCTCTCGCCCATTCCGTCCGAGGCCACCATGCGCCGCTTCCTGGACCGCTACATCGGCGAGTGCCACCAAACCTGGGTCATGGTCCGCGAGGGAACCAAGGCCTGGAACGACAAATGCGCCTGGTCCATCCGCCGGGACTGGAGCCTCATCAACGTGGGCGACGTGCTCATCGCGGACGGCCACACGCTCAATTTCGAGTCCATCAATCCCGCCACGGGCAAGCCCTGCCGCATGACGCTGCTCATGTGGTTCGACGGGGCCAGCAACTACCCGGTGGGCTGGGAAGTCATGGCTACGGAGAACGTGCAGTGCATCGCGGCGGCGTTCCGCCGGGCCTGCATCGCCCTGGGGAAGACCCCGAAAGTGGCCTACCTGGACAACGGCAAGGCGTTCCGGGCCCGGTTCTTCTCGGGGGTCGCGGATTTCCGGCAGTGCGGCATCGCCAGTCTGCTGGAGGACACCGGGACCACGGTGGGCATGAACGGGCTCTATGACGACCTGGACATGCACGTGGTCCACGCCCAGCCGTACCACGGCCAGAGCAAGCCGGTTGAGCGGTTTTTCGGCACCCTGCATGAGCTTGAGGTCTGGTCGCCCTCGTACACCGGCAACTGCATCGACGCCAAGCCAGCGCGGATGAAACGCGGCGAGGACGTGCATCGGCGGGCCTATGCGGCGATGGGCGGCCGTCCCCTGACCCTGGAGGAGACCTACAAGGCCCTGGCGCTGTGGTTCGACGAGTACGTGCGGCGTCCCAGCCGGGCGGCTCATCTCAGGGGCCGCGCGCCCATCGACGTGTTCAGCCTGGGAGTGGGCCCCGGCGTGGATTTGGCCCGGCTGGACCTGCTCATGCTCTCCAAGGAAGTCAAGGGGATCACCAAGCACGGCGTGAGCCTGCGCGGGCGGCACTACTACCACCCCATGCTCTCCGACCGCCGCCACAAATGCGTGGTGCGCTACGACCCCCAGGAGCCCGACACCATCCTGGTCTACGACACGGACGGGAAATTCATGTGCGAGGCGCGGACCTACGGGGCCGAGCACCCGATGGCCGCCATCCTGGGCACCCCGGAACAGCAGGCCTCCCTGCAACAGAAGCTGGCCTACAAGGCCGAGCAGAAGAAGCTGGTGGCCTCGACGGCCGGGGAGATGCTCAAGCGGGTGGTCCTGCCCGAGGCGCAGCGCCGCCTGGAGACCCTGGAAGCGGTCAAGGCCGTGGAGGCCAGGCGCGCGGCCCTGCCCTCCACTCCCCAGGCTCGGCCCCTGGACGCGGCCGAGGCCGCCGCCCTGGAGCGGGTGCGCTCCGGCCAGGTGACGCCCATGCCCGTCAAGCAAGAGACCCCGCAGGAGATCGACGCGCGCTGGAAGCGACTGGATGCCCGGATCGCCTCCGGCGAGGCCGTGACCGAACAGGAAAAGCGTTGGCATCAGACCTACCCCAACACCTCGGGCTACCGAGCCATGCGGACCATGGAGCGCATCTATGGCGCGCGCGTGGCCCAGGCCAACTGACAGGGAGGAGACATGACGCAGACGATGGAACCAATGGCCCCGCTCCAGAATGTGGGAATATGTTTGACCGCCTTGGACCGGGCCATGTCCCGGCCCCGGCATCTGCCCGGCCTGGTGGTCTTCCACGGCCCGTCCGGCTGGGGCAAATCCACGGGTGCGGTGGTGGCTGCCAACGCGCACCGAGCCTACTACGTGGAGGGTCGCAGCACCTGGACGCGCAAGGCCATGCTGACGGCCATGCTCAAGGAGATGGGCATCCAACCCGGCCGGACCATCCCGGAGATGGCGGACCAGGCGGCCGAGCAGCTCGCGCTTTCGGGTCGCCCACTCATCATCGACGAGATGGATCATGTGGTGGAACGCGGTCTGGCGCAGATCGTGAAGGATATTTACGAGGCCAGCCGGGCGGCCATCATGCTCATCGGCGAGGAGGGCCTGCCCGGAAAGCTGGAGCGCTGGGAGCGGTTTCACGGCCGCATCCTGAACTGGGTGGCGGCCCAGCCCGCCAGCCTGGAGGACGCGGCCGAGCTGGCCCGTTTCTGGTGCCCGGGCGTGCGCATGGGCGCGGACCTGCTGCGGCGCATCCACGATTTGTCACAAGGGTCGGCGCGGAGGATCTGCGTCAACCTGGAACTGGCCCGGGAACGGGCCGCAGAGCTGGGCCTGGACACCGTGGACTTGGCGGCCTTGTCCGGCTTGGCCTTCTATACCGGCCGCGCCGCTCGGAGGGACATCTGATGGCGCGGCGGCCGGTGCATCTGCTCCCAGCCGGGGGCCTCGGTCCCCAAGACCGGATATGGGCGGCCTTGCGCACGGTGCGCGGGGGCACGCTTCAGGAGATCGCCGACGCGGCACGGACGCTGCGGGCCACCACGCGGGACTACCTCAACCGCCTGGCCCGGGGCGGCGTCGTCAGCCGCGACACCACGGACCGGGAGGTCCGTTACCGCCTGGAGCGGGACATGGGCGTGGAGACGCCGCGCCTGCGCAAGGACGGCGGACCGGTCACGTCGGGCCAGGGCCGCGAGGCGCTCTGGCGCACCATGCGGGTGCTCAAGGAGTTCAACGTGGACGACCTGACGGCACGAGTGCTGGCGGCCGGGATCGCCGTGGCCCAGTGCGAGGCCAGGCAGTACTGCATCTGGCTCTGCCGCGCCGGATACCTGGCCCGGATTTCCAAGCCCGGCGGGGCATCGCGCTGGCGCTGGGTGCCCTCGCGCTACACCGGGCCCCGGCCGCCCATGATCCAACGGATCAAACAACTGTATGACCCGAACCTGGGCCAGGTCGTCTGGCGCAGCGGAGACAACGGAGGCGACGACGCATGATCCACGAGAACATCAAGGGCGCGGCCCTGAAGCTGCGCGAGCTGGCCTGGGGCGTTACCCAGGAACAGTGGGAGATCATCCGCTCGGCCTGCCGAGTGCTAGACCAGGCGGCCGAGGATGCCCGGAACCTCGAAACCCGCGTGGCCTTGGCTGTGGTGGCGATCGCTGACGCCGCCGCGCCGCTGGCCATGAAGCAGTGAGGGAGGAGAACATGCCCGAAGGATACATGGAAAACGCCCAGGGACACCTGATCCCGCGCGACCAGGTGCGCGAGATCGACATGGCCCGGCACGAGCTGGTCATGGAAAAGGTCGCCAAGGTCAGGGCGATGCGCGAGGCCCTGGCCCGGCTCAAGGCCGAACTCATGGGCGACGTGGGCGCGTTCGTGGCCCTGTCGGCCGAGAAGTACGGGGCCAAGCTGGGCGGGGACAAGGGCAACGTGAGCCTGACGAGCTACGACGGCCGGTTCAAGATCGTCCGCCAGGTGGCCGAGCACATCACCTTCGACGAGCGCCTCCAGGCGGCCAAGGCCTTGGTGGACGAATGCCTGCGCGACTGGACCGAGGGGGCCCGCTCGGAGTTGCAGGCGCTCATCGACCAGGCGTTCCAGGTGGACAAGGAAGGCCGCATCAACACCGGCCGCATCCTGAACCTGCGTCGCCTGGAGATCACCGACGAACGCTGGCAGCAGGCCATGCGGGCCATCGGCGACAGCATCCAAGTGACCGGGACCAAGGCTTACGTGCGCGTGTACGAGCGCACGGCCTCGGGCCGGTATGACCCCATCCCGCTGGATATGGCGGCGGTCTAGGAGGCCACATGGACGGACAAGAATCCACCCCGGCCACCCCGGCCACGCCCCCGCGCGAGGGGCTGGTGCGCGCGCTGCGCGACGCCGAGTCCAGCACCCTCATGTTTCAGGCCCTGGTTCGGAAACTTGCGCGGTTCGTCCGCGACACCCGTGAGACCAACCTGTTGCCCGGCCACATGCGGAGCGTGGCCTTGGACCTGGAGCGTCAGGCCCAGGCGGCCGAGCAGGGCGCGCCGGTCGAGGACAACGCCCTGGCCGAGGCCCGCATCAAGCTCACGCAGTTGACCAACCTGACGCGGCGGCAGGCGAAATTCCTGGAGTCCTTGCGGGTCTCGCGGCTGATCCCCGTGCACATGCGCGGCGAGGCCACGGACATGCGCCGGGAAGCCACGCGGCTGACGAAAACCCAATAACCCACGGCGCAAGCCGGAAAACCGAAGGAGAAGACCATGACCAAGGCAGAACTGGTGTCCCAGGTGAGCAAGGCGGCGAACGTGCCGGGCACGACGGTGGAACTGGTCCTGGACAACCTGGGCCGCGTGGCCGCCGCCGAACTCGTGGCCGGGGGCGAGGTGCCCCTTCCCGGCCTGGGCAAGCTCAAGGCCGTGCGGCGCGCGGCCCGCGAGGGCCGCAACCCGCGCACGGGGGCGACCATCCAGGTGCCCGCCAAAACGGCGGTGAAGTTCAGCATGACCAAGGTGCTCAAGGAAGCGGTCGCCTGATGGCCAAGGTGACTGTCACCTTCCAGGACAACGAGGATGGCGGGGCCGTCGATGTGCGCGTCGTTTTTGATCCGCCGGTCCAGCGCGAGGACGAGGGCACGCTCGCGCAACAGATGGCCGTCGTCACGGTCATGGGCATCAATGACACGTTCGGCGAGGACACGGCGATCACGTTCGCCAAATAGCGAAACCGCCCCGCATGGGGCGGTCGTCCGGGCGTGGCGGCCCGGGCCTGATGAGCAGCCGAGGGAGAGCGTAGATGGCGATACAGTACAAAGAGTGCCCACATGGGTATCCGGACCCCCATCATTGCCCGGACTGCCTGGAGCGAGAGATTGGGGCCGGGAACAAGGACCGGAATATCCTCATCGAGGGCCTCCGCGAAGTGATCCTCTGCGCTGTGCGAGGAGACCTGTTCGGCGCGCAAAGTGCGGCGGAAAAAGCGTTGGTGCTTGTCGGGGTAGAGCCATGACCACGCGCCGAGAACAAGCACAAGCGCGGAAGATGCTGGTGCGCATCAGTGATCGTCTGGAGCACTGCGAGACCAAGAAGGAACGCGCGGCGCTGCGTCGGGAATTTCGTGCCGCCGCCAAGGTCGCGGGCATTGATCTGCCTGCGGAACGCCGGAAGTACCGTGTGGAGTACAAGGCCCGCTGCAAGGCGGCGGCGCTGGCTCTCCCCAAGGAGAAGCGCCAGGAGGTGCTGGACGCGATTCGTCGCGGCGGCAATTCCGTCCAGGGAATTTGCGACGCCTGTGGCGTGTCGCTGGATGCCTTTTTCGGTGTCTTCAATCTCAATTCCAAGGTGCACACCTACCGGACTTTGAACGAGGAAACGGTGTAGTCATGACCACCCGCCACTGCCCTATCCACGACGAGCGGCGCGGAGCTGACATGCTGCCCCTGACCGCACACGCAGCCAGCCGCATGGAGGAGCGCGGCGTCACGGTGCCCATGCTGGCCGCCGTGGTGTTCTCCGGGAAGGTGGAGCAGGGCTTGGAGCCCGGCACGGTGTGCCTGTCCCTGTGCGGGCTGCGCGTGGTGGCCAGCAGGGACACCCACACCGTGATCACGGTCCTGTACCCGCGCCCCCCGAAGGCCAGGCTCAACCCCAAGCGCCGGGCCCGGATGCCCGGACAGATGCGGCGGCGCATCGAACGAGAAGAACGCCACGCCGGAAGGTGTTGGTGATGGCCGAGCGCCGCAAGGTTTGGAAGTCGGTTTGCGTCTGGTACGGCGCAAAACTGACCCTGAAATTTGAAATGTTCCCGTCCGAGCAGTGGCCGGACGGTGCGCGAGGCCGCTACCGCGTGCGCCTCGACCGGCGCTGGCTGGATGCGGCCGACGGCGGGCGCCTGTACCTGGACGCGGCCGGGATCGGCGCGCTCCTGGCCGAGCGCCTTGGCGGCCCGAAGCTGGCCGAAGAGGCGGCCCCGGACCTGCGGCCCGGGCAGCCGGTGCGGGTGCTCAACGGCCGCACGGCCGAGGGCGTGGGCCCGCTGTTTGATCTGACCCGCGTGGCGGGCGAGCCCATTCGGGGGTTCGACGGGCGCTGGTATGTGGCCGTGGTCCTCATGGGCCGGGGCCTGGTCCATGTCCCGGCCAGCGATGTGCAGACCACGAAGGAGCGAGGATGAGCAACCCCAAGCTGATGATCGACTATCTCGGATGCCAGCAGGCCATGTGCCCGTCGTGCCCGTATCTCCAGGTCTGCCCGCTTCACGACCGCATTGAGGCTTTGTCGTGGCTGGCCGAGGTCTACGAGGCTCTGTGGTGGCACATGATCCGGTGGAACAAGATCGTCTCGGCTTGCCGCGACATCGCGGAAAGGTTCCCTGGGGGCGAAGTCGCCTGGGGGCGACGGGAGGCCGGTATGCGCCGACGGTGGCAGGACGCCAATTACGAGCTGCGCCGCTCCCGTGTCCACGCGATCCTCTCGGTTGATGGCGAACCCGATTAATTTTGCAGGAGAGATGAGAATGAAGACCGCTCCCCGCATGACGCCCGGTCAGAGACGCGGGCTCTATGCCAAGGTCCACCTGGGACGCAAGCAGATCGGCCTGGACGACGAGACCTGGCGCGATCTGCTGATGGCCAAGTACGGCAAGTCCAGCTCGGCCGACCTCACGGGCGTGGAGCTGATCAAGTTGGTGGACCACCTGGCGGCCCAGGGCGCGCAGTTCACTTCGCGTACCGAGCCACGGAACAAGCCGGGCTACCAGGCCAAGGCGGCCTCCAGGCGTTCGGACTGGTATGAAATCCCAGATGGCCCGCGCGCCCAGGTGAAGCGGTACATCGCGGCCATGTGGCGCGAGCTGGGCTACGACATGACGTCCCTGGACACGCGGGTGCGCCGGGAGTTCGGGGTCGAGGCCCTGCGCTGGCTGGCCCGGGAACAGGACATCCGCCGCCTGGTCATGGACCTGGAGAAGCGGGTGGAGGCCAAGCGCCGCTCCGCCGGGGCCGCCGTGTGAGCGAGCCGGAGGACATCGCGGCACTGCGCCGCGAGATCGTGGGCAAGTACCGCACCGTACATCGGTTCTGCCGAGCCATGCGCGGGGTGGTCAACCGGGCCACGGTCTACATGATTCTGGCGGGGACATACGGCGGGGACGTGGCCCGCCAGTCCGCGCGAATCCGCGAGGCCCTGGAGGGGCGCTCCGGGCCGGAGGCCAAGATGTTCGAGGCGATCAAGCGGACGGCGTGCTCCCGGTGCTCAGTGCGCGGGGATTGCCGCCGCTGCGACGATCTTTTCCGGGCCCAGGCCCGGGCGGCGTTGGAGGTTGTTTTATCGTAAGGGGGTGCGCCATGTCGCAGGTCCAAGATGTTCTGGATGTACTGGCCCAGGGGTACACGCCTTACCGTGGCGAGGTGGCCGGGGCGGTCTATGACGAACTGCGCTGCTCCCGACCGACGGCGGCCAGCTGGTTCACCAAGGGCACGCGCTTTCTCTGCCTGGGGTGCCGCCGCAGATGCAGCCGCGTCGGCGGCGCGGGGTTCCAACTTGTTTTGCCGGGCACGGGCAGGAGGTTCACGGTGGCCATTGCGAACCTCCCTGCGGTCCCGGCGGAGGAATTGGTGCGTCTCAAGGCCTGGCTGCGGGTCGATGAGGCCGCGTGGTGCCTGGGCGTCAGCGCCCGCCGCATCTATGAGCTGGTCGACGGGGGGGTGCTGGACAGGCACCCGGACAAGCCCCTCCGGGTCTCCTCGGCCTCCGTGCGCGAGGAGATGTGCAAGACGAGCTGGCAGTGATTCCTTGCATAGTTCGCGCCCCTTCCGGCAATCGCCGCCTCTCTAGATTATCCATAGGGCCTACCACATCCGCCACGCCCATGCGTGCGCCCCGACCGAGTCCCCGGGCGAGAGCCGCCCGAGCCCGGGGGCTCACCGGGCGGCGGGAAGGAGGCCCTCATGTCCATCCAGTCCCCGCGCACCTTCCGCGAACGTCACCGCCACGCCCTGCTGCTGGCGGCGACCACCGCGCTGCTGCTGGCCCTGGGGCACATCGCGCCGGAACAGATGCCGGTGATCCTGTACAAACTGGCCCTGCCCGCCCTAGGCGGGCTGGTCTTCTACCACCTGGACCGCTGGTTCTGGCCCTACGCCCAGCCGGACAGCTACCTCGACGAGGATTGGCTGCGCTCCGGGGGGGACGGGGCCGCAGGCGAGCCCGACTATCCCATCGCGGCGGGCTGCGTTCCCGCCTTCGTCGGGGCCTGCGCGCGCCAGGCGGTCATGGTGGCCGTGGGCGCGCTGAGCCTGGCCCTGGGGTTGTGATCATGCGCTACTGCACGCTCAGGGAAGAACACGACGTCTGCGCGGCTATGCAGCGGCCGACGCTGGGCGCACCGCAACTCAACGATTCCAGTCTTTCCTCTTGGATCGCCCTGGCCATCACCCTGGCCGTGGCCCTGATCATCCTGGCCGCCCTGGCCCTCCCGGCGGACGCCGCCTCCATCCCGCGCGAAGCCCAGCGCTACCGCTCGGTGCTCATCCGTTCGGCTCGTCTCGAATTGGGTCTGGCCGCGCCGGTGGCCACCCTGGCCGCCCAACTCCACACCGAGTCGCGCTGGGACGAGTCCGCCCGGTCGCCGGTCGGGGCCCAGGGCCTCGCGCAGTTCATGCCCGCGACCCGGGAGTGGATGGGCGAGATCCGGCCGGACCTGGGCCGGGCCGACGCTTGGTCCCCGGGCTGGGCCCTGCGGGCGCTTTGCGCCTACGACGCCTGGCTTCTGGCGCGGATCACGGCCGCGTCCGAGCGCGACCGCTGGCAGATGACCCTGGCCAGCTACAACGGGGGGCTGGGCTGGATCTATAAAGACCAGCGCCTGGCGCGCTCCCGGGGCCTGGACCCGGGCCGCTGGGACGGCCACGTGGCCGAGGTCAACGCGGGCCGCAGTCGTGCGGCCTGGACCGAAAACCGTGGCTATCCGCGCCGCATCGCCGGGCGCGAACCCTTGTACGCGGCCTGGGGCCGGGGGGTGCTGAAATGATCGGACTCGACGCACTGACCAAGATGCCCAAGGCCCTGCTGGCCCTTGCCGTGCTTCTGGCCCTGCTGGCCGCCGCCGGATGCGGGGCCTGGCTGGGCCACTCCTACGCCACGGCCAAGGGGGATGCGGCCCTGGCCACGCTCAAGGGCGACCACGCCGACGAACTGGCCGACCGCTGGTCCCTGGTGGCCGCCGCCGAACGCGAGGCCCGGGAGCGGTATCAGACCCGGGCCGAGACCGCCGACCGGCTGGCCAGCGACCTGGCCCAGGCCAAGCGCCGCCACGCCGCAGAATCCAGAAACCTCAAACAGGAGATCGACGCCTATGCGCGCGCTGCTGCTGGTCATGTGTTTGATCCTGGCTTTGTCCGCCTGCTCAATCAGGCGCTCCGCGCCTCCGGCCCCGGTGGTCGCGCCGTGCCCGGCGAACCCGGTGCCGCAGGAGCTGCTCCTGCGGCCGGAACCGCCGATCCCCTTGACCCGCGACTCCTGGAGGGAGTGACCGAGGCGGACCTGCTGGCCAACGCGGACGCCAACGGCCAGCGATGCGCGGACATCGCCAGCCAGCTCAACTCCCTGATCGACCTCATCGAAGCCTGGAAGGAGGCGCGGTAGTGGACCCCAGCCAGATCACGCGACTCATCGACTCCCTGGAAGTCGTCGCGAACGTGCTCCAGAAGATCGGCCCCGGAGGCGTGGTGCTCCTGGTGCTGGCCGGTCCAGCCCTGGTGGTGATCGCCATCATGTTCATCGAATTTTTGCGGGGCCGGATGATCAACAGCATGGTCGAGATGCTGCGGGCGGAAAACCGCACGACACTCGCCGCCTATCAGCGGGACACCCAGAAACTGCTGCGGGAATTGGGCGGGAACCAGAGCGCGACCGACCAGTACTACAGGGACAACGTCGAACTGGTGAAGCAGTACAACCGCCACGCCGACGGGCTTGTCGACGTGATCACCAGCAACACCCGCGCCCTAGAACAGCTGGGCACCATCATCAAGACCCGAATCGGGATCGGAGGATGCGAATGAGCGAACGCACGGTGAATCTCGGCAAGCGCGTGGAATTGCGGCAGCAGCGAATGCGCCTGGCCAACGAGGCCGCCGCCCTGCGGCAGCAGATCCGTATGGCCCTGCCTGTGGACGAGGACGTGGCCGGGATTGATTCCGATACTATCCTGTCCGGGGCCATCAGCCTGGACCAGGTGCTGGCCGAACTGCGCGGCCTGGACAAGCGCCTGGCCGTGCTGGACCGTGAACTGGGGGACGCCCGGTGAACGGCCGCCGCGAACACCCGCCGGAGACCGTGTTCGCCGCGCAGGAACTGTACTGCGTGGACCGGCTCACGTTCGACCAGGTGGCCAAGCGCCTGGGCGTGGCCGCCTCCACGCTCAAGCGTTGGGCCGAGACCTACGGCTGGAAGGGCAAGCGTGAGGAGATCGCCAAGGCCGAGGCCGACATCCGCGCGGACACTGTGCTGGCCCGATCCCAGATGCTCAAGGCCCTCATCGAGACGCGCGACCCGCAGACCGGATTCGCCGTGGCCGGGTTGGAGTCCTTGGCGCTCAAGCAGGCCGAGGCCGCGCGCCTTGGCAGGCAACTTGAGAACGCGGCCGTCCCGCGTCAGTTGCGCGAGATCAAGACCGAGGCCGACGCGGTGGCCGCCCTCGAGGAGGCCCTGGCCATCCGCATGTCGCAGATGTTGTCCGATCCGTCGCTTGTGGATTTGAAGACTGTCCGCGAATTGCGCCAGGCCGTGGAAATGGTGCGTGGCATGCGGGCCGAGGCGCTCACCCCCACAGGCGCGAGGAAAAAGGGGGTATCGCTTGAGGCTACCGAGGCTGTGCGCCGCAAAATCCTGGGGGTGAAGGGATGACTGGACAGTTCAGGACCAGGGAGACCAGCCCGGCGGAGGAGACGTTCGTGCTGCTGCCCTACCAGCAGCGCTGGGTCGCCGACAAGAGCCAGGTCAAGATCTGCGAGAAGTCCCGCCGCATAGGCCTGACCTGGGCCGAGGCGGCCGACGACGTGCTCACGGCCGCAACCGAGGGCCGCGACGGCATGGACGTGCTCTACCTCGGGTACAACCGCGAGATGACGCGGGAGTATATCGGCACCTGCGGGGACTGGGCCCGGCAGTTCAACCAGGTTTGCTCCGAGGTCCAGGAGTTTCTGTTCGAGGAAGACGACCCGGCTGGTGACAAGAGCATCCTGGCCTTCCGCATCAAGTTCGCCAGCGGGCATGAGATCGTGGCCCTGTCCTCCTCGCCCACCAACCTGCGCGGGCGCCAGGGCCGGGTGGTCATCGACGAGGCCGCGTTCCACAAGGACTTGGGGGCCGTGCTCAAGAGCGCCCTGGCCCTGCTCATGTGGGGCGGCCAGGTCGTGGTTCTGTCGACCCACGACGGCGAGGAAAACGAATTCAACCAGCTCTGCGAGGAAGTCCGCGCCGGGCGCAAACCGTACAGCCTGCACCGGATCACCTTTGACGAGGCTCTGGACGACGGCCTGTTCCGCCGCATCTGTCTGGTGCGGGGGACGACATGGGCGCCCGAGGGCGAGGAGGCTTGGCGCAAGGACATCCGCGCCTACTACGGGGACGACGCGGAGGAGGAGCTGGATTGCGTGCCCGCCAGGGGCGGCGGGGCCTACCTGCTGCGCACCGTGGTGGAGGCCGCCATGCGGCCCGTGCCCGTGCTGCGCTGGGCCCCGCCCAGCCGCGACTTCGTGGACTGGCCGGACGCGGCGCGTCAAAGCGAGGTGGCCGACTGGTGCAAGGAGCATCTGCTGCCCGTGCTGTCCAGTCTGCCCGACGACCGGCCCTGCTGGCTCGGTGAAGACTTCGGCCGCACCCTGGACCTGTCCGTGCAGTGGCCGCTCCAGGAGATGCAGGATCTCACCCTCTCCACGCCGTTCCTGGTGGAACTGCGCGACTGCCCGTTCACCCAGCAGGAACAGATATTCAACTATATCTGCGACCGTCTGCCGCGCTTTTCCGGGGCGTCCCTGGACGCCCGGGGCAACGGCGCGTACCTGGCCGAGCGCGCGCGGCAACGGTACGGCGAGAAGATGATCGACCAGGTCCAGGCCACGGAGAACTGGAACCTGGAGAACTGGCCGGTGGTCAAGGCGGACCTGGAGGACGGCACGTTGCTGCTGCCCAGGGACGCGGACGTGGCCGATGACCTGCGCGCCGTGCGCAAGGTCAAGGGCGTCCCCAAGATCCCGGACGCCAGGGCCAAGGCCGGGGACGGCGGCAAACGTCACGGCGACGCGGCCTCGGCGCTCGTGCAGGCGCGGCACGCCGCCCGGATGTTCCCCGCCTCGGAGCGGGCCGAGATCAAGACCGTCGGCCGTGGGCGCTGGGGCTCCCAGGGCCGCAGGGAGGCATACTGATGCTGTTCGACCAGTTCGGCAGGCCCATCACTCCGGCCGAAGTCCGGCGTCCCGAGCGGCGCGAGATCGCCTCGGTGGAGGTGCGCGACCGGTGGAGCACCTATCCAACCTCGGGCATGACTCCCGCCAGGCTGGCCAGCATCCTCAAGGCGGCCGACGCCGGGGATGTGAGCCGCCAGGCCGAGATGTTCGAGGAGATGGAGGAGAAGGACGCGCACCTGGCGTCGCAGTTCCAGATCCGCAAGCTGGCCGTGCAAGGGCTGGAGTACGAGATCATCCCTGCCGGTCAGGACGCGGCGTCCCAGCGCGTGGCCGACTTCTGCCGCGCCGCCCTGGAAGGGCTGACCGACTGGGACGAGCACGTCCTGGATCTCCTGGACGCCCTGGCCAAGGGGTACTCCATGATGGAGATCCTCTGGGACGTGTCCTCCGGCCAGGCCGGAATCCGCGCGCTCCGCTGGGTGCATCCCAAGAAGGTGACGTTCGTCGACAGCCTGACGCCCCGGGTGCTCACCGAGGCGGACCGGGCACGGGGCGAGGATCCGCCGCCCTTCAAGTTCGTGTACCACAGGTACAAGGCGCGCTCGGGCTACGACACCCGGGCCGGGATCATGCGCGTCTGCGCCTGGATGTACCTGTTCAAGAACTTCAGCGTGAAGGACTGGGTAGGGTTTTCGGAGGTCTACGGTCAGCCGCTGCGCCTCGGCAAATACAGTCCCAACGCCAGCGAGGCGGACAAGGACGCCCTGCTGACCGCAGTCAGGGCCATCGGCACCGACGCCGCCGGGATCATCTCCAGGAACACGGAGATCGAGTTCGTGGAGGCCCAGAAGTACGGCTCGCTCAACGTCTACGAGACCCTGGCGCGCTTTTGCGACGCCCAGATGAGCAAGGCGGTCCTGGGCCAGACCTTGACCAGCGAGGCCGGGGGGCAGAACGGCGAGGGGTCGCGGGCGCTGGGCGAGGTGCATGCCGAGGTGCGCGAGGATCTCAAGATCGCGGACTGCAAGGCCCTGTCCAAGACCATCACCCAGCAGTTGCTTCGGCCGTTGGTGGGGTTCAACTTCGGCTGGGACGCACCGGTCCCGAAATTCCGAATCCAGGCCGAACCCGCCGAGGATCTCGCGACCGTGGCGACCGTGTACAGGGCCCTGGCCGACATGGGCGTGGACATCTCCCAGGAGCACGTGGCCGAGCGATTCCGGGTGCCGCTGCGGGCCCAGGACGAAACCCCGCTGCGCCCCGCGCTGTCGGCCGCGCCCATGCGGCGGGAGCCGCCCCGCGCCGCACGTCCGGCCCCCCAGGCCGACGACCCCACCGGAGCGCCCACGGTCGCCGCCATCACGGATCGGCTCCTGGAGTCCGGCGCGACGGACGGCATGGTCGAGCGCATCCAGGATCTGCTGGCCGAGGCGACCTCGTTGGAGGACTTCCGCGACCGCCTGCTGGGGCTGTACGCCGGGCTCGAGCTGGACCAGCTGACCCAGGTGCTGCAGGAAGCCCTGGCCCTGGCCGAGATGGCTGGACGGTTCGATGGCGGCCAGCGCTGAATACTCTTCGCTGCCCTTCGATGAGGCGATCCGGTACTTCCGGGACAAGGTGGATCTCCCGACCCAGGCCTGGACCGACCTGTGGGAGGGCATGCACACCCGGGCCTTCACCGTGGCCGGGGCGGTCAAGGACGGGTTGCTCTGCGACCTGCGCCGGGCCGTGGACAAAGCCATCTCCGAAGGAACCACCCTGGAGTCCTTCCGCAAGGACTTCGACGCCCTGGTGGAGCGCCACGGCTGGGCGCACAAGGGAGGGCGGGCCTGGCGCTCCAAGGTCATCTACGAGGCCAACGTGTCCACGGCCTACTCCGCCGGGCACTACAAGCGCATGACCGACCCGACCGTGCGCGCAGCCATGCCCTACTGGCGCTACGTGCGGTCCAGCTCCGAACACCCCCGGCCCGAGCACCTGGCCTGGGTCAACGTCATCCTGCGCTGGGACGATCCCTGGTGGGACGAGCACTACCCGCCCAACGGCTGGGGCTGCAAATGCGGCGTGGTGGCCATGACCCCGCGCCAGGTCGACCGGCTGCAGGCCGAGGAGGCGGGCGGCGCGTTCCCCGTGCGGCGCGAGGCCCCGGCAGCCGCGCACCGGAATTGGGTCAACCCGGCCTCGGGCGAGGAGACTCGCGTGCCCAGGGGGGTGGATCCCGGCTGGGGGTACAACCCGGGCCGCGCGGCCTGGGGCAAGCCGTTGTCGCGGGAGGTCATGGATTCTTGGCGGGCGCAGGGAGGGTCGGCTTGGGAGCGGCTGACCGGGGGGAATTGGGAGTCCGCCGGGCGGCCCGAGCGGCTTCCGGCGCGTGATCCCCGCGCGCACCTCGGCCCACGGCTCACGTCCCAGGCCGAGATGCACGACGCGCTGCGGGCCATCCTCGGTGGCGAGGAGCGAGCCTATTCCTGGGGCGGGGGCAGCGTGCTGGCCAACGCCGAGACTTTGTCGCGGCATATGCCGCCCGCCAGATCCCAATATCTGCCCCTGCTGCCGGAACTGCTGGAGGATCCCGAAGAAGTCTGGCTCGCGTTCGAGCGCCACCGGGGGACGGGGATGGTCGTCCTGCGCCAGCGGCTCATCAGGGTCGTGCGGGTCGAACCTGACCGCACATTGCTGGCCGTGGCCCAGGCGCGCAAGGGCCTCATGGAGGCCTGGACCATGATACCGCTGACCAAGGACAAGGCCTATCTCCAAGCCCAGCGGTCCGGCATGCTGTTGCATTCAAAATGAGAAAGGCCGGTTTCCCGGCCTCTCATGGGGTTCGACTCTCCCCCGCGCGGGGAGCGCGCCCGGCACCGGTCGCGGGGAGCGCGGCCCTCGCGGTGCAAGGCGCTTCTAATATACGCCCGTCTTTTTTTGAGTCAAGCCCGAAAGTTTGCATAGTTCGCGCAGCTTCCGGCAATCCCGTGCGGGACCAGCTACACCTGTCCGCATGGCTGGCGCATCCCTCACCTGGACGGACGACGAGGTCCAAGCCGAGCTGACCGGCGTGGCCGGGCGCATGGCCGACCTGACCCCGGCGATGCGGGCCACGGGCGAGCTGCTGCGGACGTCCGTGATCCGCAACTTCGAGGTGGGCGGCAGGCCCCAGCGCTGGGCACCGCTCAAGCCCTCGACCCTGGCGCGCCGCCGGTCCTCCGGCGGCCCCCTGGTGGTCCGGGGCATGGGCGGCGGACTCATGGGCTCGATCACGGCCCAGGCCTCGGCCGCCTCCGCGATTGTGGGCACCAACAAGGTCCACGCGGCGGTCCACCAATTCGGCGCGGCCAAGGGCCAGTTCGGCAGCGTGACCAGCATCACGCCCGGGAAATACGGCCGCACGCGGACCATGACCGTCCCGTGGGGCACCATCCCGGCCCGGCCCTTCATGGTCGTCCAGGAGGAAGACGAAACCGACATCCGGGAGATCATCCGGGAATTCGTCGTGGCCGGGTCGGCCGGGTGAGTCCGGGTGGTTCTGCGCCGCAGGGGCGTGGACCTAGTTCAAAACCAGTCCAAAACGCGCGTGAAGGGCATGCCCGCCACGCGAAGGATAGGAGCCGAGGACAGTGAAGACGTCGATGCTCATGGCGGTGTTGAGAGACGCCACGGCCATGCGGGACGGCCAGACCCCGGAGTGGATCCATCTGGCCCCGCGCGGACTGATCGTGATCGAGGACGGCCAGCCGCTCCTGTTGGGCGACGCCGAGGCCGCATCGGTGCTCTCGGCGTTCGCGGCCCTGGGGCACGACATGGTCGTGGACTATGAGCACCAGACCCTGACCGGCGGGCGCGCCCCGGCGGCGGGATGGATCAAGGAGCTGGACTGGCGCGCGGACGGGCTCTGGGGCCGGACCGAGTGGACCGAGGAGGGCGCGCGGCTCATCGCCAAGCGCGAGTACCGCTACCACTCCCCGGTGTTCCTGCACCGCGCGGACCGCCGGGTGGCGCAGCTCTACAACGTGGCCCTGACCAACCAACCGAGGATGCGTAACGTGGCCGCCCTGGCCGCGAAGCATGTGATCAACCCCGATCAAGGAGCCGAGGAAATGAATCTGTTCGAGAAGTTGAAGAAGCTGCTGGGGCTGGCCGACGCGGCCAGCGAGGCCGACGCCGTGACGGCCGTGGAGGCCCTCAAGGCGGACAAGGACAAGCTGGCGCAGGCCGACAAGGAGCTGACCACGCTGAAGTCCGGCATGGCCGCCGCCGGGGAAATCAAGCTCGTGGCCTGCAAGGACGTGCTCGACTCCCTGGGCCTGGACCAGGCCGCCGACGCGGCCAAGGTCGTCGCCGCCATCGAGGCGCTCAAGGCTCCGGCCGTGGCCTCCGGCGAGATGGGCAAGCAGCTGGCCACCCTGAGCCGCACGGTTGAGGAAATGAAGGCCGAGGGCCTCGTCGCCGAGGCGCTCAAGGACGGCAAGGCCAGCCCGGCCGAGATGGAAGCCTGGGGCCGCAAGATGGCCGCCGGTGATCCGGCCCTGTTCCGGGCCGTGGTGCTGTCGCGCCAGCGCGGCAGCGTGGTGCCGGTCGACGGCATGCCGACCGCCGACGGCCTGGGCGGCAAAGCCGCCGACGAGATGCAGATGAGCATCAACAAGATGTGCGGCATCGGCAAGGAAACCTGGGAAAAGTTCGGTCCCAGGAAGGAGGACAAGTAGATGGCTGACCGCAAGACTCCCATGCGCGACGGCGAGAGTCTGGTCCTGGGCGTGGCCGCGTCCACGCTCCTGGAGGCCGGGAAGATGGCCGCGCTGAACGCCGCCGGGTACGTGGTCCCGGCCTCGAACACCGCCGGGCTCAAGATTCTGGGCCGCACCGAGCAGCGGGTGGACAACACGGGCGGCCAGAACGGCGACCGGTCCGTGGAGATCCGCCGCAAAAAGCTCTTCAAGTTCAAGAACAGCGGCACGAGCGCCGTGACGGTCGCCAATATCGGCGGCAACGTCATGGTCGAGGACGCCGAGACGGTGGCCGTCGCGGCCAGCAACAGCATCGTGGCCGGGAAATGCCTGGGCGTCGAGCCCGACGGCGTCTGGATCGAGTTCGCCTAGCCCGGCGCACAGAGGAGAAACGACGATGATCATCAATCAGGCGTCCCTGCAGGGGATCTACATCAGCTTCAACACCATCTTCGCCGCCGCCTTCGCCGGGGCGAAATCCATGTGGCCGCTCGTGGCCATGAAGGCCGTGAGCACCGGCGCTGTCGTGGACTACAAGTGGCTCGCCAACTTCCCGGCCATGCGGGAGTGGGTCGGCGAGCGCGTGGTCAAGGATCTGAGCGCCTTCAACTACACCATCACGAACAAGGACTTCGAGGCGACCGTGGAGGTCGACCGCGACAGCATCGAGGACGATCAGATCGGGGTCTACCCGCCCCTGATCCAGGGCCTGGCCCACTCGGCGGCCGTGCATCCCGACCAGCTGGTTTTCAAGCTGCTCAAAAACGGCTTCACCGGCGTCTGCTACGACGGCCAGTACTTCTTCGATACGGATCACCCGGTGGGGGACGCCTCGGTCTCCAACTTCGGCGGCGGCGCGGGCACCCCCTGGTACCTGCTGGATCTGTCCCAGCCGATCAAGCCGCTCATCCTCCAGCGCCGCAAGGAGCCGGAGTTCGTGGCCCAGGACGACCCGACGAGCGAGAGCGTGTTCAAGCGCAAGAAGTTCACCTACGGCGTGGATGACCGCAAGAACGCCGGATACGGGCTGTGGCAGCTGGCCTACGGCTCCAAGCAGACCCTGGATTCGGACTCCTTCGGCGCGGCCTATACGGCCATGATGAGCCTGAAGAATGAGGAGGACGATCCCTTGGGTATCGTGCCCACCCACCTGGTGGTCCCGCCGACCCTGATCGGCGCGGCCCGCAAGGTCATCAAGAACGCCCTGACCACCGGCGGCGCGAGCAACGAGTGGGCCAACACCGTCGAGCTGCTCGAAGTGCCCTGGCTGGCCTAGCAACCTGAACGCGGGGCCGCGATGAGCGGCCCCGCTCCATGAAGGAGACGCATATGCCCGTGAGCATCAAGGCCAACCGCGACGGATTCCGCCGCTGCGGCATTGCCCACTCCGACCAGTGGGTGGAGCACCCCGACGGCCGGTTCACCTCCGAGGAGATCGAGATCCTGTCCGCCGACACCATGCTTCAAGTCAAGATCACGAAGAAGCCCGCCGCCCCCGCCACGCCGCCCTCGCCCGGTCCCCAGGGTGATGCGGGGCCCGGGGATCAGCCACCCTCGCCCGGTCCCCAGGGTGATGCGGGGTCCGGGGATCAGCCGCCCTCGCCCGACAAGGGCAAGACCTCCAAGAAGGGGGGCAAGTAGGCCGTGGCCTATTGTCTGTCGGCCGACATCCGGGACCAGCTGGACGAGGCCGTCCTCGTCCAGCTGACCGACGACGAGGACGCCGGGATCGTCGTGGAGTCCCGCGTGGACAAGGCCATCGCCGACGCCGACGGGGAGATCGACGGCTATCTCGGCTCCCGCTACGGGCTGCCGCTGGGCCAGGTGCCGCCGATTCTGCGCAAGATCGCGGTGGACATCGCGATCTACAACTTGTTCTCGCGGCGCATGGGCGCTCCCGAGGCCCGGGCCGAGCGCTACAAGGCGGCCGTTCGCTTCCTGGAACAGGTGGCCAAGGGCTCCATCTCCCTGGGGCTCGGCGATCCCGACGGCACGCCCAAGCCAGCCGAGGCCCCGCGCCTGTCCGGCGACAATCCCGAGCGGCTTTTCAGCCGTGACGGCATGAAGGACTTCTGATGGACCGGCTGCTGATCGCCATGCGCGACCACCTGCGCGCCTCCCTCGTCGGGATCCGGGATGGGGACGTGTACATCACGCCGCACCTGGACCTGATTCCCAAGGGCTGCCGCCCGCCGTGCGTGGGCGTCAAGGACGGCGGCACCGCGCGGGTGGAGCTGGCCGGAGACATGGAGCGCGTGACCAGGACCGTGCTTGCTGTCGTCTATGTTCAGCACTCCAAGCCCGAGGCCAACCTGGTGGGGGACAAGGCCGGGGTCCGGGGCGTCCTGTCCTGGGCCCGGGAGCTGCGCGCGGCGCTCGCCGACGAGCCCTTGGGCCTGCCCGGATTTTTCGGCGTGTTCTGCCCGGCGGAGGCCGCCAGCGAGACCGTTGGCGACGACAAGGAGATGCTGCAGCGCGTCGTCCTGACCTTCAACTACGAAAACGAGGAGGACCGGCCGTGAGACGCTACAAGCTCAAGGCCTCGGCCCCGGAGTTCACGGCGGTGGACGGCCCCCTGGCCGGACGCCGCTTTGAGCATGGGGCGACTTACGACGAGGTGCCCGCCGGAGACGCGGGCCGTTTCGAGCCCGTACAGCAGGCCGTTGACGATGCGGAGGCCGATGCCCCCGCGAGCAAGACCGGGCGCAAGTCCGGCAAGGGGTAGACCATGAGATCGCACAGGGCGACACACAACCTGGTGGCCGTGTCCGCCGGGGCCAGGGAGACGGGCATCAACGTCGCACAGACCCTGGACACCTCCATGCTCGTGAGCCTGACCGACGTGCTCAACCTGGACCCCAGGCGCGAGTCCAACGCCGACGAGCTGCGCGGCAAGGAGGAGGCCGACGCCATCTACGACAATGGTTCCCTGTCCAGTGGCGCGTTCAACTTCGAGAAGGCCCAGCCCCAGCATTTCGCCTTCCTGCTGGCATACGCCCTGGGCAACGTGGCTGCGGCCGCCTCCGGGTCGGGGTGGCTTCACACCATCCGGCCCATCGACGGCGACGTGGACCTGGACCGCAGCCTGCCCAGCTTCACAGCAGGGCAGCGCTTCGGCAAGACCGTCTACAAGCGCCGGTTCGTGTCCATGTTCGTGGACCAGGTCACGGCCTCCTTCGCCGAGGACTCCTGGGTCAAGGTCACGGGCACGCTCAAGGGCACGGGCAAGAGCGACCGTTCCGTCACCGAGGAGACCGTGCAGGCCGCCGTCAACGCCGCGAGCCTCGCCCTCGCCGCCAACGGCGTGCACGGGGCCGACGCGCAGACCCGCATGGACAACGTGCAGCGGATCCGCGCCGAGCTGACCCCCGGCGTCTGGACCGAGGTGCCCTTCTCGGCCGTGTCGGCGGACACCCCGGCGATCATCACCATCACCCCTCCGGGCGTGGCCACGGACGTGATCAGCTACAAGGTGCTCTACGCCCCCACCGAACCCGCCTGGTGCCAGTTCCCCTCGCGGGTGGAGGAGTCGCCCCTGCGCGTGGCCCAGCTCCAGGTGGCCTTCGGCGGCAAGTGGAACGGCACGCAGTTTCAGGGCGGCCGCACCCTGTCCTCGGAGATCAAGTCCATCGAATGGACCCTGAACAACAACATCCAGATCGGCTTCCGGCCCG
This sequence comes from Desulfovibrio aminophilus DSM 12254, assembly GCF_000422565.1. Lineage (NCBI taxonomy): Bacteria > Pseudomonadati > Thermodesulfobacteriota > Desulfovibrionia > Desulfovibrionales > Desulfovibrionaceae > Desulfovibrio > Desulfovibrio aminophilus. Next base: position 11,413 of record NZ_AUMA01000019.1, on the reverse strand, counting down.
GTGCTGGCGGCGGGTACGCCACGAGCGCCTTCCGCGAGGGCCGCGTGCAGACGCTCAAGCTCTCCCGCGAGCTGCGCGACTTCATCGTCCAGGCCCACATGGAATCCAACGACACTGTGGGCATGCGGCTGCTGGCCGTGGGCGCGGAGTACGAGGCCGGAAAGAACTACCAGGTGGAGATCATCTTCCCGCGCCTCGGCGTACTGACGGCCCCGGCGTCCGTGGACGGCAAGCGCCTGGCCGAGGCGGGCGACCTCACCGTGCTCGAGGACGACACCCACGGCAGCGTCATCGTCCGGGTCCAGAACAAGGTCGCGGCCTACGCCGCGTAGTTTTGCACGCAACCTGAGAACAGAGAGGAGAACCACATGCCCCGTCGCCTCGGCGCTCCGCGCAACGAACTGGTGGTCCAGGACAACCTGTCCGGCACCGAGATCGTGCTCTACTACCGCATGCCCACCACGCGGGAGAAGGTGAACTACGAGAACATGAGCCTGCAACGCAAGGGCAACAAGGTCATCCAGAACATCGGAGACGCCCGCCGCCGCTACGGTTTCGAGATCCTGACCGGATTCCGCGAGGGGGACTTCGAACGCATCGGTCCCGGCGAATCCTGGGTGCCCATGTCCAGCGACCCCAAGTCGCCGCACTACGACCCCAACTGGAAGTCGGTGGTCGCCGACCAGGCCAGCGACCTGGTGGAGCTGCTGGCCGCCCGCGTCTTCGACCATTCCGCCGCCGCCCTGGAGCCCACGCCCGAGCCCGAACCCGACCCCCGGGGTGAAGCCGGGGCCGATGCCGGGGCCGAGGAGGATCCCGGAAAAAACTCCTAGAGGATCTCCGGCGGCTCCGGGAGGCGGGCTGCACGGACGAGGAGCGCGCGAAGTGCGCGGCCGAGTTCGGCGGCAACCTGGAATGGGCGTGCGGGAACTGCTCGCGCCGCCGCCCGGAAGCCGGGGATCTGGGAGACTACACGCGGAAGATGCTCCGGCTCCATGCCTTGAAGATGGCCGGATACCCGATGGAAGCTGACGACCTCACTCCCGAGGAGTGGGAAGACCTGGGACAAGTGGAATGCCTGTTGGCAATACCAGCGCTGTGAGGATCGAGATCCGGGTGGACGACAAGGGCTCCGTGGTCATTCGCGACTTCGGGGCCCAGGTCTCCCGGGTCGGCCGCCAGGCCGAGGCCTCCTTCCAGGGCCTCGGCCGACAGGGCGAGATGTTCAACACGGTGCTGCGCAAGACGCTCGGCCTTCTGGCCACGCTCAAGATGGCCGACTTCGCCAAGGACACGGTGATGGCGGCCGCGCGCTACGAGACCCTGGGCGTGAGCATGAATCGCGCGGGCCGCAACGCCGGGTATCTGCCCTCGCAGATGGTCCTGTTTGAGAAGCAGCTCGAGTCCCAGGGCATCGCCATGAACGAGGCCCGTGAGGTGCTCACCAGCATGGCGGCGGCCTACATGGACCTCTCCAAGGCGGCGGAGCTGGCCAGTGCGGCCCAGGACGTGGCGGTCGCCGCCGGGCTCAACTCCTCCGAGACGTTCGCGAGCATGGTCCGGGCCATCAAGTCCGGAGAGGTGGAGATCCTGCGCACCCTCGGCCTGAACGTCCAGTTCGAGGCGTCCTACAAGTCCCTGGCCCAGCAGTTGCACAAATCCACCAACGCCCTCACCGAGCAGGAGAAGATGCAGGCCAGGGTCAACGTGGTTTTGGAGGCGTCCCGTGGGTACTCCGCACTGTACGCTGAGGCCATGACCACGGCGGGCAAGCAGATCACCTCGTTTTCCAGATATTGGGCGGATATGCAGAATGAGTTGGGCCAGTCCCAGCTCCCGGCCGTGAGCCAGCTGGTCCAGGACGCCACGTCCAGGATGAAAGAGTTCACCGCCTATGTGAAGGATCCGCAGACCCAGGAGCGGCTGGCGGGGATTGGGAGCACGGCCGTCGACACGTTTGACACCCTGGTCTCGTTCGGGGCTGAGGCCGGGGGCGTTTTGGAGACCATCCTGGAAGGGTGGAACAAGCTCCCCTCGATTATTCAACAGGTCGGAATCCTCGGTGCCTTGATGGGCGGTGCCGCTGGTGTGGCCGGGTTGGCCGCGTTTTCCTACGCCTGGGACTGGGCCGATGACTGGGACAAGATTCTGGAGGCGCATTGGCAGGGTAAGCTCGACTGGAAGGATTTGAACCAGGCTTTCTGGGGTGACCGGGACGAGTTTCTCCAGTTCATGGAAACCGGAGAATCCATCATCAAGCAGATCGAGGTTCTCAAGGCGAAGAGGGATTCCGCTTTATACAGCGACGAGAAGGAACAATACCAGGCTGAGATCGACAAATTGAAGCAGAAGAAGAGGCTCTCTGACGCCAGAGGTGTTACTGACGCATGGCTGGTTTCCCCTGCTTTGGCCGACAAATACACCTTCCGTGAGCCGCTGGCCGCGCCCAAGACAACCACCACGGTGGACGACGCCACCACGCGCAAGATCCTGGACGCCCGCAAGGATCTGGAGAGCGCCCGTCTGGAGTTCCTGGCCACGGCAGCCGAGCAATCGGGCGACGAGATCGGCTCCAAGCTGCTGACCCTGCGCCGGGAATACGAGTCCGCGGTGGCCTCGCTCCGCAAGGAGATGGTCGGAGCCGGCCCGGAGGAATCGTCCGCGCTGCAGGGGGTCATCGACTATGAGGCCCGCAAGTACGAGATCAAGCGCGGGTACCTGGAGAAGAGCCTGACCGCCGAGCGGGAGGAACAGCGGGCCGAGGCCCAGCTCAAGCTGGCCCAGCTCCAGGGCGTGGACACCTACGAGGCCGAGATCGCGGCCATCCGCGCCAAGTACTCCAAGGCCCGCCTGCAGCCCGGCTCGGTCGAGGGGCAGATGGCCGACACGATGGAGGCCGCCGAGATCTCGGCCAAGGAGCGCGAGCGGCTGAAGACGGCCGTCCAGCTGCGGGGCGAGTACGCCCAGATGACCAACCACACCCAGAATTTTTACGCCGCCCAAGTCCAGCTTCTGGAGATCGAGCAGACCCTGGCCAAGACCGAGGAGGAACGCCAGGTCATCAACGAGCGCCTGGCCGAGGCCACGGCCCACCGCGACGGCGACTGGCTCTACGCGGCCAACGCCTCCCTGCGGGAGTACGGCGCCACGGCCACGGACACGTTCATGGGAGTGCAGTCGGTGGCCATGTCCACGATGGGCAACATCGAGGACGGGTTCACGCTCATGGCCACGCGGGGCAAGATCGAAGTCACGGACATGCTGCGCTCCATCCAGGCCGACTTCACGCGCATGATGATCCGCCAGCAGATCACCGGGCCGCTGGCCAAGTGGGCCTCCTCCGGCGGGCTGACCAGCCTGTTCGCGGGGATACTGCACGATGGCGGCAGCGCGGCCACGCCGGGGCGCATGCGTCTCGCGGACGCGGATCTGTTCCGCGCCGCGCCGCGCTATCACACGGGCAAGTCCGGCGAGGTGCCCACGATCCTGCGCGCCGACGAATGGGTCTTCACGCCGCAGCAGATGGCCGCCCTGGGCCGCGCTGGAGGCTCGACCGCTCCCGCCGCGCCGATCTTCAACGTCTACGTCGAGACCGAGAACGGCGTGTCCGCCCGGGTCGGCCGCCAGGAGTCCAGCTTCGACGGGGAACGCTGGGTCGCGTCGGTGTGGCTCCAGGCATATCATCATGACACCGAACTCATGAGGACGTTCCTTCTCGCCGGTGGAGGGCGCGGCTGATGGCGTTTCCCAACATCCGCCGAGCGAACAGCCTCACCGGCGGGGTGTACGACCCGCGTCTGGAGGAGGACTACGCGGGAGGCCAGGACGGGTCGCGGCCCATGTTCACGGCCCCGGCCAACACCCCCATGCAGGCGTCCTGGGAGGGGCTGCCCCAGGAGCACCTGGACCTCCTGGAGGCCTGGGTCCGGGGCGAGGGCCGGGCCGGGACGTTCGAGTACGCGCACCCCAACACCGGGCAGATCCTCACGTGTCGGCTCTCCGGCGACCAGCCCCTCAAGTGGTCGACCGCCAAAGGGAAGCCCGGCTACAGCGCGACCCTGACCATGAAGAGGGTGAGCTGATGCCGTCGCTGCTGTCCATCATCGAGAAGCAATCCCGCCACGGCTCCGGGGCCTACCTCTGGCTCCTGGAGATCGAGCTGTCCTACGGCGAGACCATCCGGGTGGTCCGCAACACCGAGGACATCGAGTGGCCCACGGGCAGCGGCACCATCTGGAACCACATCTGGTTCGACTTCGACGACATCCAGGAGGGCGGCGGCGAGGCGCAGGAACTGACGATGCGCGTCTCCAACGTGAGCGGGGCCATGCTCCGCCACGTCGAGCAGCTCGAGGACTACCGCAAGGTCCACGGCCGCGAACCGATTCCCATGCGGCTGATCAACGTCAACTCCAATCTGCTGGCTCAGGCCGAGCCCGAGGCCGAGTACTGGTTCGAGGAGCATGGGATCGACGTGCCCGAGCCCATGCGCTGGGTGCTCGTCACCGTGGGCGCGGACAGGCTGTTCGGCAAGGTGTTCCCGGCGCGCTCCGTGTTGACTGGATACTGCCCCTGGACCCAGGTCGAGGAGTGCCCCCACGTGGCCACCTGCGACCGGAACCTGGCCACCTGCCGGGGCACCTACATCAACAGTGTGATTTTCGGGGGGTTCCCGGTGACCTCCATCGAGGGGGCCCATGTCTAGCCCGGACTTCAGCCGCCTGTTCACGGCCCTGTTCCGGGACGACGGCCGGGGTGAGATCGACCCGGTCACTAGGTGCCCGCTCTACGACTGCTGGGGCCTGGTCATGGCCGCGCACCGGCTGTACGGCGTGGAGCTGCCGGACCTCGGCGTCGGCTGCACCAGGTCGGCGGCCGTGCATGAGGTTTGGGCCCGCGAGACGCGATCCCCGCGCTGGCGGACGCTGGACGCTCCGGAAGCCCCCTGCGTGGTGGTGTTGCGCGGCATGGCCCCGGGCGCGGCCTGGGCCCGGTCCCATTTCGGAACCTACGTGGGCGGCGGAGACTTCATCCACATCACCCGGCGGCGCGGCGTGCAGTCCACCAGCCTGGCCGAGTTCGCGGGCAAGGTCGAGGAGATCAAGGCCTGGGCCGGAGGGCGTCCGTGAGCGCGGCCAAACACCCCTTGGGTGACGTGCTCGTCACGGTCATGCCCAACCCCCTGGCTCCGGAGCGCACCGTCTCCGAGTGGGCGGCCTGGGAGTTCGGGCGTCGGCCTCGGGACTACGCCCCGACCGGCATGCCCATTCCCGAGGGCCTGGCCCTGGGCGTGAGCGTCAACGGCCGCGTCCTGACCGAGTTCGAGGCCGCCTGCTACGAGGTGCAGCCCGGCGACAGCGTCTTCTTCCGGGTCGTCCCGCGCGACGGCGGCGGCGACGGCGGCAGCGACGGCCTGGGGGCCGTGGTCAGTCTGGGCATGATGATGCTGGCCCCGGGAATCGGCCAGGCCATCGGCGTCTGGGCCTTCAACGCCGGGATCATGTCCAGCGTGGGCGCGGGCCTCATGTTCGGCAAGATCATGGCCGGTGTGGTGTCCCTGGCCGTCACCGGGATAGTCAGCACGGTGCTGTCCCCGTCCTCGGCGGGCAAGTCGTCCGCCATCGCGTCCAACGGCCTGGAGGAGTCCGCCACCTACAAATGGGACTCGTCCACCACCAACCCGGTGCAGCCCGGCGGCCGGGTGCCCAAGCCTTACGGGCACTGCCACAACGTCAAGCCGCAGCGCATCGCCCGGCACATCACCACGGACGGCGACAAGCAGTACCTGAACCTCCTGTTCCTTCTGGGCGAGGGCCCGGTGGACGCGGTCCAGAACATCAAGATCGACGGCAACCCGCTTTCCAACTACGACTCCGTTGAAACCGTCTTCCGGCCCGGCACCAGGTGGCAGGACGTCATCCCCTGGTTCAACGACGGGGTGTACGAGCATGGCCTGTCCCTGAAGCTCTCCCGCGACCAGGAGTGGAGCACGGCCAGGACGATGGGCACCGGGATCCACTCCATCGGCATCGGCATCACCTGCCCGGCGTTGTGCCAGGTCTCGGGCACGGCCCTGGCCAACACCACGGTCAAGGTCGAGGCGCAGTACAAGACGGCCTCGGCCACCGAGTGGACCGTCTGGAACACCTTCGAGATCACGGCCGCCAAGCGCACGGCCGTGATGCGCTATTACCGCATCAACGACCTGGCCCCGGCGCAGTACGACGTGCGGGTCCGGCTGGCCGAGATCCCGCCGTCGGGCACGGACTACATCAACGACACCTATTTCGAATACATGCAGGAGATCGTTCCGGACGATTTCCGTTATCCCTATTCGGCGTTGCTGGCCGTGCGCGCGCTGGCCACGGACAAACTGTCCTCCAGCGAGCCGGTGGTCACCTGCGACGTCCTGTGCATGACCGTGCCGGTCCCGGCGGACGCGTCTCTGGCCCTGCCCGCCCACAATCTGTTCGCGGATTCCAGCGACTTCACGGCGTCGACCTGGCTCCGGAGCGCATACACGACCATCACCCCCGCCGCGAAAGCGGCTCCCGACGGGACCACTTCCGGCCAACTGGCTCAGGACACGTCGAGCGAGGCGGGGAAACAGGCGTTCGTGTTCCAGCGTGAGCCGCTGGTTGCCGGGGAGTCTGGCGTTTTCACGTTCAGCGTCCATGTGGCCGCCGGGACGTCCTCGAAGGTCCATGTGCAGATGTACGAGTATGTCGCGGGCGTCTCCGCAGGCGTGGTCTACATCGAGTTCAATCCGGCGACCGGTGCCATCATCACGAACCCCGCCCCGGCGATGACCACCCTGGAGAAGGTCGGCGCGTCGGACTGGTGGCGCGTGTCCGTGAAGAAGACCATGTCAGGCGGCGCGACCGGGGCGGCGAACGATTTCATCCAGGCGGCGGTCTATCCCTCCATCCTCGGCGACCGCGCGGATAATGCCTACCTGTGGGGCGCGCAGCTCGAACGCGGCGACCTCACCCCCTACATCCCATCGGGCCTGGCCCGCCGCTCGGCCGAAAATCCGGCCTGGATGGCCTACGACATGGTCCGCGCCCGGAGGTACGGCTGCGGCTTCCAGGCGTCGCGGGTGATCCTCGCCGAGTTCGCCTCGGCGGCCGAGTGGGACGACATCAAGGGCATCAAGGGGTCGATGTACTTCGACACGCCGATGGACATGCTCACGGCCCTGGGCCACGTGGGCAATTTCGGCCGGTTCCGGGTGGTGGAGCGCGGCACGCGGATCGGCTGCATCTCGGACCGCCCGGCGTCCACGCCGAAGCAGGGGTTCCTGGCCACGATGGGCAACACGGTCCACGCCTCCTGCGGCCTGGGCTACATCAAGGCGTCCGAACGCGCGGACGGCGTCCAGATCACCTACTTCGACAAGGACAAGGGCAACACCACGATCTTCGTGCCCGGGCCCTGGTACAACACGCTCACCCGGCCGCCCAAGATCGTCAGCCACACCCTGGCCGCCTGCAACGACGTGACCCTGGCCAGGGCCTATGGCGACTACCTCATGCGCTGCAACCGCTACCTGTCCCGAACCTGGCGGCAGACGTTGTCCTGGCAGGCCCTCGGGTTCCAGGAGGGCGACGTCGTCCAGGTGGCCAACGACGTGATGCAGTGGGGGCAATCCGGCCTCATCCGCGCCGGAGCGACGCTCCTGCGGGTGCCCCTGGACCGGCCCGTCACCCTGGAGCCCAATACGGCCTATGTCATCACGATCATGCACCAGGACCGGCGCAACGAGGACACGGGCGAGGCCCTGGTGGAAGAGGCGACCCTGACGGTCGTGTCCGTGGCCACGGAGACCGACGAGGTGGTGCTGGCCACGCCGCTGCAATACGCTCCGGCCAAGGACGCGGCCTTTTCCGTGGGCGAGGCCGAGCGCAACATCCGCCTGTTCCGGGTGGATCGCATCCGGCGGACGACCGGCATGCGGTTCGCCGTGGAGGGATTGGAGTATGCCGCCGAGGTCTATGAGGACTCCGGCGAGGAACCCGTGTCCCTGCCCCCCACCGGCCTGGCCGCCGTGCGCGGCCTGCGGGCCGCCGTGTCGCAGCGGTATATCGACGGTCTGTACCAGCAGCGCCTGCAGCTGTTCTGGCGCGGCGCGGCCATCGATTTCTACGTCTGGAAGCGCAGGGTCGGCGAGACGGATTGGACGTTCGTCACCACGACCAAATACCCGGCCTACGACGTGCCGGGCCTGGAAACTGGCTTCTTCTACCAGCTTTGTGTGAGCGGATCGTCGAACCCGGCGGACGGCCAGGTCGTGGACGTGGATTTCACCGGCGACAACCTGAGCGGGATATACGAGCAGGTCGTCGAGATGGTGAATGGGGTGGAGGAGCCGGTGGTCGAAACTATCAACGGCGTTACTCAAAATGTTTTCGAGGTGGTCTGATGGGTGCGATCCACAGGTCTTTTTCGGGTGAAGCGGTGCATACTCCTTTCCGCTGGGTCTTCGCCAACGCGGCCGCCAGGGCGGCTGCCACGGGGATAACTTCCGGCGACATCAACAAGATCGCCCTGCAGGTGGACGACGGCAGCGTCTGGCGGCTCGTCGCCGCCACTCCCACGTGGGCGGCGTTCGGCTTCACCGTCTCCGACTATATCAAAACGCTCCTGGACGACGCCAACGACACGGCCGCGCGCACGACGCTCAAGGCGCAGCGGGACACGATCTACATCACTGCGGCGGTCGACTGCGACTCGCTGACCACGGCCGGGTATTACGCCGTCTACGCGGCCTCCTGCACGCACTTCCCGGTCACCGGCACGGTGCCGTGGTCCCTCGAGGTGGTCCACGCCTACAACGTCAACAACCTGATCCAGCGCGCGACCAATGTGACCACGGGGAAGACATATGTGCGCTGCCGGCACCACGGAACCTGGGGCGCGTGGGCGGAGATAGGGGCGTCCGCGTCGCCGGTCTTGGTGTCCTTTACGCGCGATTTGAGCCTCGCAGCCGGGACACAGGTCGTCACCGGGAATTGGGGCTTCACCCCGGCGCGGTTCAACTTCAGCGCCAATGCTGGCGGGGATATGGGGTCGGTCGGGTTCGACGATCTGACGACCCGATGGGCCGCCATTAATATGACCGGATCGGCGATTGGGCGGGGGGCCTACAGTATATGGGCTGGCCCTTACAATATCAGCAACTATATCGCTGGAAAAGTTACTGCCGTGGCCAACAATCAATTCACGGTCACGTGGGGCAAAGATGGAGCGCCCACTGGAATGGCGACGGTCCAGGCGCTGATCGGTCCGGCATAGGGGGAGCAATGTACTGTTGTATCCGTAAGTCTGATGGCGCGTTGTGCGGCGCACAGAGCATTGATCCGCTCGGCGGACTCATTTCCCAGGCTGTGGCGGACTATGGCGGGGAGGCGGCGGACTACGAGGAACGGGTGGTCGCCGACGAGGTGTTCGCCTCTCTGTTGGCCGCCGCGAACCAGCCCACCGAAGCCGACCAGGCCGCCGCCATCCGCGCCCAGCGCGACGCCCTGCTCACAGCCTGCGACTGGACCCAGTTGCAGGACAGCCCGCTCCCGGCCGCGACCAAAACCGCTTGGGCCGCCTACCGCCAGGAGCTGCGCGACATCACCGGCCAGGCGGGATTCCCGGGCAGCGTGACCTGGCCCGTGGCCCCGGGGGCGTAGCCATGCACGAGATCGCGCGCGGGCTGGAGATTGTGGCCGTTCTGGGCCTGGCCCTGGGCCTGGCTCTGGTGGTCGGCTTCGGCTGGGCAGTGGCCAGGGTGGCGAAGAGTTGGAGGCGTCGCCGTGGCTGACGAAGTGGATCTGAGCCAGCTGGCCATCGCCCTGGACAACGCCGAAGCCCTGGGCCGGGTCACCAACCGGCTGCCCGGCCGGGGACCGGAGTGGATCGACGGCGTTCCCTGCTGCCGCGAATGCGGCGAGCCTATTCCGGTGGCGCGCCTGGCCGCCGTGCCGGACGCCGAGCGCTGCGCCGAATGCCAGCAAGATTATGAGATGGAGGTGTACAATGCCCGTCGATCCGCGTCTTGAGTCGCTACTGATCCGCATTCTCCATCCTGCCCAGTTCCCAGGCATCTCCAGCGCCGCGCTGCATGAACTGGTGGACCTGGTGCGCGATGTCGTGGCCGAACGCGACAAGCTCCAGGAGGACATCGCAGAAATCAAGAGCGCCTATGTCGCGTTCCAGGAGACGTACGGCATCACCCTGGAAGATGCCGACCGGCCCGGCACCTTTGGCGGTCTCCGGGCCGAGATTGCCGCCCTGCGCGAGGCGTTGGCAGAGGTGCAGTGGTGCAGTGACGGCGAATGCCCGCGCTGCCGCCGGAACCCCTACCTCGGCCATGAGCCGTGGTGCGTGATCGGCAAGGTGATGGGAGGCGCGTCGTGAGCGCCCCGACCCTTTGTCCTGGTTGCGGAGAGTCCCCCTCGTGGGAGTTGGCGGGCGAAGTGTGCCACGCCCCATCGGCGGGTGTGCAATGATCCTCCCCGCCCTCTCCATCCGCCAGCCGTGGGCCGCGCTGATCGCCCTGGGGCTCAAGGACGTCGAAAACCGCTCCTGGTCGCCGCCGACCAAGTATTTGAATGTGCCCGTGCTCATCCATGCCGCAGCGCGGAAGTGCCCCTGGGAGCCGGACTATTCGCGGCGAGGCTCGTCCATGCCCGTCTGGCAGGCCGCCCAGCTCGCCTACAACCGGACCACGGGCCAGCTGCTGCCCTGGCACACCCTCAACCCCATGTCCCAGGCCCTGGACCTGGGCGGCATCGTGGGCGTGGCCACCATTTCATTCTTCATGAGGGCAACAGACCCTGACGTGAGAATTTCCCCGTGGTGTGAGCCGGGGAAGTGGTGGTGGAAGGTGAGCAATGCACTGCCGTTGCGATTCTGGCCCTGCCCTGGTCGATTGGGGTTCTTTCAGGTGGATTATCCCTATCCACTCCAGGAGGCCGCATGAGCGAACGCGCCACCTGGGCCAACGCCAGGGCTAAGGGCCGCCGGGCGTATCTCTCCGGCATCCCTCTGGAGGCCAATCCGATGCGGAGCCCTGTCAGCCGCAGACTGTGGGAGGAGGCATGGGAGTCTGAGCGTATGGAGGATGAGCGCCGCCGCGCCGCGCAGGCCGTGCTGGGGGGAGAGCATCGGATGTGTCCTTTTTGTGGTGGATGCGGCTGTCTGGAGTCCACGCAATTTGGCCGCCCTGTCATGTATTGGGTGGCGTGTGGGGGGTGCGGGGCGAGTGCAGGAGCCTACTCCTCTAGGGAGTCCGCGTGGGCTGCCTGGGATCATGGGAGTGCTGTATGACCGCGCGCCTCACCCCCCAGGCCCTGGAGGCCGAGCAGGCCGTGCTGGGCGGCGTGTTCCTTCGTCCGGACGCGCTCAACAGCCTGGTGGACCA
>NZ_AUMA01000018.1 GCF_000422565.1 Desulfovibrio aminophilus DSM 12254 | reverse complement strand
TTGTCCGTGGCCCCGCGCACGTCGGCCACCACCTCGCGCAGGCGGTCGGCCATCTCGTTGAGCGAGCGGGCCAGCACGCCGATCTCGTCCTTCTGGTCGATGTCCAGGCTGCTGGTGAAGTCGCCGTGGCTCATGGCCTGGGCGAAGGCCACTCCCTTGGTAACCGGACCCGTGATGGCCCGGGTGAGGAATATCCCCAGAAGCACGGAGAGGGCGAGACCGACGCCGACGCCCGCCAGGGTCATGAATTTGGCCGCGGCTGCGTCGGACAGCATGGCCTTGGACGCTTTCTGGGCCTCTTCCTTGTGGTGCTCGGCCAGCTTGTTGGCAGCGACGATGACGTTGTTCGTGCGTTCCCGGGACTCGCCGAAAAGCACGGTCGCCATGCCGTTGAAGAGCTCCTGGGCCTTGGCCGCCTCCTCACGCATTGCACGGAAATGTTCGAAGACGAGTTCGGCGGAGGGCACGGTGACCTGCTGCAGCACGGTCTTGGCCCGGTTGATATCCCCCTCCTGGACGGCTTGCTTGGCGTCCGCCACCGATTTGTGGAACGCGGCGTGGGGGGCCTTGAGCTTTTCCAATTGCTCCGTGAGGAGCTTGTTCTCCGTCTTGAACGAGGCCATCCATTTGCCGAAGGCGCAGGCCGTGGGGTCTTCCCCGCCCTCGAAACTCTTGCCGGAGAAGATCGCCTGGGCCAACATCGCTTCCAGCTTGTAGTGGTCGCCGCGGAATTGTTGGAGGTCCGCCTGCAGTTCGTCGGGTTTCAGGATGTCGTTTTCGGCCAGCCGCTTGGCCATGTCCAGCGCCTTCGCGTTGGCGGACTTGGTTTCGGCCACGCGGCTCTTCACGTCCTCGAAGAGCTTCCCGGCTTCAGGGGACACGTCCAGGGCGGCATAGGCATCAAAGGCCGAGGAGTATCTGTCCCTGGCCTTGTCGATGTTCGCGAACTGGCGGGCACGGTCCTCGCGTCCCACCTCGGCGCTCATGAGAGTCCGCAGCGCCTGCCCGACGGCGTACATTTCCGCACGCACGGTGAGCGACTCCTGTACGCCGGGCAGGTCTCCCGTGGCGATCCCGGCGCTTTGGGAAGCGAGGCCTGACAACTGGACGAAGGCCGTGACGCCCACCGCCAGGGTGATGGCGGCGGTGAGCAGGAATCCTCCGAAAAGCTTGATGGCGAGCTTGATGTTTTTCATGGGCCCCCCGGCATAATGTGATTACTTGCTCATATTAGCTCCAATTGGAGTGGAAACGTCAACCGGAGGGAAAAATTTATAAGAAGCGGGCGAGGGATTGGATGGGGGCGCAGGCAGGATGAGAACGGTCAGGCACGAGGGGCGGTCCGGCGGAATATAGGCGGAATACAGACCGGCCAGGGCTGCGCTGAAAGGTCGAGGGCAAAATGCGTCGAGGAAAGAGTTGAGAACGAGGTTTTTTTCGGGGGCGGCTGTGCATTTCAAGTGAGAACAAAAACGTGGGGTGCGTCTAATGCGTCAGAAATACGAGGGAAGAAAAAAGCCGCCCTGCTTGCGTCCCGCGGAACCAGTTTTGAAGGTTTCGCGGATACCGGCTTGGGAGCCTCGACCCGGCCGCGTGGTGACGTTTTATCCCAAGGGGCAAGCATAGCGTCAGATCGAATATAGAGCGATTGAAACATGGAGTCAATGAATACGGACAAAGAAAAGCCGCCTTGCTCGAATCCCGGAGCGCCCCGTTTGTGGACGCTTCGGATACATCCCGGGGGAATAACCCCTCTCCCTCCCGAGAGTCGAGCAGCACGGCTGAACGGAATATAGACTAGCTGAAACATGAAGTCAGCCGGGCCTCGGAGCGCGCGGACATGGTCTAGTCAAGATCATTCATGACTCCGGGGAACCTTACCCCAAGAAGGAGGGTCAGCAGGTCACGCGCCAGGATATGCTGGATTTCCCCCGCGTGGTGGGGGATTACGCGCCCAGCGCCGTGGAAAAGAAAAAAGGGACGCAATCCCGCGTCTGGGTTGTGCCGGGAGAACGCGGGGGGCAGGTCATCCATGTGGCCACGCTGTTTGTGGATAAGGATCACCGCCCGCACCTCGTGACCTCCCACAAGGCCAATGAGGGTACACCGTCTACTCCCTCCAGGCTGTACACGGACAAAGAAAAAGCCGCCCTGCTTGCGTCCCGTGGGACCAGCTTTCCAGGTCCCCCGGATACCGGCCTGGGCCCCTCCACCCGGACGACCCAAGGGGCAAGCATAGCGGCTGAACAAAATATAGGGCAGCCGAAGCGCGAGGTCAACTGGGCCAGGGAAGGCGCGGACCCGGCCGGGGCCGCCCCGGCTGCCGGGGGGGCGACCAGCCGTCCGGAAGGCATGACTGATGGCTCGACCGAAGAAGCAAAGCCGGTTGGAACACACGGTCGGTGTGCGCCTGAGTCTGCATGATTATTCGGAGGCTCAAGTACGAGCCATGACATACGGCTTGCCGGTATCCGCGTGGTTGCGCGAGGCCGCGTTTGGTCGTCGCTTGGCGAAGGCGCGGCCAGCGGTGAATCACGAGGTATGGGGACTGTTGGGGAGGCTTATAGCGACTGTAAAGTCCCCTGTTCTAGGGCCAGCTAGGAGTAGAGACTCTGGGTTGGAGGTTCAACTTCTACAATACCCGCCAGCCATATTCCGTTTTTGGCGGCAAGAAACCGATGAAGATATATGAGAATGGCCCCATCCAGAGGAAGAATCTCATCTGGTCTGGGCCGAGAGAGCGGCGTAGCTCTTGAACCTGTCCACCTTGAGACCGTCACCCCTTGCTCCGATGAAACAAGACCATCTCTGACCATGCGGCTCCTGGAGTATGAATACATCTGTCCGCACGTTTCGAGAGTGGAAGCGATCAACGCAAGGGAATTGTAGATTGTCACTGGCGCTATAGCGAACGTTGCTCCATTCGTCTGAGGGGGCGAGTGGCCGAAGTATACACGGAATTGACTGGCTGCACCGACAGCAGCAATGCCTTATTAAATCAACCAGATCGTCCAATAGATGGCGGCCATTTTTTTAGGTAATTCCTAGCCAGACCGGACCTGTGATATGGGAGTCTGGCCATGAGAAGTTGCCCTCAATGTGATGGGGTCTGGGCGTACAGTCTGTCCGACGGCCGTTTCAAGTGTCGGAGATGTGGGCATCGCTACAGCTGGCGTTCGGTGTGGGGCTCCAGCCGCCTGCCGGAAAGCACGAAACGCCGCCTGGTGGAGTTGTTCGCCTTCGGGGTTCCGGTGTACCGCCAGCGGTTTCGTGAGGACGGCAGCAGCGCGGCGAAGGAGCGGTTTTACCGCCTGCTCCGCGCTTGCTGCGCCTACCGCGAAGGATTGCGCGAACCGTTCGAAGGGGCGCTGGAGTGCGACGAATCCACGTTCGGCGGCTCCCGCCACGGCAAGCGCGGCTGGGGCGCGGCGGGTAAGGTGATCGTCTTCGGAATCATCAAGCGCAACGGCATGGTCAAGGCCTCGCCCATCGCGGCCCACAACAAGGTTTCGGTGATGGGCGAGATTCAGGCTCACACCCGGCCGGGATCATTGTACTACACCGATGACTGGCAGGCTTACGCCACACTGCGGATGCGCGGGGAGCACGTGGTCATCCGCAAGGAGAAAGGCAGACCCAAGGGCCGCGACCACATCAACGGCATCGAAGGCTTTTGGTCCTACGCCAAGACCTGGTTGGCTCCGTTTCGCGGTGTTCCGCGAAAATTCTTTCACCTTTATCTGGGTGAAATTTGTTTTCGGTTTAATCACCGTCATGAGGACATTGAAAAGCAATTAATAAAGCTTGTTAAGTCTGTTTCCATAAAGCAGATCGACAAAACTTTGGTCCGAATAGGCTAGGAATTACCTTTTTTTATGGCGCTACGAGCAATTCAGTCACTTCATCAAGATTGAAATTGAATGCATGAGTCGGCGCTTCGAAAACTTTCGAGGCTTCCGCCGCGGCCAAGGGAATTTCCGTAAGCAGTTTATGAGCCAAGACTCTGTCCAAACGCACAGTGGGGACTGAGCAGCTTATTGTGGCGATGATTTTCCCCGAGTCATCAAAGACAGGCGCGGCAATGCATCGTATTCCTTTAAAAAGTTCTTCAAAATCCAAGCCGATACCTTTTTCCCGCGTAGATTCAATTTCTTTGTATATCAAATTTATTTTATCTGAATTTATATCTATATTTGTACGGCGCAATTCCTTAATGAAATTGCGCAATTCATCTTCGGTCAAGAAGGCAAGGAAAACTTTTCCAGATGCGGATAGATATGCCGGAAAAGATGTTCCGACAATCGAGTCCATCTGCAGTGCGTGGCCAGAAGTATTTTGGTGAACAACAACCATTTCTATGCCTGAGAGAACACTCAAATTTACAGTCTCATCAACTTTTTCGCGTAATTTTTGTAAAATCGGTTGAAGAAGGGCCGTCATATTGCTTTGAGAAACAATCTGTTTGCCCAGCTTGTAAAACTTCAGAGTCAACGCGTAGGCTCCACCTCGCTCGACTTGACGGACATACCCCAGGTCTTCAAACGTCCGTAAAATCCGTTGCAGTGTCCCTTTTGGGATAGAGCAGGCGGCGCTGAGTGTTTTCAACTGCCAGTTGTTTTTTGTCGCCATTGTTTCCGCGACGAAAAGAGCTTTTTCTAAAGAAAGCATCATATAATATTTGTCATCCTGTGGCATTGTCACCCCGGAAAAAGATTTCTGGCGTCGACCCTTGTCGAACCTAACTTGAAAAGTGTTCCTTTTTTCAATACCGTAAAGTAAATATTATCGAATTTCAGACTCCTTGTCCAGCCAGTCAGGTTTGCTGAGTAAATGCACGCCATCTTTTACAAGGGAAATGCACAGAGCGAAAGTGAATATCATCATCGGGAAGCCGGCAAGGGAAATCAACCCACGCACGGGTTCTATCCCGCCAGATATGCAGAGGACATAGGCGATCAATCCGACGACGAGTCCCCAAATGATCTTCAATTTTCTGGGAGGTTCTTCATCGGCCTGCACTCCTTTTGTCGATATGATCGCCAATGTCGACACCAAGGAATCCGTCATCGTCGCGAATGAGAAGATGATTATTATAACGAAGATGGACATGAGAACCTTGCTGAATGGGAATTGCGAAAAGAGAATGTATACCATTGACTCAAGACCGAATTTTTGTATTCCGGACCAGACATCGACCAGGCCGCTCCACTGATAAAAAACCGCCGTTCCGCCGAAAATTGAAATCCAGAAGTGGCAGAATATCGTCGGCGGGATGACATTTATGAGAATGAATTGGCGGATGGTCCTTCCTTTTCCCATCCTCGCCAGGAAATGGCCGAGCAGCGGCGCGAAGATGAAAAATATCTCCATATACGGAACGAGCCATTGCATTGGCCATTTGTCGTTGATCTGCATCGTGTTGAGAAGGGTGCTGTTGCGGAAGAAATTGTTCGCGAAATATCCGAAGGATTCGACACCAATTCCAAGAATGAAAAGGGTTGGACCGGAAAAAAGAACCAGCGCCATCAAGAAGAAGAAAGCTCTTGTGTTCCCTGTTGAGAGGATGCGCATACCTTTGCGTAATCCGGAATAAGATGAAATGACGTATATCGGAATGATGATCGCAGCAGAAACGCCCCATGTGACGGGGCCTGGGGTATAGTCGAATATTATTCCAGTTCCGCTGCCGATTTGCATGAGGCCTGCGCCCATGCTGGTCGCGATCGCGCAACAGAGTGAAAAAAGACAGATCGCATGGATGACGGCTGTCAAGACAGGACGATACTTGGTTGGAAAAATCGCGTACATGCCTGCAGCGACAGATAATGGGTAATTACGATTGTAACTTACCAGGGCGATGGCGACGCCACAAATTGTATAAAAACAATATTGCGCTATGGTCCAATGCAAGGTCGTTTGCGCGACGGCGAAAACTCCAGCGTCTTTGGATCCCGGCTCGATATGCAGGCTGAGGGGCGGCTGCATCATGTGAAAGATGGGTTCGCCCATGGCCCAGAAGAGTATCCCGATGCCGATGCAGCCACAGAGGGAGAGAGCGAACCACTGCCAAAACGTGAACTCGGGCTTGGCGTCTTTCCCGCCGAGGCGGATGTCTCCGATGGGTGAGAGGGCTATCCCCACGGTAAACATGACGATGATGATGCCGAGGGAGACCTCCAGCCAGCCGAAGTTCACGTGAATCCAGTCCATCGTGCGGGCCAGGATGCCGACGAGCCCTTCATTGTACACCAATCCCATCCCGATTCCCGTGAGCAGGAGAACGAAACCCGGCCAGAATGTGTAGTGGTTGAGCTTGTACCTTTCCTCTTGCGACCTTGCTTCTCGCATAATCGTCCTTCCTCCATCCGAAGAATGTCCCGGCGTGCGGGGCGGATGTCACGGAACCGAGCCGTAGAGTCTGTCCAAGCAGGGCGGAGATTCCTTGGCGTTTTCCTTCTGGTGGCGTATGCTTGAACGGCCCGTATTGTAGTACATCGTTCCATTTTGTGGTAAGACTAAAAGGGATAGGAACTGATGTCAACGGGCAAGCGCGCTTTTTTTGGGGAGCAAATTTTCACTGAGAGCACGGAGCGGGCGATTGGATGAGGGTGTTTTTTTACGAAAATTTGCGTCGCATGGGGGTGGTGACGGTTGACGGCATTGGCGGCTTTCGGTAGGGTTCAATTTAATGGTACGTCGTATCGCATTACGGTACGACGTTGCGCGGGTGAGCTCGCGCGTATACGGTACGATATACCGCTTTGTGGAACAACTGGGTAGCAAAGATTTCACCGAGGGAGCTATGAGCCAGGAAACCATGTTTTTGAAAAACACGGAAACATTCGCCGAGAGTCTTGCCCGGTGCGGGGTGAAGTATCACTTCGCGTATCCGATCACTCCGGCGACGGATGTCATGAAGCGGATGGCGGTCATCCTCCCTAAGTACGGCGGGGAGATGATGCAGATGGAAAGTGAGTTGGCCGTCTCCAGTGCCCTGGCTGGCGCCGCCTGCACCGGGAAGCTGGTGGCGACGTCGAGTTCAGGGCCGGGCGTGACACTCATGCACGAGGCCATTGGATTCATGTGCGCGGCGGAATTGCCCTGTCTCGTGGTGGATTCCATGCGTGTCGGCCCCGGCGATGGGGACATCCTCGGCGCCCAGAGCGATTATCATGTCGCCACCCGCGGCGGCGCGCACGGCGACTATCGCGTGATCGTCCTGGCCCCGGCTTCCGGACAGGAAATCGCGGACATCATGCCGCATGGCATCAGGCTGGCATACAAATACCGTACGCCCGTCATGTTCCTGCTGGACGGCGTGAGCGCCCAGACCACGGAATCCACCACTCTTCCCGCCTACACAGACTATTCCGCCGAATTCGACACCTCTGGCTGGGCCTTCACCGGAACGCAGGACCATCCCAAGCGGGCCCTCATCACGGGCAGCTATTCTCACCAGGATGGCTACGAGATGAATGAGAAACTCCGCGCCAAGTATGAAAAAATCCGCGAAAACGAGCAGATGTGGGAAGCCGAACAGGTCGAGGACGCCGAACTGGTGGTCGCCGCGTTCGGCATTCACGGCCGCATGTGCAGGGACATGGTCGCCAAGATGCGGGGCAAGGGCAAAAAGGTCGGGTTCATTCGGCCGATCACCTTGTGGCCGTTCCCGGACCGCGCCTTCGCCGTGCTGCCTGATTCGGTGAAGAACATCCTGGTCGTTGAAATGAATCTCGGGCAGATGGTGGATGATGTCAGACTGGCCGTCAACGGGCGAATCCCTGTCCATTTCCTCGGCAAAACCGGCGGGGACATGCCCATGCGCACCCTGGCGGAGATGATCGCCGAAGCAGACAGGATTCTGGGGGAGTAAGCAATGGAAAATCTGAGCGCGAAATACGGGAAAACATTAAACCTGGACAAGCTGACCAGCTACTGTCCGGGTTGTGGGCACGGCATCGTGACCAGGCTTGTGGCCGAGGCCATCGAGAGCCTGGGTATCATGAAGCGGACGATCGCCATCGTCGGCATCGGCTGCGGCGGATTCTCCCATCACTATATGGACATCGACGCCATCGAAGCCACCCACGGCCGGGCGCCGTCCTTCGCCGAAGGGTATAAGCTGGCCCGCCCGGACAACATCGTCTTCACCTATGCCGGCGACGGGGACACCTGCGCCATCGGCCTCGGCGACTTGCTGCACGCGGCCAACAAGGGCATGCCCATCACGACCATCATGGTCAACAACACGGTGTTCGGCATGACCGGCGGCCAAATGTCGCCCACGACCCTGGAGGGCCAAGTCACGACCACGACGGTGAAGGGGCGCGCCGTTCCGCATCAGGGTTACCCTCTGCTGGTGCCGGAAATGATGCGGGCCATGCCCGGCGTGAAGTATCTGGCCAGAGAATCCGTCGCCACCCCTAAGGCCATCCGCAAGGCCAAGAAGAGCATTCACAAGGCGTTCGAGTGCCAGGTCAAGGGGTTGGGCTATTCCTTCGTGGAGGTGATTGTTCCCTGCCCCACGGGTCTCAAGATGAAGGTCAAGGACTCTTACGCACGGTGCGCCAAGGAAATGACTGAGTACTTCAAACCTCAGGTCTTCAAAGACGAAACGGAGCAGGGCGATGCTGCATAAATGCATGTTTTCTGGTTCCGGCGGACAGGGATCCGCGCTCATGGCGAAGATGGTCTGTCTTGGCGCGATCAAGGAGAATCTGAAGGTCGTCATGACCCAGACCTACGGGATTGAGCAACGTGGCGGCGACTCCACCGCGTACGTGATCGTTTCCGACGTCCCCATCGGCAGCCCGATCGTGGAAAATGACGCGAACATCGCCGTGGCCCTCAGTCAGTCGATCTATGACAATTGTTTCGAGGCGGTCGTACCCGGCGGAAAGCTCTTCACCAACAGCTCGATGGTGGAGGCGCCGAAGGAGGCCAAGGGCTTCGATCAGGTTCTCCTCCCGGTTTCGGACAAGGCGGTTGAACTCGGTACCGTGCGCTGCGCCAACATGGTCATGCTGGGCGCGGTCATCGCCGGGACTCATCTGCTGAAGCTGGAAACGGTCGAGGAGGTCGTCAGGGAAACGCTCGGCACGAAAAAGCCTCAACTGGTGGAACTGAACATCGGCGCGGTGCGCGCCGGATATGACGCTGTGAAAAAGGGGTCCCGGCAATGAGTGAGAAGCATCACATCATCGACACCCGCCGCTGCAAGGCGTGCGGACTCTGTGTGGACAATTGCCCCAAGGAGGTCCTCTCCCTCGGCAGCGCGATCAATGGCCAGGGATACAACTATGTTTTCCAGGAACATCCAGAGAAGTGCATCCTGTGCGATATCTGCGGCACGGTATGCCCCGATATGGCCATTGGTGTCGTGACGAACAATTAAAGGAACCATTCTTGGAACATTCCGGGGATGATCGTCATAAGGAGCTTTTCTCATGAGTGATCTGGTTCCCTTGTTTCAGCCGAAAAGCGTCGCCCTGATCGGCGCTTCTTCCAATTCGAAGAAGTACGGCTATTGGACGGCGAAAAGCCTGATCGAAAACGGATTCGAAGGCGACATCCACCTCGTCTCCCGCACCGGCGGCGAGATTTTCGGCCATCCCACCTATCCCGATATTCTTTCCGTTCCCGGCGACGTGGACATGGCCATCATCGCCATCGCTCCCAATCACATTTTGCCCGTCATGGAGCAGTGCGTTGAAAAAGGCGTCAAATGCGCCATCGTCGTCTCCACCGGATTCGGTGAAACCGGGCCGGAAGGCAAGGAGCTTGAGCGCAAGATGCTCGAGATAGCTCGCAAGGGTAACATGCGGGTGCAGGGGCCGAACTGCATGGGCACCTACAGCGCGGTCAAGAGCATGAACGCCAGCATCATCGACTTGGCTCCCGGTCCCATGAGTCTTGTCTTGCAGAGCGGCAACTTCGGCATCGACATCAACTTCAACGCCAAGTCCAGAAACCTCGGCTACAGCTGTTGGGCGACCATCGGAAATCAGCTGGACATGAGGTTCCATGACTTCGTGGAATACATCGAGGCCGACGACGACACCAAGGTTCTCCTCTTGTACATGGAAGGCCTCCGGGTCGAGAGTGAGGAGGACGGCCGCAAGTTCATCAAGGCCGCCCAAAAGACGGCGGCCAGGGTGCCCATCGCGGCGATCAAGATCGGCCGTAGCGCGGCTGGGGCCCGGGCCGCCGCGTCCCATACCGGATCTCTTGCCGGAAGCGAAAAAGTTTTTGACGCCGCACTGCGGCAGGCCGGGGTCATCCGCGTGGACACCCCCCGCCAGCTCCTGGACGCCGCGGAAGCCTTCTCCAAGTGCAAGCCCGCCAAGGGCAAGCGCATCGCCATCCTGACCGATGGAGGCGGCCATGGGGTCATGGCCACGGATTTCGCCGAACGGTTCAACCTGGGGGCGCCGGTCCTTTCCGAAGCCACTCAGGACAAACTGAAAGAAATCCTCATGCCGCATTGCCCCATCAAGAATCCGGTAGACCTCGCCGGAACGCCTGAAGCGGACATGTGGGTGTTCGATCGTTGCCTGGACGTTTTGCTGAAGGATCCCGACGTGGACGGCGTCGTCATCGTGGGCCTGTACGGCGGCTACGCCGACCTCTCCGAAGAGTTCAGGATCCTGGAGATGGACGTGGCCAAGAGCATGGTCGAAAGGATCGCCGCAAGCGACAAGCCGGTCGTCATGCACTCCATCTACCAGCCGCAGCAGCCTGAGTGCTTGAAATACATCAGCGAGCACGGCGTCCCGGTGTTCGGAGAGGTTGATGCCGCGGTCAGGACCATGGGAGTGCTGGCCAGCTATGCCGACATCAAGAAGTCCCTGCGGGAGGAGGCCGACGGCGAGTTGGCGGATATGCCCCACGACCGCCGGGAGAGGGTCGGCGCCATCATCCAGGCGGTCAGAGCGTCGGGACGCACCAATCTCGTCGAGACCGAGGCCCGGAACGTGCTCCGTTGTTACGGCCTGAACATCGATGAAGACTATCTGGCGACGAGCGCTGATGAGGCCGCCGCCTTTTATAAGAGGATAGGCGGCAAGGCGGTCATGAAAATCGTCTCTCCCGACATCCTGCACAAGACCGATGCCGGG
Source organism: Desulfovibrio aminophilus DSM 12254 (assembly GCF_000422565.1). NCBI lineage: Bacteria > Pseudomonadati > Thermodesulfobacteriota > Desulfovibrionia > Desulfovibrionales > Desulfovibrionaceae > Desulfovibrio > Desulfovibrio aminophilus. The sequence continues at coordinate 43,233 of NZ_AUMA01000018.1, read as the reverse complement.
GGCGTGGCCCTGAACATCGACTCCGAGGCCAAGGCTCGCGAAGCCTACGAGCAGTTGGTGAAGAACGGACGCAGATATAAATCCGAAGCCGACATTTTCGGCGTCATGGTGACGCGCATGCTCCCCGGCGGAGTGGAATGCATCATCGGTTCAAGCCACGACAACACCTTCGGGCCTACGGTGATGTTCGGCCTGGGGGGAATCTTCGTGGAGATCTTGAAGGACGTCTCATTCAGGGTCGCGCCGGTGAACATGCCTGAATGCCGGAAGATGATAAGAGAAATCAAAGGACTGGGCATGCTTCAGGGCGCCAGGGGAAGCAAGCCCTGCGATCTTGAGGCTCTGGCTGAGACAGCGTGCATCATTTCCCACCTCGTTGATGAAATGAAAGACGTGGTTGAGGTTGATCTTAACCCTGTATTCGCGCGGGAAAAGGGTCTGTCCATAGCTGATGCAAGAATCATCTTGCGCAGTTGAAGTATATTTGAACAAACTTTTAGTATAAGGATTGAACCATGAGAGACGTCAAACGCTATCCAACGACTACTGGTGAAAGCTGGCTCGAAATGTCAGCCTACAAGCATCATCAGTTCAAAAGGCATACGGAAATCAGGGATGAGTACGATTATATCGTCGTCGGCGCGGGGTATGGCGGACAGGCCGCAGCCCGGCACCTCGCCGAGCTGCATCCGGATGCGAAGATCGCGGTGTTCGAGGCGATTCTCATCGGAAACAACGATAGCGGCAAGAACGCCGGTTTCATCATCGACGTTCCTCACGATTTCGGCGACCAGGGGAATTCTTCTTTCGTGGAGAACCAAAAGTACTTCGAGCTGAACACGTTCATCATCAAATGGATGGAAGACACGATCAAGGAAAAGGGAATAGAAGACGTCGACTGGGATCACTGCGGAAAGTACTTGTGCTGCGCCGAGGAAAAGAGCTTCAAGCTGATCGACCACGAGATCGCTGAACTCAAGAAGATGAATTGTTCATATGAAGTGGTCGAAGGCGAAGACCTGTATCGCCGCACAGGGACAAGGTACTACAAAAAGGCCTTGTACACTTCTGGAACCGTGCTCATCAATCCTGCCGACGTTCTCCGCGGGTTGTTCAGCGTGATGCCTGAGAATGTCGATGTTTTTGAAGAATGCCCGGTGATGCGCATCGATGAGGAGCAGCCGGCGGGCATCGTGCTCCGCAACGGCAGAAAGATTTGCGCGAAATTCGTCCTGGTGACCGGCGGGCCTTTCATCGAAGAATTCGGAATTGTGAAGAGTGTTTTTTGCCCGGTGCTTTCGTACGGAGCGTTCACCAGGCGGTTGAACGACGAAGAGATGAGCCAGATGGCCGGCGTCAAGCCGTGGGGATGCACGGCTGGGCATCCCGCCGGGACGACGGTCCGCTTCACCCGCGACAATCGTATCTTCGTCCGCAACGGGTTCTCCTTCGCGACCGATCTCACCACCTCGCACCAGCGTATCAGACGGGCCATCCCCAAGCTGCGGAAGGCCTACGAGAACCGCTACCCGAACCTCAAGCACGTCAATTTTGAATTCATCTACGGCGGCATGATCAACATGACCATGAACTACCGTCCGTTGATGATGCAGAAACATCCCACGGTGTTCGCCTCAGCCTGCGGCGAAGGCGCGGGCGTCGCCAAGACGAGCCTGCTCGGCTACTACCTGGCGGAATGGGTCAGCGGCATGCCGAGCGAAAACCTGGCCTTCCTCAAAAAAATCTCCACTCCGAAACGGCTTCCCCCCGAGCCTTTCTTGACCATGGGCGCCGAAGCCAGGCTCTTTTACGAAGAGTTCAACGCCAAAACAGAGATCTAACGCCCTACCCCTAACCCGCTCCTGTCGAATGGGAGGGGCGCCGTTCACAGTCGGCGCCCCTCCCGCAGGAGCCTCGCACTGAAGGAGCGTCGCATGAAATTCATCAATTCCGAAGGATCCGCCGAAGTCGTAGGGCCTTACAGCCATTGTGTGAAGGCAGGAAACACATATTACATCTGTGGACAGGTGCCCTTTCATCCTGTCAGCGGCAAGGTGGTCGGAACCACGATCAAGGAACAGGCTTTCCAGACCCTGTACAACCTCAAGATGGTGTTGGACTCCGCCGGGCTCGACATTTCGGACATCGCGAAGACGAACGTCTTCTTGACCAGCATGGATGACTTTGACGGATTCAACGAAGTCTATGCCGAATTCATGGGGAACCACCGTCCGGCTCGGCTGTGCCTGGGGGCCAAGGAGATCGCCCATGGCTGCCTGCTGGAGCTGGATGCGATCGCCTTCAAGGAATAATTCGCGTTTAGGGTGGCATGCCAGTTCTACAAATATTACGGATAGTTGAGGAGGAGGTGTGCGATGGCGTCTCAGGGACGACAAATCATGAGTTTTGAAGATGCTCCATTTTCACCCGTTCACAAAAAAATCGCGGCCGGTACCTTCATGGGCCAGGTTTGCGATGGATATATCCTCGGTATCGTCGGTATCGCCCTGTCTTACGCCACGGGGGCTCTGGCACTGGACGGATTCTGGATGGGACTGATCGGCGCGGGCGCGCTCTTCGGCATCCTGCTCGGGAGCCTCCTGACCGGAATCATCATCGATTGCGTGGGAAGAAAGGGCGCCTACATGCTGGTCGCTGTCTTCAGCCTGGCTCTGTCCGTGGCCCAGTTCTTCCTGACCGACCCCCTGCACTTGGTCATCGCGCGGTTCCTGCTCGGGATGTGCGTCGGCGCCGACTACACCATCGGCGTCGCGTTGCTCAGTGAATGGACCCCCGAACGGATCCGGACGAAGATGATGAGCTGGCTGATGGCTGCCTGGACATTCGGCTACATCATCTCCTACTTCGCCGGTTTGTTCATCGCCTCCATGGGCGACCTGGGCGAAAACGGATGGCGCTGGATCATCGCCTCCTCGTCCGTGCTCGCGCTGCTCACCTTCCTCGTGCGCCTGGGCTCCCCGGAGTCGCCGGGCTGGATGCTCACCAAGAAGCGCGGCGATGAGGCCTTGGGCCTGATCCACCGCTATCTCGGTGCGAACTACGGCTTGCCCGTGGAAAAGAAACAGACCGCTTCCGCCTCCTTCTTCAGGCTCTTCAGCGCTGAACTGTGGCGGAACACCATCACCTCCTGCACCTTCTTCCTCTGTCAGGTGCTTCCGTTCTTCGCCATCTCCATCTTCTTGCCGGTGGTCGTCAAAGGGCTGAACATCGCCAATCCCCATGCGTCCGGGATGATGTACAACGGGTTCACCATGGTCGGCGTCTTGATCGGCATTTTGATCGCCGACAAGATCTCGCGCCGCGCCTTCCTGCTCTGGACGTTCTACGGCGCCGCCGCGATCCTGACCCTGATGACGGTCTGGCGGAGCATGCCTCCCACCATCGCCCTCATCCTGCTGGGCGCATTCTCCACTGTCCTGGCCATCTCCATCGTCGCCGAGTGGTTGTATCCGCCGGAGCTCTTCCCCACGGAACTCCGGGGCTCCGGCGTCGGCCTGACCATCGCCGCCAGCCGCATCGGCGCCGGCATGGGCACCTGGATGCTGCCGATCGTCACGGAGCAGTATGGAGTCACCGTGACCCTGACCTGCTGCATCGCGACGCTGGTCATCGGCGGCCTCGTCTGCCAGGCCCTTGCTCCTGAAACCTCCCCGCAATTCGCGGGGAGAAACTCCAAGGCAGTCCCCTCCATATCCCGGGTATAAAAAGATCCTCCGGGATACCCCGCCACCGTGATGCCCCCCGGCCTGAGTCGGGGGGCATCACCTCTTCACATCCCGGCGAAGGGAGCGGACGCCTATCGAGAGCCGACGCCCGACGACGCATTGCCCCTTGGAGTTGATGAACGGAAATGGTGCGCAACGTTTGGATAAACAGCAGTGAGGCCTCCGGCGACATGTATGCCGGAGCCCTGGCCGGCGAACTGCTCCGGCGCGACTCGTCGCTTGAGATCGGCGGCATGGGGGGGGCGATGATGGCCCGGGGGGGAGCCAATGTGCATTTCCCGATGAGCCGCATATGCTTTGCCGGTTTCATCGACGTCTTGCGGGGCCTGCCGGGAATCTTCCGCCTGCGCCGGGAAATCATCAAGTTCTGGGAAGGGAACCGCCCGGACGTGATCGTCATGGTGGATTGCCCGGACTTCAACCTGCCTCTTGCGAAGGCGGCCCACGCCTTGCACATCCCGGTGTTTTACTTCATGGCGCCGCAATTCTGGGCTTGGCGGCAGGGCGGCCTGAACATCTTGCGGGAATGCGTGCGGACGACTCTTTGCGCCTTGCCTTTCGAGCCGCGATATTTTCATGGCAGGGGCTGCCGGACGCTGTATGCCGGGCACCCGCTCCTGGATATGATTCCCCTTCGGACCCTGGATGCGTTGCGCCCCGACCCGCATCGCATCGGCATCATGCCGGGAAGCAGAAAAAAAGAGATCTCCTTCCTCTTGCCGGAATTTGCCGCGGCGGCGGCCAGAATCCACCGGGAAATGCCCGAAACGACTTTTCACATCGCCCGGGCCCCGGGCATCGGCGCGGATATCCTGCGGCGGTTCTGGCCCGAGGATCTGCCCGTGGACATCGTGGAGCCGGAGAACAGGTTCCAGATGATCCGCAGGTCCGGTTTGGTCCTGGCCGCATCCGGAACGGCGACCCTGGAAACGGGGCTCATCGGCACTCCCACCATAGTCGCCTACAAAATCGATTCCCTTGCCGCATACGTCCTGCGCAAATTGGCCCTATCAAAAATGGTCAGCCTGACCAACATCCTGCTCAATAAGGAACTCTTCCCGGAATATCTCCAGGAACGAGCCACCGCCGAGAATTATTACAAGCAAATGGCGGCTTGGTTGAACAACCGCGATTTGCTGCTGGATATTCGTCGCGAGTTGCAAGAGTTGCGCAACGCCGTCGGCCCTTCGGGAGGCGTCCGATTCGCGGCGGATATGATTCTCGCACAACAATAGAGAAGTGAGAAATGAACGTCGGATTCATCGGAACTGGCAACATGGGGGCCGCCATCATCAAAACGCTTCAGAGCGTGGACGGCTTTACTGTTTTCGGACTGAACCAAACGCGAAGCAAATTGGAGACGCTGGCGAGGGAAACAGGGCTCACTCCCTGTGACGACATCCGGGAATTGACGGATAAATCGGATTTTGTCGTTCTGGCGGTAAAGCCGCAACAGGCTCAAGCGGTATGGCCCGACCTGGTACCGGCCTTGACGCGGGAGAAGTGCTTGGTTTCCATCGCAGCGGGCCTGACCCAGAAGGATCTGATGCGCGGCGTGGGCGGCATTTGCCCCGTCGTCCGGACCATGCCCAACAGCCCTGCCCTGATCGGAGAGGGGGTGACCGCCGTATGTTTCGATGATCCTGCACTTACCGACAGGCAAAAACAGGCCGTCCAGGCCATGTTTCAATATTCGGGTGATGTACACGTCCTGCCTGAACAGCTGTTCGACGTATTTACCGCAGTGATCGGTTCGGGACCGGCGTTCATTTTCTATCTCATCGAAACCATGATCGAGTCTGGAGTGGAGTTGGGACTGGAGAGGGAGAGCTCTTCTCGAATGGTTAAGAAAATGTTCCGAGGCGCGAGTCTCATGGCTGAACAATCGACTCTGCATATCAGCCTGCTCAGGGAAATGTCCGTCGCGCCACGTGGTACAACCATCGCGGCCTTGGCTCATTTCGATCATGCCGCCGTGCGCGGGAACATCATGGATGCGATCCGGGTGGCCTTCAATCGCAGCGTGGAGATGGGGGGCGGGTCGGCCTCATAGGTCCATGGGAAAAGGATCAGACGCAATCTGTTCTAGGCTGCTGCTCGTCGTGCGGATGCTTCTGGCTCTCCGTAACAGTCCTCCGTTCCAGAGCTGGAGACGAGAGAGGCTCTGGGGCGACGGTGTCGGGGAGGCTGGACGGCACCCTTCTGACCTCAGGGCTGTGGATTCTTCTGGCGTCATGCGTCAGAGGGATTCATGGGACTACTCTTCATTTTCACTGCGGATGAATTTCCCTGCCGCATCTTGGATCCCAGTCAATCTGTCGAACGAGAGCGCAACGTCAGCCTGCTCAATCTGATCGTTCTGGCCCATGCCTGCGGCGTGGGGCTGGGCGTCTTGCTGGAGGGTGTGGACGAGAACGGGCGGTGATGTTTCGGGCCGCTACCCCCGCGGCGTTTTCAGCGCGCCGTGATCCGCTGCGACAATCGTCTCAAGCAGTTCATCGCGTTTCTGTTCCAGCCTCTTCATGTCCTTTCCGATGCTCAGCAACTCCGTGTGAGCCCGCCGTATCCGTTCCGCCTCTTCCGGCGACAGCGTCGGCAGGGGCAGATCGCTCATGTCCGCGGTCTTGATCTGGGGCACGATGCCGCCGGTGACGAGCCGGGCGATGTGCTCCTGAGTCTCCCGCGACCGGAGCTGGTGGAAGAGGCAGATCGGGTCCGCGCCGTCGCGGGGCCGGAGCACCTGGAACGACTGGCTGGGGATTCAGTTCGGCCCGCAATCCTCGGGCGCCAGGACGACCTTGCCCACGGCTCCCTTGCAGCAGAAGAGGATGTCGCCGGGACGCAACACCTGGCTTCTCTGGGCTTCGGACAAGGCCCCCGAATAGACCGAACCCTTCACCGGCCGCCGGAGCAGACCGTCGGTCTCGATGTCTCTTATGGCGGCCTCAAGGAAGAGGTGCTCCTCGGGAACCGTTTCCCCGGGCGCGAGACGCCGGGCGCCGGGCCAGGCCTGCCCCCGGATGCCTTGGACGAGCAGGCGCAGGGGCTTGGTCTCGGCTTCCTTGGGCACGGGCGCGGCGTCCCGGACATGGCGGCGCGGAGTGATGTCGCAGTCGGCCTGGACCAATGCTTGACCCCCGAGGAGGCGGACGCGATCCGAGCGACCCTCCCGCAGAAGGCCCGCCACTTCCCTCCAGCCTTTGAGCCTCGCCTGGGTGGACCGCGCTCCTTGAGCAGGTCGTGAAAGCCTCCGGAGGCGTCCAGGAGCCGGACCGGCGCGCCCGCGTGGCGCTCGGCGTCCAAAACCAGCAGGGCGGGGTTCCAGCGGGTGCCTGGAATGAGATTGACCGGCAACTGGATCACCGCATCCAGAACACCGGCCCCCAGAAGCGAGGCCTTGAACAGGCTTTCGAGCTTCCTGCCCGCGGCCAGAAAGCCCCAGCTCACCAGGGCCGCCAGACGCCGGCATCGCCCGAACAGGAGCTCGAGTTTCTGGACGACGAGCCGGATGTTGACGCGGCCAAGGCCCGCGCCATGCGCCAACGCATGAAGATGGTGGCGCGGCAGGTGGCGATGAACCCCGATGACGGAATCGACCTTTGAGGACACGCCCATGGCAACCAGAACCCGCCTGAATCTCTATTTCGACCCCGCGCTTATTCCGCAGATCGAGGCGATGGCGCTGCGTCGCTCGGTGGTGCGGCGCCGCAATGTCTCGAAATCCGCCATCGTGGAGGCGGCCGTCATGTCCTATCTGTCCGGCGATTCCGCCGGCCAACTCGAAGCGGCCATGTCGCGCCGTCTGGACAAGCTCGGCCGGCAGATCGACACGCTCGACCTATATCTCGCCGTCCTCGGCGAGATGGTCGCGCAGTTCATCCATTTCTGGATGATCATCACGCCGTCGCTTACAGGAGCCGCACAATCCGCTGCCCGGGCGAAAGGAGCAGAGCGGTTCGAGGGTTTCTTGCAGAATCTCGGCCGGCGTCTGGCGACCGGTGACAGGTTCCTGAGAGAGCTTTCGCGAGATTTCGAGCACGACAGCGCATCAAGGTGGGAACAAGACGATGCTGTTGAATGAAATCCAAGCTTGGGAAAGCCGTGCTTGTTGACGAAGCTCAGACTTCAAGCTAACGGTGCGCCATGGATAACGAAGGCGAAATCCTTATACTTACCGGAACTCCCGGCGCGGGGAAGACCACGGCCGCACAGCTTCTGGCTATGACAACGGGATCGCCGAAAGTTCATCTTCATTCAGATGATTTTTGGCATTTCATTAAGAATGGAGCGGTTCCTCCCTATTTACCCGAGGCTCATAGGCAAAATTCTGTTGTCGTCGAAGTGCTCGCAAACGCTGCGGCCGGATATGCCAGAGGTGGCTATTTTGTGATAGTGGACGGCATCATCGGTCCATGGTTTCTGGAGCCGTTCAAGGCGTTGTCTCTTCCGCTCCACTATGCAGTTCTTCGTCCATCATTGGAGAATGCTATTCAGCGCTGCCGTGAGCGCGGCGACGAATCGATTACTCCAGAAGCTATTGCAGCCCTCCACAACCAGCTCTCTTCACTTGGAGAGCTTGAACGACATGCCATCTTAGTTGATGGAAAGTCACGCGAAGAAATGGTGAGCGCATTAGCCGAAGCTGTTCATAGCGGGGCGTTTCGTTTGTTGCCTTGAACGCAAACTGCCATCGCGTGCTAGCTTCGACGGAACCCATCCTATTTACCGCCGTTCGCCGCAGATCACCGCACGCAGCTAGATACTTGTTGAACCGGCCGGATTTCGGTCTCTCTTAATCGACCCCGATCCGGGGATCGTTTGTCGCGTCCCCCAAGAAGCCGGGGCCGACATGACCAACAATCACCAAAGACCGGAAGCCATTGCACGCGGCGCACGTATGTTGCGCACGGCATTGGGGCCGGCAATCGCGCGACTGCTCGAAGACCCCGCCGTGGTCGAGGTGATGTTGAACCCGGACGGGCGGTTGTGGATCGACCGCCTTTCCGAAGGGCTTTCCGATACGGGCGAGCGTTTGCCCGCCGTCGATGGCGAACGTATCGCGCGGCTGGTCGCCCATCATGTCGGCGCAGAGGTTCATGCCCGCAGCCCCCGCGTCTCGGCGGAATTGCCGGAGAGCGGTTCGAGGGCCTGTTGCCGTCCGTGGTCGCCGCCCCGACCGTCGCCATCCGCAAGCCCGCCGTCGCGGGCGTCCTGGCGGACGCCACGGAGCGAGCCTTCGCCGACGAGGCCGACCCGACCTCCGGGGTCTTCCCCGCGCACGCGGGGTAGTTGATGAGGGCCCCGACCTGACGGGGCGAAAGAGAGGGTCTTCCCCGCGCACGCGGGGTAGTTGCGCACCGGGGCCCTGACCGCCTTCTACATCGAGGGTCTTCCTCGCGCACGCGGGGTAGTTGCGTAGGGAATGGGCCCGGCCCGCGCTGGGGGTGGGGCTTCCCCGCGCATGCGGGAGTAGTCCCTACGCGGCGGAAACGGGCCGCAAGCCGGGCATCGTCCTCATCTTTGAACGCCCTGGCGACCTCCGCAACATGGGCCGCATCCAGGCCGTGGACGCCGCATTCGGCCTGGGGCTCACCGTCTGGACCGTGGGACCGGCGGCACCCTGACCTGGCTTCTGTTGACCGGCTGCCAGATAGCGGTTATTGTTCAAATGGCGGCGTACCCTGACCCTCTCCCGGGGGGGGCCGAAGCAAGGGTGCCGTCGGCCCAGCTGGCCCGGGACTGCTGGGCTTTTTTCATGGCTCCCGGTACAGCAACGCCGCAGCGCCCGCCGCGTCGAGCGCCTTGCGCCGTTGGTCGTCCAGATAGCGCAACAGATCCTCATCCCTGCCCATCGGCGGGAACACCGTGCTCCCGCTCCACTGCCTGCCGCCGTAGAGGCGGAACACGGCGAACCCTCCTCTCTTGCGGTCCTCCCCGGCGAGCAACCGGATGAGGTCTTCCCCGCGTACGCGGGGGTAGTCCCGACGTGATCTGCTTCTCCGGCCGTGGTCATGGCGTCTTCCTCGCTTGCGCGGGGATGGACCGGCTATTGCCGAGGGGGGCCTGTCTCCCCCCATTTCCCCTCACGCTCCCCGTTTTTTCCCCGCTAAACGGTCCACCAGTCGGTCAGCCCGAAGATGCGCATAGCGCACGAGCATTTGCAGCGTCTTGTGGCCGGTGATGCTCTTGATCTCCATGATGTCCAGGTCGGTGTTCTCGAACAGGCGGCTGGTGGCCTCGTGCCGGAGATCGTGGAAGGTCAGGCCGCTGATGCCGGCCTTGCGGCAGGCCTTGCTCATGGTGTGGGTGATGCCGTCCTTGGAACAGCCGAACACCGAACCGGAGAGGTTGCGGGGCAGGCCGCGAAGCAGGTCGAGGGCCGCGGGGGAAAGAGGCACGGTCCGGGGATCGCCGTTCTTGGTCTTGGGCAGCAACAGACAGCTGGTCCGCAGGTTCACCTGGCTCCACATGAGCGAGGCGATTTCCGAGCGACGCATGGCGGTTTCCAAGGCGAAGAGCACCACCGCGCGGAAGGAGGGCGGGCAAGCCTCAAGCAGTCGTTCTTCCTCGCCCCATTCCAGACGCCGCTGCCGACCTCCCGGAAGCTTGGGATGCGGCGTCGTCTGCACCGGATTACTCAGACTTTCCATTCCCCAGGCGGTCCGAGCCAGATTGAACACGCGTGAGAGAGTGGCCAGATCGAGGCGGATGGTGTTGGCGGCCATGCCTTCTTCCTCACGTTCCCGGATGAAGTCCGCGATGTCCTTGCCTCGGATGGCCGCAAGCATTTGGCTGGCGATCTTGCGTTCCTGGAGCTTGTGCGCCCGGCGGGCATCCGTGGCCCCGGCCGCCAACTGCGGGGTGTATTCCCGGATGAAGCGCTCCAACGCCTCGGCCAGCGTCGTGGTCTCGGCCTCCTTGCGGGAGATGAAAACGCCCCGATCCATTTCGGACTCAATGGACCTGGCCCAGGTTTCCGCGTCCACCCGTGTGTCGAAGGTGCGGGTCTGGACGGGATGGCCCTGCCTTCTGATGAGGACTCTCCACTGCCTTGGTCCACGTTTCTGGATAGTCGCCATGGGGCCCCTCTTTTTGGGGCGACTGTACCAAAATTGTACCAAATGTGGAAGTGGACATAAAAAAGGGTCGGATGAATCATCCAACCCTTTGTTTTCTCTGGAGCCGGCGATGGGACTTGAACCCGCGACCTGCTGATTACGAATCAGCTGCTCTACCAACTGAGCTACGCCGGCCCGATGGAGGAAGGATTGATATACAACCAGGGCATCGCAAGTCAAGACCCGGGGAGCGGCGTCCATCGGAGCGGCCGGGCCGCTGTACACGAGGGGCCGCTTCGTGCTAGCAGGGGTGCGGTTTCGCAGTCAGGAGCGGGCGCATGTTCGATCGCCATTATTACAAATCGCTGACCCGGAGCATGGTCCTCACCGTGTTCCTCGTTTCCCTGACGCCCTTGGCCCTGGTCAGCGCCATCACCAGCTACCAGTTTCACACTTCCTACAAGGACCGCGTCAATGCCCACCTGAGGGAACTGGTCCTCAAGCACAAGCGCAACATCGACGGTTTCCTGGCCGAAAAGCTGGCCGTGATCCGCGTCCTGGCCGACCTCATCCCCGAGAGCCGTTTCCGCGATCCCGCCGCGCTCCAGACCATCCTCAAGAGCCTTCAGGACCGTCACCACGGCGCGTTTGTGGACATGGGGCTGGTGGACGCCCATGGGGTCCAGGTGGCCTACGCCGGTCCCCTGCGGCTGGAGCGGGCCCGCTACGCCGAGACCCGCTGGTTCCGCGAGGCCATGCGCCACGAACTCTACGTCAGCGACGTCTTCCTGGGGTTGCGCGGTTCGCCGCATTTCATCGTGGCGGTAAGGGTGCGGGCCTCTGGAGCGGAGTGGATATTACGCGCCACCGTGGACTTCGAGAGTTTCAACGAGTTGGTCGAGAGCGTGGCCGTGGGGCAGACCGGCTTGGCCTACATCGTCAACAACCAAGGCGAGTTCCAGACGCGGCCTCGGCGCGAGGCCGCCGTGGGCCCGGCGGAGATGCGCGGCATCCTGGCCCGCGCCTCCGAAGGAGCCGGGCGTGGCGATTTCTCTCCGGAATCCGCCGCCGCCGGGATCAGGATGTCCCAGGCCGCCGTGGCCCTGGACGTGATCCACGGGTCCGCCGGAGGCGGGGACGTCTTGCTGCTCACCGCGCCGCTCAAGGACGGGGCCTGGACTCTGGCCTATCAGCAGGACGAGGCCGACGCCTACGAGAGCCTGTACCACGCCCGCAATCTTTCGCTCTTCGCCATCCTCGGGGGCGGCGTGGGCATCCTGCTCATGGCCGTGCTCGTGTCCAACCGCATGGTCAACCGGATCGTCGAGGCCGACCGCGAACGGGACATGATGAACGAGCAGGTCATCGAGGCGGGCAAGCTGGCCAGCGTGGGCGAACTGGCCGCGGGCATCGCCCACGAAATCAACAATCCCCTGGCGATCATGCTCGAGGAGGCGGGCTGGGTTCTCGACCTCCTGGACGACGAACATCTCCGCAGGCACGAGAGCCACGCCGAGATGGTTCGGGCCCTGAAGCAGATTCGCCAGCAGGGCGGCCGCTGTCGGGACATCACCCACAAACTCCTGAGCTTCGCCCGCAAGATCGACCCCACGGTCAAGCCCGTGCAGGTCAACGAGATCGTGCGCGACATGGCCGCCCTGTCGGATCAGCGGGCCCATCTGGCCAACGTGCGCATCAGCGTGGACCTGGCCCCGGACCTGCCCGAGATTCCGGCCTCGCCCTCGGAGTTGCAACAGGTTCTGGTGAATCTCATCAACAACGCCATCGACGCCATGGAGCGTGGCGGTGAGCTGAAGGTCAGCACCCGCCTGGAGGGCGCGTCCGTCATCCTGGACGTGGCGGATTCCGGCATGGGCATCCCCAAGGCCAACATGGCCCGCATCTTCGATCCCTTCTACACCACCAAGCCGGTGGGCAAGGGCACGGGGCTCGGGCTGTCCATCTGCTACGGCATCGTCAGGAAGATGGGAGGGGAGATCAGCGTGGACAGCGTGTTGAACCAGGGCACGGTCTTCCATATCCGGCTGCCCCTCGAGGAGGCCCGGGCGTGAGCGGAAACGGAGCCGAGGCCCGCGCGGCGGGCGTGCGCGTCCTTTTGGTTGACGATGAGGCCGCATTTCTGGAAACCTTGCGCAAACGCTTGGCGCGGCGCGGGCTGACGGCCGAGATCGCCATGAGCGGCGAGGAGGCCCTGGATGTCCTGGCGCGGGCCCAGGAGATCGACGTTGTTCTCCTGGACGTGAAGATGCCCGGCCTGAGCGGCATCGAGACCCTGCAACGGATCAAGGTCGCGCATCCCCTGGTGGAGGTCATCCTGCTCACCGGCCACGCCACCCTGGAGGGTGCGGTGGACGGCATGCGCCTGGGCGCCTTCGATTACCTGATGAAGCCCTGCGAGATGGACGATTTGCTGGCCAAGGTCTTCGAGGCCAAGGCCCGCAAGACCGAGTTGGAGGGCCGGGCCGCCGGAGGGGGAGGGACGCCGTGAGCGGAGCCGTTCGGGTGCTGCTGGTGGACGATGAGGCGGGTTTCACCAGCGTGCTCAAGAAACGCCTGGAGCGCCGTGGCTATGCCGTGAGCGTGGCCCTGAGCGGGGCCGAGGCCCTGCGCGCCCTGCGTGGACAGGACTTCGACGTGGCCGTGGTGGATCTCAAGATGCGCGACATGGACGGCCTGGAGATCCTCGACGTGTTCCGCAAGATGATTCCGGAGATGCCGGTGATCATGCTCACGGGCCACGGCTCGGAGACCGCCGCCCATGAAGGGCTGGCCCGGGGGGCCTTCGATTTTCTGCTCAAGCCCTGCGAACTGGAGGATCTCATGGAGAAGCTGAACGCCGCCGTGGGCGCGGGCGGAGAGGGCGCATGAGTCTGCGTGTGCTGCTGGTGGACGACGAGGCCGAGTTTTTGGAGACGCTCTGCAAGCGTCTGGCCCGCCGCGAGGTGGAGGCCTTCACCGCCTCGAGCGGCGAGGCGGCCCTGGCGTTCCTGACGGCCGATGAAGTGGACGTGGTGGTCCTGGACGTGAAGATGCCCGGCATGGACGGCATCGAGACCCTCAAGCGGATCAAGGAGTTGCGGCCGGAGCAGGAGGTCATCATGCTCACCGGCCACGCCAGCATGGAGGCGGCCATCCAGGGCATGCAGCTGGGAGCCTTCGATTACATCATGAAGCCCACGGACATCAGCCAGCTGCTTTACAAGATCGAGGACGCCCGCAAGAAGCACGGGCTGAAGGCCGGGACCGCCCGGCGCGACGGAGGCGGCGGCCGCTGAGCCGGCCCCCGCGACGCATGACGCTACGCGACTGGTTGCCCTTTCTGGGCGGGAAAAAGAAGGCCCTGGGGGACGCGGCCGCCCTGCGGGCTGAATTCTCCAGCCGCTACCATCACTTCAAACTTTTCCTCAACGCCAACAACTCGGTCCACGAGCTGATGACCGACATCGAGGAGGGCCTGCGCGGTACCCGGCCCTTTGGGATGCATTTCGTGCGCGCCGTGTGCACGCGCCTGTCCACGGCGGTCTTCCAGCTGGTCAAGCACCTGGACGCGTTGGCCCCGGGCAAGTACGCCGAACTCTACGCCCGCTTTGACGAGACCCAGAAACAAATCAATCCCAGCGTGTTCCCGGACAAGGCCAGGGCCGGCGGGCCGCTCATCCTGCGGCTGCGCGAGGTGGGCCGTGAGCACGTGGACCTGGTGGGGCCCAAGATGGCCCACCTGGGCGAGATCAAGAACCGTTTGGGTGTGACCATCCCCCGGGGCTTCGTGATCACGGCCGAGGCCTATCGTCGGTTCATGGCCGAGAACGATCTCCAGGTGGAGATCGACCGCCGCATCCAGGCCGCCGAGGTGGTGGCCACCGAGGACATCTTCAACCTGAGCTCCTCCGTCCAGCAGCTCATCGTGGCCGCGCCGCTGCCCGCCGAGGTGGAGGAGGCCATCCTGACGGCCTTCGACATCCTCCGCGACAGCGAACAGGTCCCGGACCTGCACGTGGCCATGCGCAGCAGCGCCCTGGCCGAGGATCTCGTGGACGCCTCCTTCGCCGGGCAGTACCGCTCCAAGCTGAACGTCAGCGCGGAGGAACTCATTTCGGCCTACAAGCTCATCGTGGCCTCAAAATACAGCCTCCAGGCCATCGCCTACCGCCTGCAGCGGGGCATCCGCGAGGAGGACGTGGCCATGTGCGTGGGCTGCATGTCCATGGTGGACGCGGTGGCCGGGGGCGTGACCTATTCGCGCAACCCGCTCAACGCCCACGACGAGGCCGTGCAGGTCCACGCGGCCTGGGGTCTGCCCAAGGCCGTGGTGGACGGCTCCACCGAGGTGGACCTCTACCTCGTTTCGCGCGCGGCCCCGCATCGGCTCGTGCGCCGCGAGATCGCGGAAAAGCATACCCGCTACGCCTGTCTGCATGAGGGCACCTGCCGCATGGAGGTCACCACCCTGGATTCCTCCCGGCCCTGCCTCACCGACGTGGAGGCAGTGGAGGTGGCCCGCGTGGCCCTGGCCATTGAGGAATTCTACGGCCTGCCCCAGGACGTGGAATGGGCCCTGGCCCCGGACGGCACGGTGGAGATCCTCCAATGCCGCCCGTTGACCACCTCCGAGGAAGACGCCCTGGGAGCCGAGGAGGTGGTGCCTGAGGACGCCCGTTTCGGCACGGTGTTGCTCAAGGGCGGGGTCGAAGCCAGCCCCGGTGTGGCCGCCGGGCCGGTCTACGTGGTGCGCAAGGACGCCGACGTACTGGCCTTCCCGCGCGGAGCCGTGCTCGTGGTGGCCCACGCCCTGCCGCGCTGGGCCGCGCTGCTCACCCGGGCCGCGGCCCTGGTGGCGGAGCAGGGCAGCTTGGCCGGGCACCTGGCCACCGTGGCCCGCGAGTTCGGCAAGCCCGCCCTGGTGGGGCTCAAGGACGCGGCCTCGGCGCTGGAGCCGGGCCGGATGGTCACGGTGGACGCCGGAGGACACACGGTTTTCGACGGCCGGGTGGGGGAGCTTCTGGCCCGGGCGCGCGCACCCAAGAACCTCATGCTCGGAAGCCCGGTGTACTCGGCCCTGGAGGAAGCCGCGCGGCACATCCTGCCGCTGACCCTCCTGGACCCCGGATCGCCGGATTTCCGGGCCCGCAACTGCCGGACCTTCCACGACATCACCCGCTACAGCCACGAAAAGGCGGTCTGGGAGATGTTCCGCTTCGGCACGGAGCACGATTTTCCCCAGGCCGCGGCCAAGCAGCTCGTCTGCGGCGTGCGCAAGCAGTTCTGGGTGGTCAACCTGGACGACGGCTTCGCCGGGGAGGTGCTGGAGCCCTTCGTGCGCGTGGACCAGATCACCTCCATCCCCATGCTGGAGCTGTGGAAGGGGATGAACGCGGTGCCCTGGGAGGGACCGCCGCCCGTGCATGCCCGGGGCTTTCTCTCGGTGATGTTCGAGGCCACGGCCAACCCCGAGTTGGAACCAGCCACCCAGGCCGAGTTCGCGGCCAAGAACTATTTCATGATTTCGAAGCACTACGTGAGCCTGCAATCGCGCTTCGGGTTTCATTTCTGCACCGTGGAGGCCTTGGTCAGCGAGCGGGCCTCGGAGAACTACATCGCCTTCCAGTTCAAGGGCGGCGCGGCCAACATGGAGCGCCGCGTCCTGCGCGCCAAGTTCGTGGCCGACATGCTCGCGGAGTTCGATTTCGGCATCCGTCTGCGTGAGGACAGCCTCACGGCCCGCCTGGAGGACCGCGAACAGACCTTCATGGAGCAGCGTCTGCGGGTGCTCGGCTACCTCGTCATCCACACCCGCCAACTGGACATGGCCATGACCGACGCGGCGGCCATCGCCGAACGCCGGGAGCGCATGCTCAAGGACATCCGCGAACTGCTTTGATGCCGTTATTTTCCCGCCCCGGAAGTCCGGCGCTTCTTGCCCGGCGGGTGCTCTTGCGCTAGGTTCGCCCCATGAGCCGACCTCCGCAGCCCCGATCCGGCTTCACCATGCTCGAACTCATCGTCGTGGTGATCGTCCTCGGCCTGCTGGCCGCGGTCGCGGCCGGAGTCGGCGGGTTCATGGACGTGACCGTGAACAGCCAGGCCGGGGTGCTGCGGGACCAGATCCGCTACACCCAAATCCGGGCCATGCGCAGCGGCGGAGTCTTCGGCCTGAAGAGCTCCGCCGGAACCCTGTGGCTTTTTTCGGGCACGAACCCGGACAGCTCATCGGCCCGCCTGCCCCTGCCCGGCGAGACCTCGGTGAACGTGACCCTGGCGGACAAGGGGGTGGGGCTGAACGCCTTCACGCTCTTCTTCGACGCCGCGGGCAGGCCCTACAGCGCCTATTCCAGCGCTTCCAGCAACACTCCGGTGAGCGGCGCCTCGCCCTTGACCATACAGGTGACCCGCGCGGGCGGAACCGAGAGCCTGTCCCTGTCGATCACGCCGGAGACGGGATTCGTGCCATGAGCGGATCACGCGGCTTCACCCTCCTGGAGTTGATCATCACGGTGGTTCTGGTGGGGCTCCTGGCGGCCATGTTCGTACCGGTCATGGGCACCCAGCTGACGCGCAGCGCCGACCCCGTGGGGCGCGGCGTGGGCGAGGCCCAGGCCCTTTCCGACCTGGAGGCCGTGCTGCGGGAGTACGTGCTCTACCTGAACACGGATACGAATCCGGCCGGAGTGTTGGCGCACATGGCCTCGACCTACGCGGGCAACAGCAGCGTGAGCCTGTCCTGGATCAAATTCGACGCGGCGACGCGCAATGAAACCAGCGGAACCTCCTCGGACAACGACGGGCTCAAGGTCACGGCGAAGGCGCCGGGCGGCTTCAGCTATTCCATGCTCCTGACCAACGAACGGAACGCCACCAGCTATGACCCGGTCAACTACTGATCCCTCCCGCCGCGCCGTGCGCGGCATGACCCTGGTGGAGCTGATCGCGGTCATCGTCATCCTGGGCATCATCGGCACGGCCTCGGCCTTCTTCTTCGCCACGGGCATGAAAGGCTTCAGCCAGACCCGCTCCAATTCGAACCAGGCTCTCAAGGCCGAGGCGGCCGTGGAGCGCATGAACATCGAGCTGCGGGACATGGAAGGCGATGGGTCGAAGCGGGTTTACGTGACGCCGAACGTCTCGATCCAGTATCGGTCGAGCGCCCTGTCCGGCACGGCCGACCGGACCCTGGCCTACGACTCCGCCGGCAAGCGCATCACCCTGCTCGTGTCCACGGACGGCACGGCCCGTACGCTCATGGACGACGTCTCCGCCTTCCATCTTTCCGCGGACACGAGCCGGGATCTGGACGGAAAGGGATCGCCCAACGAAATCTCGGCCGTGAACATCGACTTCACCTCGGGCGGGCAGACCTACACGCTCCAGATCCTGCCCAGGAACTTCCTCTACCTATGAGTGTGGGAGGATCGGACATGCGGCAGACACAACGAGGAGCGCTTCTGCTCTACGTCATCGCGGCGGTGGTGGTCTTTTCGGTCCTGGCCGGAACCATGGCCGCCCACTTCAGCCTGTCCACCCGGGCCTCGGCCCACTACGACTGCCAGAAGGCCGCCCGGCTCATGGCCGAGTCCGGCATCCGTTACGCCACGAGCAATCTGCGCGCGGCCACCAACTCCGCCGACCTGACCGCGCGGGTGAACGCCCTGAACGGCCAGACCTTCTGGATGGCCGACGGCTCGTCCTTCGCTTTGACGGCGGTGGCCGGGGGGCAGGGCTACATCGTGACCTCCACGGGCTCCTCGCCTTGCGCGGGTGACGCGACCATCACCGCCGGCCTGACCCGTGATTTCGCCGTGGCCGTCGGGGGTGAGGGCATCATCTCCTTCGCCGACGGCGACCTCTCCGGCTTCGAGGCCGTTCCCGGCTCGGAGGGGACCGAGACCGTGAAGATCATCAATGATACGAGCAATCCCGCCAACAGCAGCGTGGAACTGGGCGGCGGCACCATCAAGGACAACTTCGGGGCGCTCTGGTATGGCGGCGGCAAGGGCGACTGCGTCAACGGCAACTGCACCCTGGGCAACGGGGTGCGGGCCTACTTCGAGTTCCAGTTCAACTCCGGTTCCGACGGCGACGGATTCATCTTTTCGCTCATCAGCGCGGAGACGAACACCAGGAGCGTGGGCGGCGACACGAGCATGGGCGAACTCATGGGCTACGGCGGCACGGGCTGGGACGGCAAGGGCCTTGTTCCCCCCAAGATCGGCCTGGAGTTCGACATCTACCCCAACGAGTGCAGCTCCACCCTTTGTAGCCCTGGATCCCGCTGTGACAGCACCTACGACCACATCGCCTTCGTGCTCTGGGGCGACGAGGCCGGCGTGAGCGGGACATGCTCGGACAAGAAGAGCAAGCGGCGCTACGACGACAACCGCCACGGCGCGGGCACGCTGGGCAGCACTTCCGTGCCGAAGAACGCGAAGTCGGGGGAGACGGGATTTTATACTCGGTCCTCGAACAACTGGATGCAGAACGGCGGCAGCTTCCGTCTGCGCTACGAGCTGACCCGGCAGACCACCCCGGCCAGCGACGGCAACTACTGCTATGAGCTGCGGGCCTGGCTCCAGTCCACCAGCTTGACGATGCCCGCTGGAA
This sequence comes from Desulfovibrio aminophilus DSM 12254, assembly GCF_000422565.1. Taxonomy (NCBI): domain Bacteria; kingdom Pseudomonadati; phylum Thermodesulfobacteriota; class Desulfovibrionia; order Desulfovibrionales; family Desulfovibrionaceae; genus Desulfovibrio; species Desulfovibrio aminophilus. The sequence goes on along the minus strand of NZ_AUMA01000018.1, from coordinate 23,813 downwards.
TGGACGACGTGACCAAGGACTATGCCCCGGCCCCGGACATCCAGCAGGTCTTCTATCTCTCACCCGCGCTGCACGCCCAGTTCGACCACTTCTACTTCGGCTGGACCGAGGGCACGGGCGCGGCCATGCAACTGGCGACGTTGCGCAAGTTCGCCCTGGACTTCAAGCCCGCGCTTCCGGCCCAGAGCATCCCTCGATCCTCCAATCTCCGGGCCCACTGGTCCATGCGGGCGGTGAGCGGCAGCACGGTGCAGGATATCGTCGGTTCGCGCAGCGGCACGGCCTATGGCTCCTACGACTGGGTGCCCGGCACGGGTTGTCCGGACTGTTCGGCCCTGCGTCTTTATGGCTCCAACTCCGACTACGTGCAGGTTTCGGACACCGGCGGCAGTTCCCTGGACCTGACCTCGGCCGGCACCATCGCGGCCTGGATCTATATCCCGGACGCCTCCAGCCTGAACAGCTACGCCGGGCTGGTGCACAAGGGCGCGTCCGGGGATTTTTCGGACGAGGTCTACAGTCTGCAGCTCTGGCCCACGCGCCGCCTGACCCTGGCGGTGATCACCTCCGCGGGAACCTCCTACCAGGTGATCTCCGCCGACTCGATCCCGGCCCAGGGCTGGCACCATGTGGCCGGAACCTGGGGCAGCGGGGGCATGCGCGTCTTCATCGACGGGGTCATGAACGGACAGGACGGCGCCAGCCCCACGGCCCGGACCAACAACGCCTCCCTGCAGGTCGGGGCTCAGATCGTGCCGTCCTGGCGGTACTCGAACAGTTATCCGTTCAACGGAATCATCGACGAGGTCATGCTCTACAACGTGGAGCTGAACGCCGCCGAAATCGAGACGCTCTACAAGAACAGCCCATGGGGGCAGGGGGAATGATGCGTTTGCGGCTGTCGATCCTGGCCCTGGTCCTGGTGCTGCTCGTTCCGGCTTCCGGCGGGGCCCTGGTGGCCCGCGAGGACTACGCCGGGCCGGGCGATCCGCCGGAATCCCTGCCCACGCGGGCCGAGGCGGCGAGGAAGACCGGCAACGTGGCCCCGCGCCGCCAGGAGTCGAAGCGGGCGCAAGGTGCCCCGCAACCCGGGAGCGTCGGCAACGCCACGGAGTCCGGCGCCGGGACGTCCTCCGAATAACCTCGTCCGCACCATCTCATTCATTTCGGCGCCGCCCCATTTGGCCCGGTCCTTGAAAGCCCCCTCCCTGGATGACGGCGGGTTCCGGCCGTCTCATGCCTTCGGCCCGCTTTTTGTCCTTCAATGCCGAATGGTTGCCGGTCGAGCGCCGGGAATGGCCGAGACCCTGTCCGCCTTGCGGTTGAACAATTCTGTTCAGCTCGGGGCCGGATGTTCGGCAAAATTGTGAAGCCACCGGCCGTCGCCGGGGCGCGGGCTGAGTCCGGGAGGGATTCGTGAACCGGAAGCATGCCGTCTTTGTCTACGGGACATTGAAGCGGGGCAAGCCCAACCATTTCTTTTTGCGTGGGGCCCGTTTTCTTGGGCGGGCGGAGACCGTGGAGCCTTACGCCCTTTTCGAGGACGAGTACCCCATCGTATCCAGAACCCCGGCCGTGGGTCCGGTGCTCGGGGAGGTCTACGTCCTGGACGAGAAGGCCCTGCGGAGGCTGGACGTGCTTGAACAACATCCGGAAATCTACCGCCGGGAGCAGGTGCCGATCCGGCTGGAGGGGGGAGCGGTGCGGGAGGCTTGGCTCTACTTCCACCCCGAGCCTTCGGGGCGGCTCATCCCTTCCGGGGACTGGTCCGGGCTGGACACGGACCCCGACGACGAACCGCCGGTTTCCGGCTGACGGCCCGGCAACAGCAGGATGTCCGCCAGTTCTCCGGCGGCCTGTCCCGGCCCCGGAGGCGTGACGGCCAGACCGTGGGCCTGGAGCATCTGGCCGCGCGGGCAGAGTGTTCCGGTCAGGGGGGTGGCCAGGAGGCGGGCGTCGCGCAGAGCCAGGGAGCAGGGCGTGAGTCGCTGGGCCCGGTCCGAGCCCTTGAGCGGGGCCGTGAGCAGGGCCCGGGTCCGCGCGGGCGGAGCGGCGATTCCCCGCAGGGCCAGCAGGGCGGGCAGGATCAGGGCGTGATAGGCCGCGAACACGGCCGGAGGCGTCCCGGGCAGGCCGAAGAGCAGGGTCCGCCCACGCCGGAGCGCCAGGGTGCTCTTGGCCGGGTGCAGGGCCAGGCCCCGGAAGATGGGGTCGAACCCGGCGGCCGTGGCGGCGGAGAGGGAGAAGTCCCGGTCGCCTGGTCCGGTTCCGCCGGTGGTCACCACGAGGTCCGCCTCCGTCCGGAGCAGGGTCCGGACGATGATTTCCGGTTCGTTGGGGCAGACCGCCGCCTCGACTTCACGGACGCCGCATTCCAGCAGCAAGCCCCGCAGCAGAAACAGGTTGTCGGCCACCAGCAGGGGCCCGTGCGCTCGCCGGGCCTCCTCCAGGGGCACCAGTTCGTTGCCCACGGCCAGGACCAGGGCCCGGGGCGGCGGCACGGCGCGGATTTCCCTCCGGCCCAGGCTGGCCAGGGCCGCAGCGGCGGCCGATCCCAGAATCTGTCCCCGGGAGAGGATCACGGTGCCCTGGGCCAGCTCCGAACCCGGCAGGCGCACACCCCGGCCCTCGGGCACAGGGGCCGTGAGCGTCACCGTTTCCCTCGCCAGGGATATTTCCTCGTCCGGGGCCACGGCGTCGGCCTCCTGGGGCAGGGGCGCGCCGGTGAGCACGCGGCAGGCCAGACCCGGCTCCAGCGGGTGCGCCGGTTCGGTGCTCGGGCGCACGTGGCCGTTGACGGTGAGCCGCAGGGGCTCGGCGGCCGAGGCGGCCAGGGTGTCGGCCGAGCGCAGGGCCACCCCGTCCAGGGCCGAGCGGGCCTGGGCGGGAACGTCGTGGTCCGCGACGACGTCTTCGGCGGAGGCTAGGCCCAGGGCCTCCGCCAGAGGCAAGGGATGCGGGTCGGCCGGTTCGGCGGCCGCCAGCAGGAGTTTCACGGCCTGTTCCAGGGAGATGCGGCTGTTCATCGATGATCCGGGGCCGGAATCAGGCGGCGCAGGGCCTCCAGATCGTCCGGGGTGTTGGCGTTGGCGAAGGAAACGAGGTCCGGATCCGCGCGGCGCAGGTCGCCCACCGGCACGGCCCGTACCCTGACCCGGGGAAAGAAGCGGATGATCTGGAACTGGTCCGCGCGCAGCAGATCCTCCACCGGTCCCAGGCAGGCCGCGCGGGAGTACAGGGCGCAGAGCGGCTCGTAGTGGCCGTTTTCGCGGATCGGGGCCACCAGGTCCACGTCCGGCCCCAGTTCGGCCAGCAGGGCCCGCACCAGGGCGGGTTGCAGGAAGGGCGTGTCGCAGGCCGTGACGAAGACGAAGGGCGTCTCGGCGTGGAACAGGGCCGCGTGGATGCCGGTGAGGGAACTACGCTGCGGATGGCGATCCGTGACCACGGGCAGGCCGGTGTCGGCGAAGGGCTCGGCGTCGCGAGCCACCACCAGGACGTGTTCGAAGAGGCCGCCGAGAGTCCGGGCCAGACGGCCCAGAATCGGCTCGCCGCCCACTTCCAGCAGGGCCTTGTTCACCCGGCCCATGCGCTTGCCCTCGCCTCCGGCCAGGATGGCCCCGGTCACGTCCGCGCGTCGTTCTCCGGTCTTCATGGCCGCACTGTGTCAGAAATCATCACGGCGAACAAGAAAAGGGCGGTTCCGGGGTTTGAAAAAAAAGACCGGCGAGGCTATGCTGTCGCACACTCCCCGTTGTCCGACCAGGAGAAACGCGTGAACCAGGGCATGGATCTGCAAGCCTTTTTCGAACCGCGCACCGTGGCGGTCATCGGGGCCTCGGACAAACCGGGCAAGATCGGCCACACCGTGGTGGCCAACATGCTCGGCGCGGGCTTCGCCGGGCGGCTCATTCCGGTGAACCCCAAGGGCGGGACCATCGAGGGCCTGCCCGTGACCACCTCGGCCGGAGATCTGCCCAAGGGCCTGGACCTGGCGGTCATCGCCGTGCCCCGCGACGCGGTCCTGCCCGCCCTGCGCGAACTCGTGGAAATCCGCGCCAAGTCGGCCATCGTCATCACCGCCGGATTCAAGGAGGTGGGCAAGGAGGGCTTCCTCCTGGAGCGCGACATGGCCGCCCTGGCCGCCGAGAGCGGCATGGCCCTGCTCGGGCCCAACTGCCTGGGCATGATGAACACCGGCCATGGGGTCAACGCCTCCTTCGCGGCGGGCCAGCCCTCCAAGGGGCCCATCGCCTTCTTCTCCCAGTCCGGCGCGCTCTGCGTGGCCATCCTGGACTGGGCCCTGGGCGAGAACATCGGCTTCTCCAAGTTCGTGAGTCTGGGCAACAAGGCCGCGCTGGACGAGTCGCGCATGCTCGAATACCTGGGCCGCGACCCGAACACCAAGGTCATCCTGGGCTACATCGAGAACGTGGAGCACGGCCAGGAGTTCCTGCGCCAAGCCGCCGCCGTGACCCGCGCCAAGCCGGTGATCATGATCAAGTCCGGCACCACGGCCGCCGGAGCCAAGGCCGCCAGCTCCCACACCGGAGCCATCGCCGGGTCGGACGCGGCCTACACCGCGGCCTTCCGCCAGAGCGGCGTGATCCGGGTGGCCGACGTGGAGTCCCTGTTCAACCTGGCCGAGGCCTTCTCGCACCAACCCCTGCCCAGGGGGCCCAACCTGGGCATCGTGACCAACTCCGGCGGTCCCGGCATCCTGGCCGCCGACGCCTGCGAACGCTCCCGGCTGCACATGGCCTCCCTGAGCCCGGCCACCATCGCCAAGCTGCAATCCTTCCTGCCCAGCTTCGCGGCCCTGTACAATCCCGTGGACATCATCGGCGACTCGGACCCGGCGCGCTACAAGCAGGCCATCGAGGCCGTGCTCACCGATCCCATGGTCCATTCCCTGCTGGTCATCCTGACTCCGGTGGCTTCGGTGGAGGTGGAGGCCACGGCCCAGGTCATCGTGGACCTCTCGCGGCGCTCGGACAAGCCGATCTTCGCCTGTTTCATGGGCAAGAAGCAGGTCGCCCCGGGGCGGCGCATTCTCCAGGAGGGGGGCGTGCCCTGCTACGCCTTCCCGGAACCGGCCATCCGCAGCATCGAGAGCATGTACGTACACGCCCTGAACCGGGCCCGGCCCGAACCGGTGTACCCCGAGGTCGTCCGCGACCTGGAGCGGGCCCGCGCGGTCATCGACCGGGCCGTGACGCGCGGCCTGACCGAGATCGTGGAGTTCGAGGCCCAGGAGATGCTCGCGGCCTACGACCTGCCCACCCCGAAGACCATGCTGGCCCGGGGCAGCGACGAGGCCGTGGCCGCGGCCGAGGCCATCGGCTATCCCGTGGTGCTCAAGATCGCCTCGCCGCAGATATCCCACAAGTCCGACGTGGGCGGGGTCAAGGTGGGTCTCGCCGACGCCGCGGCCGTGCGCGCGGCCTTCTTCGACATCACCACCCGGGCCCAGCGCCTGCGCCGCGACGCCTACATCGCGGGCTGTCTGGTCCAGGAGATGGCCCCCAAGGGCTCCCGGGAGGTCATCATCGGCTTCAAGCGCGACGAGCAGTTCGGGCCGTTGCTCATGTTCGGCCTGGGCGGCATCTATGTGGAGATATTGAAGGACATCGCCTTCCGTCTGGCCCCGCTGTCGCGGGCCGACGCCTTCGAGATCGTGCGCGAGATCAGATCCTACATGCTCCTCAAGGGCGTGCGCGGGGAGCAACCGGTGAACTTCAAGGCCATCGAGGACATCATCCTGACCATGTCCCGGCTGGCCCTGGACTTCCCGGAGGTCTACGAGGCGGAGTTCAATCCCGTCCTGGTCAACCACGAACGGGCCGTGGTGGCCGACGTGCGCATGACCCTGCATCTGAACGGTCCGGAAACGCACAGCCAAGAATAGGGCCCTCGCGGGCCGGGGAGGTCGTCATGGTCGGCGTGTACGTGGGTTCCACCGCCGGGTATTCGGGCAAGAATCTCATCGCCATGTCTCTGGGGCTCAAGTTCCAGAAGGAGGGCCTGAACGTCGGCTACATGAAGCCGGTGGGCGCGGTGCCGCGCCGCACCGGGGACAAGGTGGGCGACGAGGACGCCTTCTTCGTCCAGGACGTGCTCGGCCTGGACCAGGACCCCGAGCTGGTCACGCCCGTGCTCGTGACCCGCGACTTCACGATCAAGGCCTTCACCACCGGCTGCGGCGACCTGCTCTCGAACATCGGCCGGGCCTACGCCAAGCTCTCGGAGGGCAAGGACGTGATGCTCATCCAGGGCTCGGGCACCTTCCTCGGCTCGGGCACCTACTGCGGGGTGGAGGGCAGCCGGGTGGCCGCCTCCCTGGGCGCGAAAACCGTGCTCGTGGACCGCTACCAGAAGGAACTGCGCTACGACTACATCCTGCGCAGCAAGGCCGTCGCCGGAGACGACCTGGCCGGGGTGATCTTCAACGACGTCCCCGAATCCTACATGGAGGAGGCCACCGGCCTCATCCAGCCCTTCCTGGAGAAGAAGGGCGTCACCGTGCTCGGGACCATCCCCTCGGACCCGCTCATGGGCGCCATCAAGGTCACGGACCTGGCCGAGCGCCTGAACGGCAAGGTCATCTCGGCCCAGGGCAAGGGTGAGCGGGTGGTGGAGAGCTTCCTCATCGGCACCATGCAGGTGGAGAACTTCCTGACCCACTTCAAGCGCCACAAGAACTCGGCGGTGATCGTGGGCGGGGACCGCTCGGACGTGCAGCTGGTGGCCCTGGAGGGCAGTTCGCCCTGCCTCATCCTCACCGGCAACCTCTATCCCAACGACATCATCCTGACCCGTTCCGAGGTGCTGGAGACGCCGATCATCGTGGTCCGCGAGGACACCTTCACCGTGGCCAAGAAGATGGAGAACATCCTCACCAGCCACAAGCTGCGGGACATGATCAAGGTCAACCACGGGGCCCAGCTGGTCATGGCCAACGTGGACTACGCCCTGCTCAAGAAGCGCGTCGGGTTGTAGGAGCTGGAAAACGAAAAGAGGCGCGGTTCCCGGTGAGGGGCCGCGCCTTTTCCGTTTCCTAGGGGCGAAGGCTAAAGGATATACCGCGACAGATCCCGGTCCTCGACCACGTCCTGGAGCTGGGACTGGACGTAGGCCCGGTCGATGGTCACGCTCTGGCCGCCCCGGTCGGGCGCGGCGAAGGACAGTTCGGCCAGGAGCTTCTCCATGATGGTGGACAGCCGCCGCGCGCCGATGTTCTCGGTTTCCTGGTTGATCCTTTCGGCCATGGCCGAGATTTCCTCCAGGGCCTCGCGGGTGAAGTCCACGGTCAGCCCCTCGGTCTCCAGCAGGGCCTTGTACTGCACGGTGAGCGCGTTCTTCGGCTCGGTGAGGATGCGGTAGAACTCGTCCTTGCCCAGGGCTTCCAGGGTTTCGCGCAGGGGGAAGCGGCCTTGGAGTTCGGGGATGAGGTCCGAGGGCTTGCTCTGGTGGAAGGCCCCGGCGGCGATGAACAGGATGTGGTCGGTCTTGACCATGCCGTACTTGGTGTTCACCACGCAGCCCTCGACCACGGGCAGCAGGTCGCGCTGCACGCCTTCGCGGGACACGTCCGGCCCGCCGTGTTCGCTCCGGGCCGCGATCTTGTCGATCTCGTCCACGAAGAGGATGCCGTCCTGTTCCACGCGTTCGCGGGCGGCCTCCAGAACCTTGTCCATGTCGATGAGCTTGTCGGCCTCCTCGGCCGCCAGCACCTCGAAGGCCTCGCGCACCTTCATCTTCTTGAGCTTCTTCTTGTTCGGGAACATGCGGCCCAGGGTCTCCTGCATCTGCATGCCCATCTCCTCCATGCCGGGGATGGCCGCGATCTCCAGCTGCGGGCCGGACTGGGAGCGGACCTCGACCTCCACGACGCGCTCGTCCAGCGCTCCGTCGCGCCAGAGCTTGCGCAGCTTCTCGCGGGTGGAGGCGTCCTTTTCGGACATGGGTTCGGCGGAGGCCGGGCGCATGAAGAAGCCCGCGCCCTGGGCCTGGGGCTGGCCGCCGGGCACGAGCAGGTCCAGGAGGCGCTCCTCGGCGTGCTCCTCGGCCTTGACCCGCACCTTGTCGCGTTCCTCGGTCTTGACCATGTTCACGCCGATCTCCATGAGATCGCGGACCATGGACTCCACGTCCCGGCCCACATAGCCCACCTCGGTGAACTTGGTGGCCTCGACCTTGAAGAACGGGCACCCGGCCAACCGGGCCAGGCGGCGGGCGATCTCGGTCTTGCCCACGCCCGTGGGGCCCATGAGGATGATGTTCTTGGGCGCCACCTCGTCCCGCAGCTCCGGGGCCAGGCGGTTGCGCCGCCAGCGGTTGCGCAGGGCGATGGCCACCATGCGTTTGGCCGCCTTCTGCCCGATGACGTACTTGTCCAGTTCCGAGACGATCTCCCGGGGAGTGAGGTTGCTGCTCATGACGCGTCGGTTCCCTTGCCCGCCTCGCGGGTCAGGATGGTCAGGTTGTCGTTGGTGTAGACGCAGATCTCGGCCGCGATGCGCATGGCCCGTTCGGCGATCTCCCGGGCGGGCAGCTCGGTGTTCCGGGCCAGGGCGCGGGCCGCGGCCAGGGCGTAGGGGCCGCCCGAGCCGATGGCGGCCAGGCCGTCGTCGGGCTCGATGACGTCGCCGGTGCCGGAGATGATCAGGATGGTCTCCGCGTCGGCGGCCAGGAGCATGGCCTCCAGGCGACGCAGATACTTGTCCGTGCGCCAGTCCTTGGCCAGCTCCACGGCGGCCCGGGTGAGGTTGCCGGAGTGGGCCTCCAGTTTCTTCTCGAAGCGTTCGGACAGGGTGAAGGCGTCGGCGGTGGCCCCGGCGAAGCCGATCATGACTTTGTCCTTGTAGATGGAGCGGACCTTGCGGGCGGTGTGCTTCATGGCGATGTTCTGGCCCATGGTGACCTGGCCGTCTCCGGCCATGGCCACGCCGCCCGCGTCCTTGACCGCCAGGATGGTGGTTCCCTTCAAGTCCACGATTGCTCTCCGCTGATTAGAGGATGGCGTGGGCCAGCGCGGCCCAGCGGTCCAGGTTTTCCTGGCCGAAGAGGGTCAGGCGGATTTCGGACACGAGGCCGTCCTCCAGGCCCCGGCGCAACTCGGCCAGGGCCAGCGGCGCGGCCAGCTCCACGGGATAGCCGTAGGCCCCGCAGCTCAAGGCCGGGAAGGCCACGGCGCGGCACTCCAGTTCCCGAGCCAGACGGAGGCTCACGCGGTAGGCCGAGGCCAGGAGTTCCGGTTCGCCGGACAGGCCGCCGTGCCAGACCGGGCCCACGGCGTGGATGATCCATTTGGCCTTCAGGCCGAAGCCGGTGGTGACGGCCGCCTGTCCCGGAGGAACTTCGCCGTTTTCGGTGATGTGGGCCCAGCAGGCGGTCTGGAGCAGATCCCAGCCCGCGGCCCGGTGGATGGCTCCGTCCACGCCGCCGCCCCCGGACAGCCGGGAGTTGGCCGCGTTGACCACGGCGTCGGTGTCGGAGAGGGCGATGTCCCCGGCCAGGAGAACGAGTCGGCCCGAGCCGAAGGACCAGGAGTGGCCGGAATGGCCGTTGGGTCGCGTCCGCACGATTGTTCTAAATAAGACGTGACGCGCCCCTGGCAAGGGGTCAGACCGCGTCTTCGCGCAGGGAGCGGATGGTCGTGGCGTAGGCCTTGAACACGTCTTCGCGGTTCATGAGGCCGACCAGGGCGTGGGGATCGTCGGGCGAGACCACGGGAATTTGGTCGTAGTCCGTGTCCACGAAGAGCAGCAGCGCGGTGTAGAGGTCGTCGTCGGGCTTGAGCAGGGCCACGCGTCCGGCCAGATCGTGGACCACCACCAGGTCGAAGAGTCCTTCCTCGAAGAGCAGGCGGCGCACGTCGTGGATGGAGAGGATGCCGGTGAAGCGTCCGGTTCGGTCGCGCACCGGGAAGCAGATCTGGGCCGTGTTGGCGATGATGTCCGTGAGGGCCTTGAGGGTCGTTCCCTCCTCGAGGATCGTGACCCGGGAGGGGGTGAAGCGGCCCTCTACGGTGAGATGTTCCAACACGTTGATGGTGGCGTCGGACACGTGGGCCGGGGAGTCGAATTTGTCGTCCACCTGATGCTCGTAGAGCGAGACCTTGCGGCAGAGCACGATGCACAGGGCCGAGGCCAGCATGAGCGGAGCCAGCAGGCCGTAGCCCTTGGTCAGCTCGCAGACCATGACCAGCGGGCCGATGGGGGCCTTGGCGATGCCCGCGAAGAAGGCCGCCATGCCCACCAACACGTAGCCTCCGGGCTGGCGCGCGATGTCCGGCCACCACTGGTGGGCCAGCTGGCCCACCACGCCGCCGCTCATGCCGCCCACGAACAGGGCCGGGGCGAACATGCCGCCGCTCATGCCCGAGCCGATGGTCATGGAGGTGGCCATGGTCTTGCCGATGACGATGGCGAAGAGCATCAGGGCCGGGATCTGCCCGAGGATGGCCAGTTCCAGCCAGCCGTAGCCGCCGGACAGGACCTGGGGGAAGAACGCGCCCAGGAGTCCCGCGCCCAGGCCGCCCAGGGCCGTGGTCCACATGAGCCCCACCTTTTCCTTGAGCGGGAAGAATATCCGGAACTTGAACCAGCGGAAGGTCCGCACGTAGAGCCAGCCCGCCCCGGCGCAGGCCAGGGCCAGCGCCGTGTAGAAGAACAGCTCCCGGGGGTCGCGGAATTCGAAGTGCGGGATGCCGAAGATGGGTTCGGAGCCGAAGAAGAAGGTGAACACGGAGTAGGCCGTCACCGAGGACATGATCGAGGGCAGCAGGGCCTCGGCCTCGAAGTCCTCGCGGTAGATGACCTCCACGGCCGTGAGCGCGCCGCCCAGCGGGGCCCGGAAGATGGCCCCCAGGCCGCCGGCCGCCCCGGCCAGCAGGAGCAGTCGGCGCTCCCGGGCCGAGAGCTTGAGCCGCTGGGCGAACCAGGAACCCAGGCCCGCGCCCATCTGGGTGATGGGGCCCTCGCGCCCGGCGCTGCCGCCGGAGGCGATGGTGAAGATCGAGGCCACGCCCCGGATGATCGGCACCAGGGGCCGGATCAGGCCGCCTTGCTGGTGAAAGGCCTTGATGGTGGCGTCGGTGCCGTCGGTGCCGCCGCTGACGGTTTCGGGGATGAAGCGCTGCACCACGTAGCCGGTGATCAGGCCCACGGCCCCGGTGAACAGGGGCACGAGCCAGGGACGGTAGGCCCCCAGCGGGGTGGCGTGGTGCAATTGTTCCCCGGCCGGGGCGGGCAGGCTCAGCCCGGCCAGATCGTGCAGCAGCACGGTGCGGAAATATTCCACGGCCCAGAAATAGGCCGCGGCCACCAGGCCGGTGACGGCGCCGACCACCACGCCGTACGCCAGCCAGCGCAGGGAACGGGCATGGCGCAGGGAGACCAGGAGGGCCAGTGCGCGTCGCGGCAGGTCGGCGAGGGTGCTCATCTGCCCGGGCCGGAACGGGTTGCCTCCCGGGGGAGGGTGGCGGGCTGGGCCTCGGGCTCGGAGAGGATGCGCCCGGCCAGATCGATGTCGGCCTGGATGCGCGCGCGCAGGGCGTCCAGGTTTTCGAACTTGCGTTCGGAGCGCAGACGCTGGACGAAATGCACCCGGATGCGGCGGCCGTAGAGGTCGCCCTTGAAGTTCATGATGTGGGCCTCCACCGAGACGGCCGTGTTGCCGAAGGTGGGGTTGGTGCCGATGTTGGCCACGCCGGGAAGCACTGCGTCGTCGACCTCGACCCAGACGGCGTAGACGCCGGTCTGGGGCACCAGTTCGTCCACCAGCCTGAGGTTGGCGGTAGGGAAGCCCAAAAGCTTGCCGCCCCGGTTGTGGCCCTGGATGACTTCGCCGCGCACCTGGTAGAAGCGGCCCAGCAGCGGCCGGGCCTCCCAGACCTCCCCGGCCTGGACCATGTCGCGGATGCGCGTGGAGCTGACCACTGCGTCGCCCAGGGTCACGGGCTCCAGGCGCTCCACCCGGAAGCCGTAAGTCCGGCCCAGAACCTTGAGGGTTTCGTAGTTGCCCGAGCGGCCCTTGCCCATGGCGTAGTCGTAGCCGATGATCAGCTCGCGCACGGAAAGGCCCCGCACGAGATATTCACGCACGAACTCGTCCGGCGAGAGGGCGGCCATTTCGCGGGTGAAGTTGAGGACCAGGGTGACGTTGGGACCGAGCGAGCCGATGAGTTCCAGCTTCTGTTCCATGAGGGTGATGAAGGGCGGGGTGCGGCTGCCCAGGAGAACGCGCAGGGGGTGGGGCTCGAAGGTCACGACCACGCTGACCAGGCCTTGGGCCCGGGCCCGGCGGCAGGTCTGGTCGATGAGTTTCTGGTGCCCCAGGTGTACGCCGTCGAAATTGCCTATGGTGACACAGGAGCCGGCGATGGCGCCTTCCAGCTCCTGGAGGGTTCTGGCCACGATCATGAGTGCTCGTCCCAATGAAATGTTGACGAAAGGATGGAGCTAACGCAAAGCGGCGCGCGTTTCAAGGGGCGGTTCCCCGTCACATGCGCAGCTCTTCGCGTTCCTTGCGGAAGGCGTCGAACTCCTCCACCTGCTTCTTCTGGTCCGGGTTCGTGGCCATGGAGCGGGCCTTCTCCAGGTGGAACTCGGCCTGTTTGCGGTTGCCTTGGAGTTCGAAGGAGTAGGCCAGGTTGAGATGGCCGCCGAACTGGTCCCCGGATTCGCCCAGGAGCCGGCCCATGTGGTAGCGCACTTCGGGGTCGTCCGGCAGATCCTTGACCACCTGGCGCATGGAGGCGATGGCCGCCGGGTATTGCTTGTACTCGCCCAGGAGCCGGGCGTTGTAGAACAGGGTCAGGGCGTCCGAGGGCCTGAGGACCAGGGCCTTCTGGAGCAGGGGCTGGGCCTTCTGGAAGTCGCCCTGGCGGAAGTAGAAGATGCCGGTTTCGCGCAGCGCCAGGGGATCGTTGGGCATGGCCGCAAGGGCCTTCTGGAAGGTCCGCTCGGCCTCGCCGATGCGGTTCACCCTGGCCTGCACCACGGCCAGCCCCAACTGGTCCAGGGGGGTCAGGTCACCCTTGTTGTTGTACCAGGCCAGGGCCACGTCCGCGGCCTGGAGCCTGGCCCGCACCAGGGTCTGCACGCGCAGGAAGGCGGTGTTGTCGGCCTTGCGGCGGGTCACCTCCTGGGGCATCCGGGCCACACGGTCCTTGATGTAGGCCACGCGGTCGGGCAGCGCGGGGTGGGTGGAGAGGTAGGAGGGGATCTTGTCGTTGCTCACGTACCAGCGGGCCTTCTGCATGATGTCGAAGGTCTCGGCCATTGCCAGGGGATTGTAGCCCGAGGCGGACATGAAGTTGAGGCCCTGGTGGTCGGCCTCGCGTTCGTTCTCATTGGTGTATTTGAGGAAGGCCGAGGCCGCTCCGGCCTGGGAGCCCATCATCAGGGCTCCACCGAGGTTCTGCATGTTGGCCCCGCCGCCGGCGATGCCCAGGAAGGCCCCGGCCAGGGTGCCCGCGATGGCCCCGATGCTGGCCAGCCGCATATCCGCCATGCGCTTGGCCACGTGGTGCTCGGTGACGTGGGCCAGTTCGTGGGCCAGCACGGCTGCCACCTGATCCTCGGTCTGGAGGTTCAGGATCAGGCCGGTGAAGACGTAGACGTAGCCGCCGGGAACGGCGAAGGCGTTCATGGAGCCGTTCTGGATCACCGTGGTCGTGAAGCGGAAGGGCTGGGGCGGCACGTGATCCACGAGGCGCTTGACCAGACCGTTCACGTAGGTCGTGACCTCGGTGTCCTCCACCAGGGGCATGTTGCTGCGCACGTAGGCGTCGAACTTCCGCCCGGCCTCGATCTCGTCGGAGATGGTGAAGTCGCCCCAGGCGGCCCGGGCCTGGACGGCGGGGAGCAGCACCAGCAGCAGGGCCAGGAGCAGACTGCACGAGATGTGGGCGGCGTTTCGCATGGGGCGCGCTGTCCTTGTTCGCATGTGGGCCATATTACGCGCTTGGCCGGGCGGCGCAACGGGTATCCGGGAGCCCCAAAACGAAAGGACGCGAACCCGCCGGGCTCGCGTCCTCGCCAAGGCTTCGCCCGGGGAAGCCTACTTGTTCATCATGTTCAGGAATTCGCGGTTGCTCTTGGAGCCTTTCATCTTGCCCAGGAGGAACTCCATGCTGTCGATGGGGTTCATGGGCGCGAGGAGCTTGCGCAGGATCCAGACCCGGTTGAGGACTTCCTCCTCCAGGAGCAGCTCCTCCTTGCGGGTGCCGGAACGGTTGATGTCGATGGCCGGGAACACACGCTTCTCGGAGAGGTGGCGGTCCAGGTATATCTCCATGTTGCCGGTGCCCTTGAACTCCTCGAAGATGACCTCGTCCATGCGTGAACCGGTGTCGATGAGCGCGGTGGCGATGATGGTCAGGCTGCCGCCTTCCTCGATGTTGCGGGCCGCGCCGAAGAAGCGCTTGGGCCGCTGCATGGCGTTGGCGTCCAGACCGCCGGAGAGCACGCGGCCGGAGGACGGGGTCACGGCGTTGTAGGCCCGGCCGAGACGGGTGATGGAGTCGAGCAGGATGACCACGTCGCGTTTGCGTTCCACTAGGCGTTTGGCCTTCTCCAGGACCATCTCCGTGACCTGCACGTGGCGGGTCGGCGGCTCGTCGAAGGTGGAGCTGATGACTTCGGCGCGGACCGTGCGCTCCATGTCGGTCACTTCCTCGGGCCGCTCGTCGATGAGCAGGACGATGAGGTAGACCTCGGGGTGGTTGGCGTTGATGGAGTTGGCGATGGTCTGCAGGAGCATGGTCTTGCCGGTGCGGGGCGGGGCCACGATGATGCCGCGCTGGCCGCAGCCGATGGGCGAGAGCAGGTCGATGACGCGCGAGGAGTAGTTCTCGCCGCCGTTTTCCATTTTGAAGCGTTTGTTCGGGTAGATCGGGGTGAGGTTGTCGAAGAGGACCAGATTCTTGGAGTACTCCGGCGGCTCGAAGCCGATCTCCGAGACGCGCAGCAGGGCGAAGTAGCGTTCACCCTCCTTGGGCGGACGGATCTGGCCGGAGATGACGTCGCCCTTGCGCAGGCCGAAACGGCGGATCTGGGAGGGCGAGACGTAGATGTCGTCCGGGCCCGGCATGTAGCTGTACATGGGAGAGCGGAGAAAGCCGAAGCCGTCGGGCAGGATTTCCAGCACGCCTTCGCCGAAGATCTGGCCGTTCTGCGAGGCGCAGGCCTGGAGCAGGGCGAAGATCAACTCCTGCTTGCGCAGGCCGCTGGGGTTCTCCACGTTGTAACGGGCGGCCATGTCCATGAGTTCGGACATGCTCTTGTACTTGAGGTCGGTGAGGTTCAGCCGTTCGCCGCCGTTCTGGGAGGAGCCGTTGGTCAGGTCTTGGTCGTTTCCGTTGTTGCTCATACGTTGATCGTTGGGTTTTGTGGTCTTGGGGTCATACGGACCCCGGGGCGGAGCCGTCCCCCGCGCGCCCGGAGGCTTCCCGGTCGCGCGCCGGGGCGGGGATGTGACGGAGCCTGGTTCGGGGGTGAAACAAACGCTATCCTGCGGGCGTTCCCGGCCGCAAAAAAGGCCGACGCCGAAAAACCTCGTTTTCTTATTGGCAACCTAGGGGGGAAACCGGATGCAGCACCCGGGCGAACGATGACGGCGGCTTGCGCGCCGCCCCGGGCGGTCAACCCGGGGATTAACCGAAAGGAGTCATGTTGACAAGGGCCTCAGGCCCGCTTTTCCGACTTTTCCTTCTCCCGAAGCTGCAAGACGTCGCTGAACATCTCGGTGATCCCGGCCTTGATGTCCTCCTGATCCCTGTTGACGGCGTAGGCCAATTCCATGGAGACGAGGTTCATGGCCTGTTCCAGGAGCCGCCTCTCCCCGAAGGACAGCTCCTTGTCCTTGCCGATGAGGAAGAGTTCCTTGAGTACGTACGCCACATCCGCCAAGTCGCCGCTTTTCAGTTTTTCCGAGTATTCGCGATAGCGGCGGTTCCAGTTCTGGCCGGTGTAGCCGGTGAAGTCGGAACGGTCGCGCAGGGATTCGAAGATGGCCTGGCCGGTGCGCAGGCTGCACACCGGGCGCAGTCCGACGTTGGGCGCGTTTTTCACCGGGACCATGAGGGTCACGTTGTTGGAGAGAATACGCACGATGTAGAAATCGGCCTTGACCCCGCCGATGACTTGGCTTTCGATACGCTCCACCCGGCCCACGCCCTGCGAGGGATAGACGACCAGCTGATTGATCTGAAACACGTAAGGCTCCTTCGGGCTGCGGGCGGCTGAGATCGGGAAAAGCACCAATGGGAGGGTATCAAGAATCTCCGGCGGAGTCCATGCCGGGGGCGTCCTCATTTCCTTTTACCCGGAAGGCGTTCAGGAACTGCACGGCCAGGGCCTCGCCGCGCCGCAGGAAAATGTCCAGTCCCTTCGCGGCGGCGGGCAACACCTCGGCGACGACCGCGCGCTCCTCCGGTGCGAAGGTCTCCAGAACCCAGCCCGCCATGTCGCGTTTGACCGTCGGTCTGCCGATGCCCAGACGCAGGCGCCAGAAGTCCGGCCCGCCCAGTTCCTCGATGATCGAGGCCACGCCGTTGTGGCCGGCCGAGGAACCGCCGCGCTTGAGCTTCATGCGGCCCAGGGGCAGATCCAGCTCGTCGTGGACCACGACCACGGCCTCGGGCTGCAGTCCGAAACGCCGGGCGAAACGGCCCACCGCCAGTCCGCTCCGGTTCATGTAGGTCATGGGCTTGAGCAGCAGCCAGGGCGCCCCGCCGAGGTTGGCCGTGTAGGCCAAGGCGTCGCCGCTTTCCTGAAGCGGAGTCAGGCGCATGCTCTTGCGTGCGCGGGCCATGCCCAGGAGGTGATCCACGAGGAGGAAGCCGTAGTTGTGGCGGGTCTCCGCGTACTCCATTCCCGGGTTGCCCAGTCCGGCGAGGATGCCTTTGAGCGTCATGGAAATCCCTGGGGCCGGTGCCCCGGTTTCGCGACAGGCGGGGGCGGCGCCGCCAGAAAGGCGAAAAGGGGCTCCGGTCGCCCGGAGCCCCCAGCAAACGACGATTCGCTGGAGAGGCTACTCTCCGGCCTTGGCGGCCTTGGCGGGCTCGGCGGCAGCGGCGGGAGCCTCGCCTTCACCCTCGCCCTCGGCCTCTTCGGCCGGGACGACCACGCCGGCCACGGCGTAGTTGTCGTCGATCACGGCCTTGATGCCGGCGGGCATGGGCACGCTGGCCACATGCACGCTCTCGTTGATGTCCAGGGCGCTCACGTCGACCAGAATCTTTTCCGGGATGTCCAGAGGCTTGCCCACCACTTCACAGGTGTCGCGGAAGAGTTCGAGCACACCGCCCTTGACCACGCCGGCGGGCTTGCCGGTGAGTTCGAAGGCCACATGGACGCGGATCTCCTTGTTCAGGTCGACGCCGCGGAAGTCCACGTGCTGGGGACGGGGCTTGACCGGATCCATCTTCATTTCCCAGATGAGCGAAGGCAGCACTTCCTTGGCGCCGCCCTTTTCGATCTCCAGTTCGAAGACTTGGGAGCCGCCGACCTTGGCGTAGAGCTTGGTCAGGGGCAGCTCCAGGACCTTGACGGCCACGTTGGCGCCTTTTTCGTCATAGTAGACGCCGGGGATGAAACCCTGCTCACGCAGGCGGTGGCAGGGGCCCTTGCCCGTCTCGGTGCGCTCCTGCACGCTCAACGTCATGAGTTTCGCCATAATGATCGCTCCTTGCTGCGGCCTCGGCCCGCACGGCGGGGACGGCCTGAAGTTTCTTTCGTCCTATACGAAAAGCACGCTCACCGAGGATTCGGTGTGCACGTTGTTGATGGCCTTGGCCAGCAGGGCGGCCATGGACAGAACCTTGATCTTGGAACAGGCCAGCTTGCGGCCGTCCAGGGGGATGGTGTTGCTGACCACCACTTCGCTGAAGGCCGAGTTCTCCAGGCGGTCGATGGCCGGGCCGGAGAGGACGGGGTGCGTGGCGCAGGCCAGAACCCGCTCGGCGCCGTTGTTCATGAGCACGTCCGCGGCGGCGCACATGGTTCCGGCGGTGTCGATCATGTCGTCCATGACCACGGCCACCTTGCCCTTGACGCTGCCGATGAGGTTCATGGCCTGGGCCTGGTTGGGCGCGTCTCGGCGTTTGTCGATGATCGCCAACCCGGCGTTCATGCGCTTGGCGTAGGCGCGGGCGCGTTCCACGCCGCCCGCGTCGGGCGAGACCATGACCATGTCGCCGTCCACCCGGCGCAGGTAGTCGAGGAACACGGGCGCGGCGAAGAGGTTGTCCACGGGGCAGTTGAAGAAGCCCTGAATCTGGCCCGCGTGCAGGTCGATGGTCACCAGGCGGTGCATGCCCGCGGCGGTGAGCATGTCGGCCACCAGTTTGGCGCTGATGGGCGCGCGGGGCACGACCTTGCGGTCTTGGCGGGCATAGCCGTAGTAAGGCATCACGGCTGTCACGCGTCGGGCGCTGGCGCGCTTGAGGGCGTCCAGCATGAGGGCCAGCTCCATGAGGTGGAAATTCACCGGCGAACAGGTCGGCTGGACCACGAAGACGTCGTCGCCTCGGACGTTCTCGCCGATCTCGATGCGGATCTCGCCGTCGCTGAACGTCTCGCGCAACGTGGGCGAAAGCCGGCAGCCGAGATGCTCGCAAATGGCCTCGGACAGCGAAACGTTGGCCGATCCGCTGATGATTTTGAGTTCCCCGTGCATGGTCATGCCGCCTTGCATCTCCTCGCAATAAAAATCTGGCTGGGGTGGAAGGACTCGAACCCTCGAATAACGGGACCAAAACCCGTCGCCTTACCGCTTGGCCACACCCCAGTGGAAGTCCTGGACATACGTGCGGTCCTGGCCCCGCGCCAGGTTCCGGGCAGTCTCCAACGCTGTTTCCTTTTGCCGGAACAGGGCGAAGATGCTGGCTCCGCTCCCGCTCATGGCCGCCGCGGCCGCCCCGGCCGCGATGAGCCTCTCCTTGATCCGCCTGAGTTCCGGGAACGCCGGGAAAACAACGTTCTCGAAGTCGTTGAACAGGGTCAGGGGCAAAAGGGAACTTGGGTTTTTAGTCCCCCTTTCATCGCTTGTCAAGAATCCTGGAGCCGTTGGCGGGCGGTCCTTGGCGGCGGTCTCGTCGAAACGGGCGTAGGCCCAGGCCGTGGGGACGCGCACATCCGGACAGACCAGCACCAGGGTCAGGCCGTCGAGGTCCGGCTCCGTCGGGGTCAGGCGGTCGCCGATGCCCCCGGCGCGCGCCGGACGGCCCAGGAGAAAAAAAGGCACGTCCGCGCCGAGGTTCGCGGCCAGCGCCGAGAGCCGGTCGCCCGGGAGCGCGGCGGCCCCGGCCTGGGCGTTGAGAAAGAGCAGCATGGACGCCGCGTCCGAGCTGCCGCCGCCCAGTCCCGCACCCGTGGGAATGCCTTTCGTCAGGCGCACGGCCAAGTCCGGGGCGAAGCCCGTGGCCTCGGCGTAGCGTCGCCAGGCCTTGACCACCAAGTTGTCGGGGCCCTCCAGGGCGTGGTCCGCGCAGGACAGCGTCAGGCCCGATCCCGGGGCCCCCGGGGTGACCTCCAGAACGTCGCGGGGCTCGGCGAGAGGCAGGAAGAGAGTGTCCAGTTCGTGGTAGCCGTCGGCGCGACGGCCGAGGATGCGCAGGAAGAGGTTGATCTTGGCCGGAGCCGTGAGGGTCGCCGCGAACGTCATGATCCATTCAAGATAGCGCAAAAAAAGCGGGGGGAGAAGCCCAGGACCTCCCCCCCGCTCTGTTTTTCGTTTGTCCTGCTATTCCAGCCCGATGGTGCGGAAGATGTTGCGGCCCTGCCGTTTCAGCAGGAGCATGACCACGCCGCGTTTCTTGCCGTCCTCGCGCACGATCTTCTGGAACTCGGCAACGTTGGAAACGGGATTCTGGTTGGCCTCCAGGACCACGTCGCCGGGCCGCACGTCGGACTGGGCCGCGGGCGATCCCTCGCGCACGCCGGTGATGACCAGCCCTTGCGGCTTGTCCATGCCCAGGGCGCGGGCCTCCTGGGGCGAAACCGGCCGCACGCTCACGCCGATCTCCTCGGCGGCCTGCTCCTTGGTCTGCGGGCCGCCCTGTCCCTGTCCGCGCTCCATGGCCGCGATGTTCGGGCCGCGCTCCTCCAGGGTGACCTTGCGGGAGATTTCCTTGCCCTGACGCCAGATGCCCAGGGTGGCCTTCTCGCCGGGGGCCATGCCCGCGATGGTGCGCAGCAGGGCCGCGGAATCCTCCACGGGTTCGCCGTTGACCTTGAGGATGACGTCGCCGGCCTTGACCCCGGCCTTGTCCGCCGGGTCGCCGGGCGAGACGGCCGAAACCAGCGCGCCCTTGGCGCCGGGCAGGCCCAGGGCCTTGGCCGTGTTCTCGTCCACGCCCTGGATGGTCACGCCCAGCCAGCCGCGCTTGGGCGTCTTGCCGGACTTGAGCTGGTCCAGGATCTTGGCGGCCATGTTGCTGGGGATGGCGAAACCGATGCCCTGGCCGGAGGCGATGATGGCCGTGTTGATGCCGATGACCCGGCCGTCCAGGTCGATGAGCGGGCCGCCGGAGTTGCCGGGGTTGATGCTGGCGTCGGTCTGGATGAAGTTGTCGAAGGCGCCCTGGCCGATGATCCGGCCCTTGGCGCTGATGATGCCGGCGGTGACGGTGTGGCCCAGGCCGAAGGGGTTGCCGATGGCCATGACCCACTCGCCCACACGCAGGGCGTCGGAATCGCCGAAGGAGAGCACCGGCAGGTTGTCGCCGGCCTCGATCTTGAGCAGGGCCAGATCGGTTTCGGGGTCGCGGCCCACGATTTTGGCCGGGTACTCCTTGCCGTTTTCCTGGAGCTTGACCGTGATCTGGTCGGCGTCGGCGATGACGTGGTTGTTCGTGGCGACATAGCCGTCGGAGGAAATGACGAAGCCCGAGCCCAGCGAACTCATCTTGCGCGGCTGCATGGGCATGTTGCCCATGAACTGGTCGAAGAATTCGCGGAAGGGGCTGTTGGGCTGGTTCTTGAGGAATTCCTGGAGCGGGTTGGTGGCCGGAGCGGTCTTCACCGTGCTGATGTTGACCACGGCCTTTCCGGCGCGTTCCGCCAAGTCGGCGAACTCGGGAAGGGAAGCCTTGGCCGCGGCCTGGATCGGCAGGGCCAGAAGCAGGGCCAGGACGAGCAAGGCTGACGGTTTCCTGAATGACATGAATCCTCCTTGGGGGCGCGGCCGGGAACGCGGGCGCCTCAATCGTATCCGCGAGTATAGGGCCTTTTCCGCGCTTGTAAAGGGAGTGGGACCGGGCGATGGCGACCGGCCTTGCTCGCCGTGGCCTTTTGGGATAGGTTCCCTTTCCCGCTCTTGAGGCGGTTCGTGTCCCCGTAGCTCAGTTGGATAGAGCGATAGCCTCCTAAGCTGTAGGCCGCAGGTTCGATTCCTGCCGGGGACACCAAATGGAAATTCAAGCATGTCCGAGAAGGACCAGAAAGCCCCGGGAAACCGGGGTTTTTGTTGGTTTAGTGTCTACCGACGTGCGCCGAAGTGCGTTGACAACCGGACAACGGACCGGATAACTTACCGGACAACAGGGGCAGTTATCCGACTCTGCCCGAGGAGTTGTCCGGTGGCGCTCACGAACGTAGCTGTACAGGGCGCGAAGCCCAAGGCAAAGCGGTACATCCTCAAGGATGAAAGGGGCCTCTATCTGGAGGTTGCGCCTTCGGGCGGGAAGTGGTGGAGGTTGCGCTACTGGCTCGCCGGGCGTGAAAACCGCTTGAGCCTCGGCACCTTCCCCGAGGTTTCGCTTGCCCAGGCCAGGGAGCGCCGCGACGAGGCCCGCAAGCTTCTGGCGCAAGGCATCGACCCGAGCGCCGCCAGGAAAGAGAGGGCCGAAGCCCAGGCCGGAGGAGAAACTTTTGAAGCCGTCGCCTCGGAGTGGTTCGAGCGGTTCCGTAAAAAGTGGACCGCGCCCCACGCCGGGCGCATCCTGACCCGGCTTCGGAAAGACGTGTTCCCCTTCATCGGATCACGGCCTATTCACGAAATCAACGCCCCGGAACTTCTGACGGTCATGCGCCGCATCGAGGCCCGAGGGGCCATTGAGACGGCGCATCGGGCCTTGCAGAACTGCGGGCAGGTCTTCCGCTACGCCGTGGCCTGCGGCAAGGCGGAGCGCGATCCTTCGGGCGATCTTCGGGGAGCCCTGACCCCCACCAAGGAAAAGCATCACCCGAGCATCACCGACCCCAAGGAACTCGGGGAACTCCTGCGGACCATCGACGCCTACCAGGGCTCCCACGTGGTCCGCTGTGCCCTACGGCTGGCCCCCCTGCTCTTTGTTCGGCCTGGGGAACTCCGCCATGCCGAGTGGTCCGAGGTTGACCTTGAAGCGGCAGAATGGCGCATCCCGGCCGAGAAAATGAAGATGCGGACGCAGCATATCGTGCCCCTGTCCCGGCAGGCCGTCGCGGTCCTACGGGAGCTTCACCCCCTGACCGGCAAGGGCAAGTATGTCTTCCCCGGCGTCCGGTCCTCGGCCAAACCGATGAGTGAGAACACGGTCAACGCGGCCCTGCGCTACATGGGCTACTCGACCGACCAAGTGACAGGCCACGGCTTCCGGTCCACTGCGACAACGCTCTTGAATGAACAGGGCTGGAACCCGGACGCCATAGAGCGCCAACTTTCCCATGCCGAGCGGAACAAGGTGCGGGCGGCGTACAACTTCGCGGAGTTTCTTCCCGAGCGCCGCCGCATGATGCAGGCATGGGCGGACTTCCTGGACGGCCTTCGCCAAGGCGGCAAGGTGATCCCGATCCGGGCGGCAAGCGGAGAATGAAGCACGGCCCCGGCATCGTGCCGGGGCTTGCCGATAGAACGGCCCGGGGGAGTGTTTCGCCGCACCCCGCCGGGCCTGACCAAAACCCGAACTGTGGAGGTTCGAGAAATGGCTGACGTGAAGGATACCACGACCGGAGGCAATCTTTCCAGCGCCCGGCAGGTTGAAGTGCGGGCGCAACTTCTCTTCCTCGCGGATTCCCTGACCGCCCGTGAAGGGCTCGCCCTGGAAGGCGAGGCCGTCTATGGCCTGGGGAACACGCTGCGAGACTTGGCCGCCAAGCTGGACGAGCCGCTTCCCGCCGCCAAAGGGGATTGACGCCCGGCCGAGAGGCGGGCTATCTTTCAGACCGACACATGAAGAGTGCGTGAGGGAACTGGCCCGATGACCGCACGGCAACCTGCGAGATGCAAGGTGCCAAAGCCAGCCCGCAAGGGGCCATGCAATGCAGACTCAACCAATGGCCCTCCGCACGGAGGGCTTTTCATTTTCTGGCCGAGGTCCGCCCTGCCGGGTTTATCCGCCGCAAGAGTCCCCCCAAAAAACCGAAGCGGAGGCTTGGAATGTACGGAGCAATCATAGGCGACCTCGCGGGAAGCCAGTACGAACGGCACAACTACCTTTCGACAGACTTCCCGCTCCTGGACGAGCGGAGCTTCTTCACCGACGACACCGTGCTTACCGTCGCCACGGCGGAGGCCATGCTCACCGACCAGGACTTCGCCGCCGCGTACCGGAAGTGGGCCGGGAAGTACCCCGGCCGGGGCTACGGGCCGATGTTCCGGCTGTGGGTGGGCAACCCCGACATGGGGCCCTACGGCAGCCCCGGGAACGGGGCCGCCATGCGCGTGTCGCCGATCCCGTTCCTCATGCGGGGCGGGGGCGTTTGGGATATGATCGTGATGGCCGGTTCCAGCGCCAAGGTGACGCACAACTCAAAAGAAGGCGAAGACTGCGCGGCTTACTTGGCCATGACCATCTGGTTCTATCTGCACGGGGAGGACGGCCT
>NZ_AUMA01000017.1 GCF_000422565.1 Desulfovibrio aminophilus DSM 12254 | reverse complement strand
GTGGGAGGAGGCATGGGAGTCTGAGCGTATGGAGGATGAGCGCCGCCGCGCCGCGCAGGCCGTGCTGGGGGGAGAGCATCGGATGTGTCCTTTTTGTGGTGGATGCGGCTGTCTGGAGTCCACGCAATTTGGCCGCCCTGTCATGTATTGGGTGGCGTGTGGGGGGTGCGGGGCGAGTGCAGGAGCCTACTCCTCTAGGGAGTCCGCGTGGGCTGCCTGGGATCATGGGAGTGCTGTATGACCGCGCGCCTCACCCCCCAGGCCCTGGAGGCCGAGCAGGCCGTGCTGGGCGGCGTGTTCCTTCGTCCGGACGCGCTCAACAGCCTGGTGGACCATGTGGGCCCGGAGGATTTCTATTCTCCGGCCCACGCGGCCATCTTCAAGAGCTTCCTGCGCCTGGCCGAGCAGAGCAAGCCAGTGGACCTGGTCACGGTCACGGAGGCCCTCAAGCAGTCCGGCGACCTGGATAAGGTGGGCGGCCCGGTGTACCTGGCGGAGCTTGCCGACTCCCCGGTGAGCGCGGCCAACGCCCTGTTCCATGCCCGCATCGTACGCGACAAGTCGGTCCTGCGCCGCCTCATCGACGTGTCCAGCGGGATCATCTCGGCCTGCTACGAGGCCCGGGACGTGGACGCCCTGCTGGACGCCTCGGAGAAGCAGATCTTCGAGATCGCCGAGGCGAAGGTCCAAAAGACTTATTGGGCGGCAAAGCCCCTGGTGGACCGGGTCTTTGACCAGTTGGAGGCGCGGTTCGCCTCCAAAAGCGCCGTAACCGGCATCCCGAGCGGCTACCACGCCCTGGACCATATGACCGCCGGGCTCCAACCCTCTGACCTCATCATCGTGGCCGGTCGGCCGAGCATGGGCAAGACGGCCTTCGCCCTGAACCTGGCCCTGCGCGCGGCGGTGAAGTCCGAGGTGGCCACGGCGGTCTTCTCCCTGGAAATGAGCATGGAACAGCTCATGACCCGCCTCCTGGCCTGCCAGGGCCGCGTGGAGTTGGGCCGGATGCGCAGCGGCTTCCTGGACGACGCGGACTGGGCCAAGCTCTCAGAGGCCGCCGACGTGCTCGGCAAGGCCCCCATCTTCATCGACGACACCCCGGCCCTGTCCACCCTGGAGCTGCGCGCCCGCTGCCGACGCCTCAAGGCCGAGCACAAGCTGGGGCTGGTGGTCGTGGACTACCTCCAGCTCATGCGCTCCAGCCGCAACATCGACTCGCGTGAGCAGGAGATTTCGGACATCTCGCGCAACCTGAAGGCCCTGGCCAAGGAGCTGAACATCCCGGTCATCGCCCTGTCGCAGCTCAACCGCAAGGTGGAGGAGCGCACGAACAAGCGCCCCATGCTCTCGGATTTGCGCGAGTCCGGGGCCATCGAACAGGACGCCGACGTGATCGTGTTCCTGTACCGGGACGAGTTCTACAATAAGAAAGACGACAACCCGAAGGCTGGGATCGCCGAGGTCATCATCGGCAAGCAGCGCAACGGCCCCGTGGGCGAGGTGGAGCTGGCCTTCCTGAAGAAGTACACCGCGTTTGAGAACTTGAGCCAAGGTGGGGCGGTGTGAGTGATAACACATCAAGATTATTGGCTTTTTGCCTTCTACTTGCTATAGTCCATGGTCAATGGTCGGTGGTGGCGCTGATCGCCGCGCTCGCGGTGGTTATTCCTGGGGAGTAGTTCGCGCACGCGCGCGTAGCAAAGCTGGTGCCAGAGGCGCGATGTGGGGGTGGGCTCATTCTCAAGTTACTTGCAACAAATTCTCATTTTGACTGTCTGCTCACACCTCCAGAGGAGAACCCTGGTTAGGAATAGGTTAGGAAAATGAAAAAGGGCTTGGAGAGATTTTCTCCAAGCCCTTCATCTTTCTGGTAGCGGGGGCAGGATTTGAACCTACGACCTTCGGGTTATGAGCCCGACGAGCTACCGTACTGCTCCACCCCGCGTCACGTGAGAAAGTGGTAATTAGGCGTGTCGGCCGAGTTTGTCAACTCCATATTTACATCCTGGGCGAAATTCCGTATCCCTGTCCGGTCATGCAGCCCCACATGCTCTCCATCGTCCTGCCGGTCTTCAATGAAGAGGACAACCTGGAACCGCTCCTGGCCGAGATCCGCCAGGCGGCTCCAGGCTTCGGCCGTCCCTGGGAGGTCGTCATGGTGGACGACGCCAGCACGGACGGCAGTCTGGGCGTCATCCAGCGTCTGGCCTCGGCCCAACCCGAGGTGCGCTATCTGGCCTTCGCCGAGAACCGGGGGCAGTCGGCGGCCTTCTGCGCGGGCTTCGACGCAGCCGTCGGCGAGATCATCGTGACCCTGGACGCCGACGGCCAGAACGACCCCGCGGACATCCCGAAGCTGCTCCAGCTGTTCGACGCCGGGGCCGACATGGCCATCGGCTGGCGGCTCAAGCGCCGCGACAGCTTCATGAAGCGCATCGCCTCCAGGATCGGCAATGGAGTGCGCAACCGTCTGACCCGGGAGACCGTGCGCGACACCGGCTGTTCGCTGAAGATCATGCGCGCGGAGATGGCCCGCCGCCTGCCGCGCTTCAAGGGCATGCACCGCTTCCTGCCCACCCTGATGAAGATGCAGGGCGCGCGGGTGGAGGAAGCCCCCGTGAACCACCGGCCGCGTCTCAAGGGCGTCTCCAAGTACGGCACCTGGGACCGGGCCGTGGCCGGACTCTACGACCTGTTCGGCGTACGCTGGCTCCAGAAGCGCAGCTTTCTTTACTCCATCCGCGAAAAGAGCGATTGATCCGGGAGGCCCGATGGCTCTGCCCGAATACTGGTGGCTCCTGGTTCCGGCCTGTCTGGGCCAGGCCCTCTTCTTTCTTCGGCCGGACGCGTTCCGGCGGACCCCCCTGAAGGCCCCGGTCTGGGCTCTCGCCGGACTCTGCTGCGGCGGGGCGGCTGGATTGGCCTATGGCCTGGTTCAGTCCGACCCCGTGCTTCTGGCCGGTCAGCTCATCGTCCTGGCGGGCGTGGCCGTGGGAACGCGCCGGACAGTCCGGCGGGCGGAGGATCGGAAATCGTGAGCGTCAACCGGCGGGATCGCCAGACTTTTCTCAAACCCCTGCTCAAGGGGTTGGCCATGCTGGCCCTCATGGGCCTCGCGGTCTGGGCCTTGCGCTGGGCGGGAGAGCAGGGCGTGCTCAGCGATCGGCAGTGGTTCGACGCCCACATCCGCGACCACGGCGCGGCCGGGGTGCTCCTATACGTGGCCGTCGCCGGGGTGCTCACGGCCCTGGGCGTGCCGCGCCAGTTCCTCTGCTTCATCGGCGGATACATCTACGGCTTCTGGTGGGGATTGGCCCTGGCCACCGTGGGCTCGGGCCTGGGCTGCGGCCTGGCCGTGGGCTTCGCGCGTTTTTTCGCCCGCGATTTCGTGGCCCACCGCTTCAAGGGGAGGGTGGCCAAGGTGGACGCCTTCCTGCGCCGCGACCCGTTGCGCATGGCCCTGATCATCCGGCTGCTGCCATTGGGCAGCAACCTCGTCACCAATCTTCTGGCCGGAGTGAGCAGCATCCCGGTCCGGCCGTTCCTCGCCGGATCGGTGCTGGGCTATCTGCCGCAAACCGCCGTGTTCGCGCTCTTCGGCAGCGGCGTGAACGTCAGCTCCATGGCCCAGATCGGACTCAGCGTGGCCCTGTTCCTGCTGGCCACGATCCTGGGCGTGAGCATGTACCGCCGCCATCGGAGCGAAGTCGCCGAGGCGGTGGAGGAGGGAGAGGGCTAGACGGCGGATGGCGGGCGCAGGCGCGCGGGCAGACGACTCCATACCTGCCAGACGATGAGCGCCACCACGACCCCCAGCAACCAGCCCGCCAGCACGTCGGTCGGATAGTGCTTGCCAAGGTAGACCCGCGACCAGCCCACCAGCAGCGGCAGC
The DNA here is from genome assembly GCF_000422565.1 of Desulfovibrio aminophilus DSM 12254. NCBI lineage: Bacteria > Pseudomonadati > Thermodesulfobacteriota > Desulfovibrionia > Desulfovibrionales > Desulfovibrionaceae > Desulfovibrio > Desulfovibrio aminophilus. Next base: position 78,754 of record NZ_AUMA01000017.1, on the reverse strand, counting down.
AGGCCGAGCCAGGGCCGGGTCCGAGGCCAGAGAAGCATGGCCAGCACGGCCAGGGTCATGGAGTTGGCGGCGTGGGCCGAAGGATAGGAAGAACCGTTTTCCTTGGTCTGGATGAAGTCCGGGGGGCGGGTTTTCCAGTCGCCGTTTTCCTGGTAGAAGGCCCCGGGAAGGGCGTTCAGGGGGCGGACTCGCAGCACACGGTCCTTGATCTGGCCGCAGGCAAGGTCGGAGAGCCCCATGCCCGCCAGGAGCACCAGAAAGAGCGCGATCTGCCGTGGCCCGGCGCGCCGCACGGCCCATGCCAGACAGACGGCCATGAGGACGAACAGCGCCGCCCGCGAGGAAAAGACCGGCAGCGCGACGTCCAGCGCGGGAGAGCGCAGGGTCTGGTTCAGAAGAACGAAAAGGTCCAGGTCGGCGGCCGTGGTATGGAAAAGCATGGTCCCTCGATCTCACGGATGGAATGTCTTTGTATACGGTGCAATGCCGCCGGGGGCAACCGGCTTTGGCGATGACTGAAACTCCCGCCCTCCTGCGGCGGGCCGTGATGCGTGGAGCATGAGCGTGGCGAACGCGCGGTTGGCCGTGGTCATGCCTCGGATGAGCTCCTACGGGGGGGCGGAAGGCTTCGGCCTGCGCCTGGCCGGGGCCCTGGCCGGGGCGGGCCATGCCGTGGACTTCATCTGCGCCCGCCAGGAAGTCGAGGCTCCGCAAGGGGTCCGCGTGATCCGCGTGGGCCGCTTCGGTCCGTTCAAGGCCCTCAAGACCCTCTGGTTCACCCTGGCCGCAGGAGCCGCAATCCGGCGCGGCCGCTACGATCTCGTCTTCGGGCTGGGCAAGACCCTCTCCCAGGACATCCTGCGCATCGGCGGCGGGCCGCTGCCCGTGTTCTGGCGTCTGTCCAAGCTGGCTTGGCGGCCGGGCTGGCCCCGGACCATGAAGATGCTCCGCCGCCGCCTCTCCCCGGCCAACTGGCTCTCCATGGCCATCGAGGCCCGGCAGGCCCGCTCGGCGCGGGTTGTCGTCTGTGTCTCGACCCTGGTGCGGGACTGGCTGCTGGAGGCCCACCCCGAACTGGCCCGAAGCGACGTGCGGGTCATCTACAACCGCCCCGATCTCTCCCGTTTCCACGTCCTGGACGAAGAGGGCCGCGCGCGGCTGCGGGCCCGCGAGGGCCTGGAGCCGGAACAGGTGGTGATCGCCACGGCGGCCACGAATTTCGCCCTCAAGGGCATCGCTCCCCTGTTGCGGGCTCTGGCCCTGTTGCCGGAACGCTTCGTCTTGCGCGTGGCCGGCGGCCGGGGCGCGGGACACTACCTGCAACTGGCCCGCGAACTTGGGGTGGAGGATCGGGTGCGCTTCCTGGGACGGGTGGAGGACATGCCCGGATTCTACAATGCCGCGGACGTCTTTTGCCTGGCCACCTATTACGACGCCTGCTCCAATGCCGTTCTGGAGGCCCTTGCCTGTGGTTGCCGCACGGTTTCCAGCCGTTTCAACGGCAGCGCGGCCTTTTTGCCGTCCGACAAGGTTTTCGATGACCCCGGCGATCACGCCGCCCTGGCCCGCCTGCTGGAGCGGGTGGCTGGGGAGCCCCGTCCCGGGGAGTTCGTCTGGCCCGACGACGTGGCCTGCGGCCTGGACCCCTATCTGGCCCTGACCGACGAATGCCTGCGGGGGAAAAGTCAACAAGGCGCCTGAGCGCCGGCACCCTATGACCCTGGACATCCTGTTTCTGACCCAATCGGGCGAGACGCTCCCCAGCGTCCGCTTCCGCGTCCTGCCGCTGGTGGCCGACGGCTCCGCCCGAGGCCTCGCCGTGGACTGGCGGCCTGTCCCGAAATTTTTCCTCCGCCGACTGTTCTGGCTCGCCCGCCTGCCCCGAAGTACGGTCGTGGTCGTACAGAAGAAGCTCTTCTCGACTCTCGAACTTGCCGTGCTCCGCAAGCGTTGCGACCGGCTGGCCTTCGATTACGACGACGCCCTCTGGGCCGCACATCCCGGCGAGAGCCCCAGCCCGGCCTCGACGCGCCGCCTGCGCAAGGCCCGCAAGCGTTTCGCCCGGATGATCCCGGCGGTGGACGTGGTCCTGGCCGCCAGTGCGCATCTGGCCGGGGAGGCGCGTAAGTTGCGGCCGGAAGTTGTCGTGGCTCCGACGCCCATCGACACCGAGGTCTACACTCCGCCCGCGTCCCGGCCGGCCCCGGCCGACGGCCGCCCCCTGGTGGGCTGGATGGGCGCGGCCTGGGAGCTTTCCGCCCTGGGCGAAGTCTTGAAGAGCCTGGAGCCGCATTCCGAGCGTCTGCGCCTGAACGTGGTGGCCGAACGCCGTTTCGCCGAGAAGTGCAGAACCTTGGCCGACCTTGTCGCCTGGTCACCGGAGGACGAGGTGGCCCTGCTCCGGGAGATGGACATCGGGCTTCACCCCCTGGACGCCGACGAGTACCGGCGGGGCAAGTGCGGCTTCCGGCTTCTCCGCTGCATGGCCTGCGGCGTGGTGCCCGTGGCCTCGGCCGTCGGGGTCAACCTGGAGATTGTGGAGCACGGCCGGGACGGCTTTCTGGTGGAGCGCCCCGAGCAGTGGGCCGAGTACGTGTTGCGCCTGGCCGACGACCCCGGCCTGCGCGCGGACATGGCCCGCCAAGCCCGGGAAAAGGTCGAGCGGCTCTATCGCCGCGGGGTTTTCGCCGAGCACTATTGGGCTGCGTTGGGATTCCTTGATGAGTGAACCAATGCTATTAGATTACAGTGTATTGTGTCGGCAGTGAAAGAATGGAGCGGCCCACGCCGCAGCCGGTTTTTGTTGATCTGATCGGTTTTGGCGGGTATGGCATCCCGGAACCGCTTCCCGGAGCGGGAAATACCGAAAGGAGAGACACCCATGGAACGTGCGCCCGTGGTCCTTCTGGACCGTGACGGCACCATCATCGTCGAGCGGCATTACCTCTCCGATCCCGCGCAGGTGGAGCTTCTGCCCCGCGCGGCCGAGGGTCTTCTGCGTCTCCGCCGGGCCGGGTGCAAGCTGGCCGTGATCACCAACCAGTCCGGCGTGGGCCGGGGCATGTTCAGTCTGGAGACGCTCCAGCGCATCCACGGCCGCATGCTGGAACTTCTCCTGGCCGAGGGCGTGGAGATCGAGGGGATCTTCTTCTGCCCGCATACCCCCGAAGACCGTTGCGACTGCCGCAAACCGCTGCCCGGGCTCATCGAGCAGGCCGCCGAGGCTCTGGGGTTCCGCCCGTCGGAATGCTTCGTCATCGGCGACAAGCCGTGCGACGTGGAGCTGGGACAGGCCGTGGGCGCGCGAACCATCCTGGTCAGGTCGGGATACGGCGCGGCCGTGGAGTCCGCCGGGCAGTGTTCGCCGGATCACGTGGCCGACGATTTGGCCAAGGCCGCGAGGATCATCGAGGAGAGCCTGATCGCCGGGGGCTGTCCCCAATCGTGACCCGAGGCGGGCCGCTTCTTCTCAGACGGCCAGCATTCGGCGGAAGTAGTCCACTGTCTTCACCAAGCCTCGCTCCAGGGGCACGCTCGGGCGCCAGCCCAGAACACCCTCGGCTAGGCCGATGTCCGGCTTGCGCTGCATGGGGTCGTCGTGGGGCAGGGGCTCGAAGACGACCTCCGAGCGCGAACCGGTCATCGAGATGACCTTGCGGGCCAGTTCCAGGATGGTGAACTCCCCGGGATTGCCCAGGTTCACCGGACCCGTGAATTCGTCGCCCGAGCCCATCAGCCGCACCAGTCCGTCCACGAGGTCGTCCACGTAGCAGAAGGAGCGTGTCTGGGAGCCGTCGCCGTAGACCGTGATGGGCTTCCCCTGAAGGGCCTGGACGATGAAGTTGGAGACCACCCGGCCGTCGTTGAGGGCCATGTTCGGGCCGTAGGTGTTGAATATGCGGGCCACCTTGATGCTCAGCCGGTGCTGGCGGTGGTAGTCGAAGAAGAGGGTCTCGGCGCAACGCTTGCCCTCGTCGTAGCAGGCCCGGGGTCCGATGGGGTTGACGTTGCCCCAGTAACTTTCGCGTTGGGGATGCTCGACGGGGTCGCCGTAGACCTCGGAGGTCGAGGCCTGGAGGATTTTGGCCTTGATGCGCTTCGCCAGGCCGAGCATGTTGATGGCCCCATGCACCGAGGTTTTGGTGGTCTGCACCGGGTCGAACTGGTAGTGGATGGGCGAGGCCGGGCAGGCCAAGTTGTAGATTTCGTCCACCTCCACGTAGAGCGGGAAGGTGATGTCGTGGCGCAGCAGCTCGAAGTAGGGGTTGTGCAGCAGCGGAACGACGTTTTCCTTACGCCCGGTGAAAAAGTTGTCCGCGCAAAGCACCTCGCAGCCTTCTTCCAAAAGGCGGGCGCAGAGATGGGATCCGATGAAGCCCGAGCCGCCGGTGACGAGAATCCGTTTGCGCATGGCCGTCCTTCCCATTCGATGGTTGACGCTTTTCGTCAGGCCCGCATATAGAGGAAATCCTTGGGCCGCGCAAGGCGCGCCGGTCTTGACGGTTTGTCTGTACAGGCTTAGACCCATGCCCAGATTGCTCCGCCGCTGAACGGTTTCCGCACGCCAGCGGGCCGGATGGCGAGCACGAGAGGTGAGCGTGAACGTATTCATCACCTACGGCCTGGAAGGGGCCCGGGAGGCCCGGGGCCTGACCGTGGTCATCGACGTGTTCCGTGCCTTCACCACGGCCTGCTTCGTGGCCGCCTCGGGCGGCGAGATCCTGGCCGTCGCCGGAGAGGACGACGCGCGGGCCCTGGCCAAGTCGTTGCCCGGTGCGGCGCTCATGGGCGAACGCGACTGCATCCCCCTGCCGGGGTTCGATTACGGCAACTCTCCGGCCCTGGTGGAAAACGAGGACTTCGGCGGACGCCGGGTGGTCTTCACCACCAGCGCGGGCACCCAGGGCCTGGCCGCCGCCGCGTCGGCCGACGAGATCGTCACCGGCTCCTTCGTCAACGCCCGGGCCGTGGTCGAGCACATCCGCGCGCGCGGGCCCGAGATCGTGACCCTGGTGGCTCTCGGGGAGGCCGGAGTTCTGCCGAGCCCCGAGGACAGCATGTGCGCCATCTACATCAAGAACGAGCTGGACGGCTTCCCCAACAGCTTCAAGACCCTGGCCGGCTATCTGCCGACCGTCCCGAGCGCGGCCAAGTTCCATGACCCGGCGAAGGACTACGCCCCGCCGCGCGACCTGGAACTCTGTCTGGATCTGGATCGCTTCGACTTCGTCCTGCGCGCCGAGCCCGATCCCCGGGGCGGCTTTCTGCTCGTCCGGTCCGCGCCGGGCGCTTCGGCCTGAGGCCGGAACCGGAGACCGCGTGTCCGACCATCCACTGGAAATTCTCATCGTCGACGACACCCCCATGAATCTGGTCGTGCTCGAGCACATGCTCAAGCGCGGGGACATCTCCATCCGCACGGCCCAGGACGGGCAGCAGGCGCTGGAGATGGTCGCGGCGCACGATTTCGCCCTGATCCTCCTGGACGTGCAGATGCCGGGCCTCAATGGCTACGACACCGCCAGGGCCATCAAGGAGTCGCCCCGGGGGGCCGGTGTGCCGATCATTTTCGTCACTTCCATCTTCCAGGACCCGGAGAACGTGCGCCGCGGCTACGAGGTGGGGGCCGTGGACTATCTCTTCCGGCCGGTGGACGCCCAGATGCTGCGGAGCAAGGTCAACGTGTTCATCGACCTGCATCGCCAGAAGGCCCTGCTGGAGGCCGAGATCGCTCAGCGCCGCCGCACCGAGGAAGCCCTTCGCCGGGCCGAGGAGAAATACCGGACCATTTTCGAACGGGCCGTGGAGGGCATCTTCCAGTGCGACATGGAGGGCACCTTCCTGGAGGTCAACCCTGCCACCGCGCGGCTTTTGGGCTACGACACGCCTTCCGAGCTGGTGGGGCGGCCGGGCATGGGCCTGGACATCCTCGTGGACAACGAGGAGCGCCGGACCTACCTGGAGAATCTGCTGCGCGACGGCGTAGTGGCCAACCGTGAGTATCAGATACGGCGCAGCGATGGGGAGCACCTCTGGGTCTCGGAGAGTTCCCGGCTGGTGGAGGGCCCCGATGGCGAACGACTCATCGAGGGTGTGCTCGAGGATACCACCGAGAGCAAGAAGAGCGCCCTGGACCTGCATTACCGGGCCACCTATGACGGTTTGACCAACATCCCCAACCGCCTGCTCTTTTTCGACCGCCTGGAACACGCCCTGGCGAGGGCCAAGCGCTACGGTTATGGTCTGGCCGTGCTCTTTTTGGACCTGGACGGATTCAAATCCGTGAACGACAACTTCGGCCACCGCGCGGGCGACGAACTGCTGCTTCAGACGGCGGGGCGCCTGCGCCGTCGCGTGCGGGCCTCGGACACCCTGGCGCGGCTGGGAGGCGACGAGTTCGGCGTTCTGTTGGAGCGGGTCACGGAGCTGGACAGCGTGACCCAGGCGGCCGAGAACATGATCGCCGCCCTGGCCGAACCCTTCCGGATCGGCGCCGCGGAGTTTCACATCGGCGTCTCCGTCGGGGTGAGCCTCTTCCCCGGCGACGCCGAGGACGCCAGCAGCTTGGTCAGCCGGGCCGACGCGGCCATGTATGCGGCGAAAAAGGGCGGCGGCAACCGTCCGGCGTTCGCCGGTTCGATCCCCTGTTGACGGCCGCATGAGGGAAAAGGGGCAACCCCTTGCCGCGTCCCCCGAATTTCCCCTGATTTCCCCCTCTGATTCTCTGTTTTTCTCCCGTCGTTTTTGAAAAAAAGGGGTTGACGTCCCCTTTGAATTGGGGCAAATAAAAAGCCACTTTTCCAACCACTGTGACTGTGTCTCTTTTCTGATACATTGATGCTACATCCGCAAGGAAGGGTGGCTTATGGTCTTTAATTGGCTGCATCTCGCCATTATTTTGTTCTTGATCGTCGGCATCCTTTTTGCCGCGGGCCCGTTGATTCTGGCGTCGCTTATTTCCCCGAGGGCCAGGGGGGGCGACATGGGCATGCCGTATGAGTGCGGCATGAAGCCTTTCGGCAGTTCCTGGACGCAGTTCGGCGTCAACTACTATGTCTACGCGCTCATTTTCCTGGCCTTCGACGTCGACGTGCTCTATCTCTTCCCGGTGGCCGTCCATTATCACTTGGCCGAGGGTTGGCTTGCCTTTGTCAAGGTCTTCATCTTTTTGACCTTCCTCGGTCTCTCCATCGTCTATTTCTGGGCAAAAGGGGTGTTCACATGGCCGCACAAGATTCGGCTGTAGTCGTCAAGCCGGAGTGCCTCACCGCCGGCGGAGCGCGCATCGATCCGCCGATCATCAAGGTGGAAGCCGTCCAGAACATTCTGGACGTCTGTCGGGCCATGTCCTTGTGGCCCATGACCTTCGGCCTTGCCTGCTGCGCCATTGAAATGATGGCCGTCGGCATGGCCCGCTTCGACATCTCCCGTTTCGGGGCCGAGGTCTTCCGCCCGTCCCCGCGTCAGTCCGACCTCATGATCGTGGCCGGCACCGTGACCAAGAAGATGGCCCCGGCCGTGGTCCGTCTCTATGAGCAGATGCCCGCGCCCAAATACGTCATGGCGCTCGGCAACTGCGCCATCTCCGGCGGCCCGTTCCGGTTCAAGGGCCAGTACGGCATCGTCGAGGGCGTGGACAACCTCATCCCGGTGGACGTCTACGTCCCGGGCTGCCCGCCCCGCCCCGAGGGGCTGCTGGAAGGCCTCTTCGAGATCCAGAAGAAGATGACCGGCCGCCGCTGGTGGCCCAATCCGGTTCAAGGAGCGGTCAAATGATGGAGACCGTGTTCGACCAGTTGTCCACCCAGTGCGTGGCCAAGTGCGACTACGCCAAGACCGGCCTTCACTGGTCCGTTTTCCTGTCCGCCTCCGAGATCGTCCGGGCCGCCAAGTGCCTCTATAAGGAAGAGTGCTTCCTGGAGGACATCACGGCCATCGACGTCAAGGAAGGCTACCTCGTCGTCTACCGCTTCAATCACATGGACCGTCCGTGCCGCGTGGCCCTGCGGGTGCTCGTGTCCCACGCGGACCCCAAGCTGCCGTCCATCGCGAACGTCTTCCATGGCGCGGAATGGCACGAGCGCGAAACCCATGATTTCTACGGCATCGAGTTCAGCGGCAACCCCAACTTGGTGCCCCTGCTTCTGCCCGCGGACCTGGACGCGCATCCCCTTCAGAAGGAGGAGGGAGCCCGCGCCGGGTTAGCGGATCTGCTGACCCCCTGCGAGGTGCTGCGGGCCGAACCGGGTTTCGACCTCCTGACCCCCAAGGCCGAGGAAGAAGGCAAGAAGGCCAAGACCGCCGGCGCCGAGGCGACCGGGGCCTGACAGGCCGAAAGGACCAACGGGAGCGACGATGCGTAACGAAAAACTGGATCTGGTGACGGGTGATTTCTACACCCAGAATTTCCAGAAGGGCGCCCGCGAGAACACGCTCATCCTGAACCTGGGGCCTCAGCACCCGTCCACCCACGGCGTGCTGCGGGTTCTGCTGGAACTGGACGGCGAGTATGTGCTGCGGGCCGAGCCGGTGCTAGGCTATCTGCACCGGATGCACGAGAAGATGGCCGAGGTGAAGACCCTGGTCCAGTACATGCCCAACATGGGGCGCGTGGACTACGGCCATCCCTTGGCCTGGAACTGGGCCTTCGCCGGGGCCGCCGAGCGCCTGGGCGGCATCGAGGTGCCCGAGCGGGCCGAGTTCATCCGGGTCATCTCCACGGAGCTCAACCGCATCACCTCGCACCTGCTCTGGTGGGGCGCCTACATCCTGGACCTCGGCGCGTTCTCTCCAATCATGTACGCCTTTGATGACCGCGAACGGCTCCTGGACATGCTCCAGATCCTCACCGGTTCGCGGTTGACCTACAGCTCCTTCCGCATCGGCGGTGTCTGCGCGGACATCAACGACAAGTTCATCGAGCTCTGCAAGGACTTCATCCCCTACATGCGCGGCCGCCTGCCCATGTACAAGGCGCTCGTCACCGACAACATCATCCTGCGCAAGCGCGTCGAGGAGATCGGCGTCTTCGACCAGGACATGATCCGCCGTTACGGCGCCACCGGCCCGGTGGCCCGCGGTTCGGGGATCGATTACGACGTGCGCCGGGCCGAGCCGTATTCCGTCTATGACCGCTTCGACTGGCAGGTGCCGGTGTACCAGAAGGGCGACGCTATGGCCCGCTACCTGGTGCGTCTGGACGAGATCGAACAGAGCTTGCGCATCGTGGAGCAGGCCCTGGCCCAGCTCCCCGAGGGCAAGATCATCGTGGACAAGGCGCCCAAGTACTCCTGGAAGGCGCCCAAGGGCGAGGCCTGTTTCCCCGTGGAGGGCGGACGCGGCCTGATCGCCGTGCACGTCATCAGCGACGGCGGCAAGACTCCCTACAAGATCAAGCTGCGGGCTCCGGGCTTCTCCAACCTGAGCCTGTTCGCCGAAGCCTCCCGGGGCACGCTGCTGGCCGACTCCGTGGCCATTCTCGGCAGCCTGGACCTGATCATTCCCGAGATCGACAGGTAGGAGCACATGAACGGAATCGCCGTAGAACTCATCCGCATCGTCGTGGGCCTGGTGGTTGTGGCCGCCTTCGTGGGCCTCAGCGCCATAGTGCTTGTCTACGCCGAGCGCAAGATCGCCGGTCATGTGCAGCGCCGCCCAGGCCCGTTCGAGGTCGGGCCGCACGGCATTCTCCAGGCCGTGGCGGACGCGCTCAAACTCATCGGCAAGCAACTCGTCATGCCGACGAACGCTGATCCATTCCTTTATTGGATGGCTCCGGTGCTCGCCTTTTTCCCGGTTCTCCTCCTTTACCTCCCCCTCCCGTTTGGTCCTGTACTTACGGTTTGGGAGGTGAACCTGGGCATCCTGCTCATCCTTGCATTCGCGGGTTTCAACGTCCTGGCCCTGCTTCTGGCCGGATGGGCCTCCAACAACAAATACGGTCTTCTGGGCGCCGGACGCGCCGTGGCCCAGTCCGTGGCCTACGAGATTCCCCTCCTGTTGTCGGTTTTGGCCATCGCTTTTCAGTTTGGCACCCTGAACCTCTCTACCCTTGTAGAACAGCAGGGCTCTTGGCCGTGGCAGTGGAACTTCGTCAAACAGCCTATCGCATTTTTGCTCTACGTGGTCTGCGCCTTTGCTGAAACGAACCGTGCTCCCTTCGACCTCCCCGAGGCCGAGTCCGAACTGACCGCCGGTTTCCATACTGAATATTCAGGTATGGGGTTCGGCATGTTCTTCCTGGCGGAATACGCCAACATGATTGTCGTTTCAGGCGTCTGCGCGGCGCTCTTTTTGGGCGGTTGGAAGGGCCCCGGGGCAGACGGCTTCTGGTGGTATCTGACGAAGGTCTTCGGCATGGTGGCCTTCATGATGTGGGTCCGCTGGACCTATCCCCGCATCCGTTTCGACCAGTTGCTGAACATCAACTGGAAGTGGCTCTTGCCCCTGGCGACCCTCAATCTTCTGGGCACCGCCTTCCTCATGAAGGTCTTCTAGGGCGGTGGAGGCGAAATGAATCCCATCAAGAAATTCTTCCGGTCCATCGCCGATCTCTGGAGCCTCATCGTGGGTCTTCAGATCACCGGCAAGTACTTCTGCCAGAAGCACGTGACCGTGCACTATCCCCGCAAGGAGATCGACCCGGAGATCAACAAGACCTACCGCGGGCACATCGAGCTGGTGGCCAGTCCCAAGGATCCCGCCAAGCCCAAGTGCATCTCCTGCCTGATGTGCGTCTCGGCCTGCCCGAGCGGCTGCATCACCGTGGTCAAGTCCAAGCCGCCCAAGCTCTCCCCCGAGGAGGAGCAGGCCATCAAGGACGCCGAGGCGAGGGGCGAGAAGGTCAAGAAGCCGTCGGCTCCCAAGGAGCCGTCCCAGTGGAAGTACGATTTCAGCCTGTGCAGCCTGTGCGGCACCTGCATCGAGGCCTGCGCGGTTGATTCCATCCGGTTCTCCCACGAGTTGTATGTGGTCGGCACCAGCAGGAACGACTTCAAGTACGATCTGCTGGCCCGGCTCAGGAGCCAGGCCGAGAAGAGCGGCCATCCGGCCGAGTCCAAGCCCGAAGCCGAGACCAAAGAGGCGTAAGATGGAAGTGTTGGCGAAAGTCGCGTTCGCGGTCTACGCCCTGATCATTCTGGGCGGAGCCGTGCTGGCCGTGGGCAGCAGCAGCCTCGTGCGGGCCCTGGTGGGGCTCGTCGTCACGCTCTTCGGCGTGGCGGGCATGTACCTGCTGCTGAACACCCCCTTCATGGCCTTCATGCAGTTGCTCATCTACGTGGGCGCGGTCTGCGTGCTCATCTTCTTCGCCGTGATGCTCACCCGGGCCCACGGCGAGGGCGAGGAGGCCGAACCCGCCCCCGTGAAGCAGTACCTCTATGCGCTGCTGGCCGGTCTGGCCCCGGCGGCGATCCTCTCCTGGCTGCTCATGAAGCATCCTGCGGCCTCCAAGGCCGTGCCGCTGGAGGTGCCCATCGTCGAACTGGGCAAGGGGCTCCTGGAACAGTACTTCCTGGCCTTTGAACTCATTTCCGTGGTGCTTCTGGTGGCCATGTCCGGGGCCGTGCTCCTGGCTTGGGAGAGGAGGGAGAAGAAATGAGCGCCCTGACGCTGTATCAACTTGTCGCCCTCATGCTCCTGGTGGCGGGCCTGTACGGCATCGTCCAGCGCCGGAGCCTAGTTGGCATGCTCATCGCGGTGGAGCTGATGCTCAACGGCGCGGGCCTGTCCATCGTGGCGGCGGCCCAGCTCACCGAGGCCAACGCGGTCCTGGGGCAGCTCGGTACGCTCCTGGTCATGGGTTTGGCGGCGGCCGAGGCCACTCTGGCCCTGGCCATCATCGTAGTGGTTTCGCGCCGCTTCGGCACGACCAAAACCAGCGCAGTCTCCAGCCTGAAGGAATAGCGCCATGACCGCGACAATCGAAAGCGCCAAGCTCCTCATTCCCCTTGCGGTGACCCTGGTGGCGCCCTTCGCCATCTGGTTCAACCGGCGCGACGTGAACAAGCGCGAGGCCATGTCCTTCATCGCCGCCGCGGTGGCCTTCCTGACCATCTGCACGTTCGTTCCCGGGGTGCTCAAGGGCAACATCTACACCTACACGCTGTTCACGATCCTGCCGGGCATCACGGTGAGCTTCGTGGCCGACGGCCTGGGCATGATCTTCGCGCTCATCGCCACGTTCCTCTGGGGCTTCGCCACCAGCTACAACGTGGGCTACATGCGCGGGCTCAACGAGCACGCCCAGACCCGCTACTACTTCTGCTTCGCGGTGGCCATCTTCGGCGCCGTGGGCGTGGCCTTCGCGGCCAACGTGTTCACGCTCTACCTCTTCTACGAGGTGATCACCGTCTTCACGTATCCCCTGGTCGCCCACCACCAGGACGCCGAGGGCTTCGCCGGGGCGCGCAAGTACTTGGTCTACCTCATGGGTACCTCCAAGCTCTTCCTGCTCCCGGCCATGATCATGACCTACGTGCTCTGCGGCACCCTGGACATGAGCCTGGGCAACGTGCTCACTGGCATGTTCCCCGCCGACGTGGTGGCGAAGCATCCGAACCTGGTGCGTCTGACCTACGCCCTGTATATCTGCGGCTTGGCCAAGGCGGCCCTGATGCCGTTCCACAACTGGCTGCCCTCGGCCATGGTCGCGCCCACGCCGGTCTCGGCCTTGCTGCACGCGGTGGCGGTGGTCAAGGCGGGCGTCTTCTCCGTGAGCCGGATCATCCTCTCCGGCTTCGGCGTGCAGACCATGGACGTCCTCGGCCTGGGCCTGCCCACGGCCTATCTGGCCGCGCTGACCATCGTGGCGGCCTCGTTCATCGCCCTGACCAAGGACGACATCAAGGCCCGGCTGGCCTACTCCACGGTGAGCCAGCTCTCCTACGTCATCATCGGCGTGGCCATGCTCACGCCCATGGCCGTGCAGGGCGGCGTCATGCACATCGCCCACCACGCCTTCTCCAAGATCACGCTGTTCTTCGGCGCGGGCGCCATCTACGTGGCCACGCACCTGAAGAAGATCAGCCTCATGAACGGCCTGGGGCGCAAGATGCCTTGGACCTTCGGGGCATTCGGCCTGGCCTCCCTGTCCATGATCGGCATGCCGCCCGTCTGCGGTTTCGTCTCCAAGTGGTATCTGGTCAACGGCACGCTCCAGACCGGGCAGATCGTGCTCCTGGTGGCGCTGCTGATGTCCACGGCGCTCAACGCCGGCTACTTCGTGCCGATCTTCTACCGGGCCTTCTTCAAGGCCCCGGTGGTGGACATCGAGAAATACAAGGAAGCGCCCCTGACCATGGTCGTGCCGCTGTGTTTCACGGCCCTCGTCTCCTTGGTCCTGGGCTTCTATCCGCAACTGTTCCAGGACTTCGTCCGCGTCTTCGGGAACTACTAGGGAGCGGCTATGAACGGTCTCGGCGCATTGTTCGAACGGCTCAAGACCCAGTACAAGGCCTGGCGGAATTTCTTTTTCGTCGTCCTTGCCGGGCTCGTGGGGCTGAACTTCGTGATCAACACCCATGAACCGCACTTCGGTCTGGACAAGTATCCCGGGTTTTTCGCCGGGTTCGGCCTGATCATCGGCCTGGTCATGGTGCTGGTCATGAAGAAGATCGTCCAGCCCCTCATCGCACGCAAAGAGGACCATTATGGCGACATCTAGCTTCATCCATCCCGCGCTGGGCTTCCTGGCCCTGGCCCTGATCCTGCCGGTCCTGCCCGGGCGGCAGTGGAAGTGGCTCCTGCTCCTTCCTCCGGTCATCGCGATCTGGAGCATCTTCACCGTGGAGCCGGGCGTCTACGGCATGGTCCCCTATCTGGGCCAGCAGATGATCTGGGGCCGGGTGGACAAACTCTCCATCGTCTTCGCCCAGGTCTTCGCCATCATGTCGCTCATCGGCATGTTCTACGCCCTGCACGTGGAGGACAAGGCCCAGCACATCGCGGCCTCGCTCTACGTGGCGGGCGGGTTCGGCTGCGTCTTCGCGGGCGACTACCTGACCGTGTTCCTCTTCTGGGAACTTATGAGCATCGGCTCCACGTTCCTGGTCTTCCTGAACCGCACCCGCGAGTCCGTGCTGGCCGGCTTCCGGTACTTCCTGTACCACACCATCGGCGGGCTCTTCCTCCTGGGCGGCATGCTCCTGCGCTACAAGGCCACGGGCACCTTCGCCTTCGAGCACATTCTGCCCACGGGTGCGGCCTACTACGACTGGCTCATCCTCATCGGCTTCTGCGTGAACGCCGCCGTGGTTCCGCTGCACGCCTGGCTGCCCGACGCCTACCCCCGCGGCACCGTCACCGGCTCGGTGTTCATGTGCGCCTTCACCACCAAGACGGCGGTCTACGTCCTGGCGCGCGGCTTCGCGGGCTGGGAGGTGCTGGCCGTGGCCGGTACGATCATGGCGGTCTACGGCGTGCTTTACGCCTGCATCGAGAACAACGCCCGGCGCATCCTCTCCTACCACATCGTTTCCCAGGTGGGATACATGGTGGCGGGCATCGGCATCGGCACGGCCATGACGCTCAACGGCGCGGTGGCCCACGCCTACGCTCACATCCTGTACAAGGGGCTGCTCTTCATGGGCACCGGCTGCCTCCTCTACGCCGCCGGAACGGCCAAGCTGGACAAACTGGGCGGCCTGGTGGCGCGCCTGCCCTGGGTCATGATCCTCTACATGGTGGCGGCCCTCTCGATCTCGGGCATGCCGCTGTTCAACGGCTTCATCTCCAAGACCATGACCATCGCGGGCGCCGCCGAGGCGCATCGCACCATCCTGGCCCTGGGCCTGGAGATCGCGGCGGTGGGCACGTTCATCTCGGTGGGCATCAAGCTGCCGTACTTCGCCTTCTGGGGCCGCAAGCCCACCAACTGGGAAATGAAGCTCAAGCCCATTCCGTGGAACATGTACGCGGGCATGGCGCTGGCCGCCGGTCTGTGCATCGCCCAGGGCCTCTACCCGGAGATGCTCTACCGCTACCTGCCGTACCACGTGGAGCACGCCTACGTGCCCTGGACCGCCTGGCACGTGCTTCAGTCGCTCCTGCTCCTCGGTTTCTCGGGGCTGGCCTTCTACTTCATGCGTGAGATCATCACGCCGCACGCCAAGCTCAACCTGGACCTCGACTACTTCTACCGACTCATCGGCCGGGGCGTCCTCCGGCTGGTGTGCCGCCCCGTGGCCTGGATCGACGACCGCTGGACCGAGGCCTACAGGGTCGCCGGTCTGCGCGGCCTGTTGCTTCTGGCGGCCGGCGCGGTCTGGTTCGACAAGAAGGGCATTGATACGGTGGTGGACGGCTCGGCCTACACGGTGCGCAACATCGGTCGCGCCGGGGCCAAGGTCCAGAACGGCAACCTCCAGGACTACTTGGCCCTGGCCGCCGTGCTGGCGCTGTGTGTGTTCGGACTGGTCTGGTACTTCGGTTAGACCGACAAACGTAACGGAGTCGCTGTGTTGGACTACGGCTATCCGGTTCTGAGCAGTCTGGTCGTCTTCCCGCTTCTGGCCGCCGCGGGCCTGTTCATCATCCGCGGCGAGACGGTTGTGCGGGGATACACATTGGCCGCCTCCCTCTTCGAGATCGTCCTGGCGATCCCGCTCCTGAGCTACAAGTTCAACGCGGACTTTCAGTTCGTGGAGCGCATTTCCTGGGTGTCCCGCTGGGGGCTGGAATACCACTTGGCGGTGGACGGCATCAGCATCCTCATGGTGTGGCTGACGCTCTTCACCCTGCCTCTGTGCGTACTCTGCTCGTGGACCTACATCTCCAAGCGGATCAAGGAATTCCACTTCTGCCTGCTGTTCATGACCGCGGCCTGCGTGGGCGTGTTCACGGCGATGGACCTGGTGCTCTTCTATGTCTTCTGGGAGGCCATGCTCATCCCCATGTACCTGCTCATCGCGGTCTGGGGCGGTGACGAGCGCAAGTACGCCTCGATCAAGTTCTTCCTGTACACCCTGGCGGGCTCGACTCTCCTTCTGGTGGCCATCGTGGCCTTCCGCATCGAGGGCGGCACCTTCTCCATCCCGGCCCTGATGCAGCAGACCTTCAGCTTCCGCTTCCAGTTCTGGTGCTTCCTGGCCATGGCCCTGGCCTTCGCCATCAAGGTGCCCATGTTCCCGTTCCATACCTGGCTCCCGGCGGCGCACGTGCAGGCGCCCTCGGCGGGCTCGGTCATCCTGGCGGCCATCCTGCTCAAGATGGGCACCTACGGCTTCCTGCGTTTCTGCCTGCCCCTGACCCCCGCGGCCAGCGAGTACTTCGCGCCGATGATGATCGCCATCTCCATCGCCTCCATCCTCTACGGCGGCGCGGTGGCCCTGGGGCAGACGGACATCAAGAAACTGGTGGCCTACTCCTCGGTGGGGCACATGGGCTTCGTGACCCTGGGCATCTTCCTCTTCAACCAGCGCGGCGTGGAAGGGGCCCTGTTTCAGATGCTCAACCACGGCATCATCACCGGCGGGCTGTTCATGATGATCGGCACGGTCTATGAGCGCAGCCACAGCCGCGACATCGGAAAGAACCTCGGCCTGGGCAAGTACATGCCGGCCTTCATGTTCTTCTGGGGTCTGTACTCCCTGGCCTCCTTCGGCTTCCCCGGAACCAACGGATTCGTGGGCGAGGCCCTGGTCTTCGTGGGCGCCTTCCAGGCCAGCCTGCCCATAGGCTTCCTGATCGTGCCCGGCGCGCTTCTGGGCGCGGCCTACATGTTCCGCGTCGGCCTCAAGCTGGCCTGGGGCGAACCGTCCTCGGCCAAGACCTGGAGCGACCTGCGCACCCGCGAGTGGATCTACCTGCTCATCCCGGCGGTGATGGTCTTCTACATCGGCTTGGCCCCGGGACTGTTCTTCCGGATGATCGATCCCTCCATCGAAAAGCTGCTGGCCGACTACCACTCGCGCAAGCAGGTGGCCCAGGTCCAGACGGAGCAACCGATGCAAACCGCGGCCCGCGAGCTGATGAACGGCATCGCGGAAGCGAAGAACTAGGGAGTGGCGGACGTGAACTTCAGCCCGACTCTGGTCGTACCGGAACTCTTCCAGTTCATGCTGATCATGGCTCTGTTCATCCAGAGCCTCGGCAACAGGGACTGGGAGCCCCATGTGGAGAAGTGGCTGCCCCTCTTCGCGGGACTGGGTTTCTTCGTGTCCATCGTCTCCTTCAAGGCGAGCGGCGTCATGTTCTATGGCGTCTACAAGCTGGACATGCTCTCCCAGTTCTTCAAGATCGCCATCGCGGCGGGCTTCTTCGTGGCCGTGCTCAACGCCACGCGCCAGCCCACCCTGGAAGGGGAGAAGAGGAGCGACTACTACATGTTCCTGGCCCTTTCGGCCTGGGGCCTGATGCTCCTGTCCTCGGCCACGGAACTCTTCACCATCTACCTGGCCCTGGAGCTTTCCTCCTACAGCCTGTACACGCTCATCCCCCTGCGGGCGACCGATAAGCGCGCCGCCGAGGCCGGCATCAAGTACATCCTCTTCGGAGCGGTGGCCACGGCCCTGGCACTCTACGGCCTGTCCTACGTCCTGGCCGCGCAGCACACCACCTACATCGCCGAACTGGCGGGCAAGTCCTGGGCCTGGGCCGATTCTCCCATGGCCGTCATCGGGCTCTCGCTCTTCCTGGCGGGCATGTTCTACAAGCTGGCCCTGTTCCCGTTCCACTTCTGGTGCCCGGACGTCTATCAGGGGGCCAGCAACGAGACCGCCGCCTTCGTCGCCACCCTGCCCAAGCTCGGCGCGGTGGTCGTCCTGGTGCGCCTGGCCACGCTGCTCAAGCCCGGCCTGGAGATCACCACGACCCTGGCCTGGCTCGGCGCCATCTCCATGACCTTCGGCAACCTCTGCGCCCTGGCCCAGCGGGACGTGAAGCGCATCCTCGGCTTCTCCTCCGTGGCCCACGCGGGCTACGTCATGGTCGGACTCGTGGCCGGCACGGCCCAGGGACTGGCCGCCGCGGCCTTCTATTCCCTGGCCTACGTGGCCATGAATCTGCTGGCCTTCTGGGTCGTCAGCCGGGTGGCCTCCGACGGCCGCAACCTCATGCTGGAAGATTTGAACGGCCTGTACAAGCGCGCCCCGTCCCTGGCCTTCTCCCTGGGCGTGGGAGCCTTCGCCCTGGTGGGCCTGCCGCCGACCGTGGGCTTCATCGGCAAGTTCTTCCTCATCACGGCGGCCTGGGACCACGGCTACAACTGGCTGGTCATCACCCTGGCCGTGAACAGCGCCTTCGCCATCTACTACTACCTCTCCCTGGTGCGCCACGCCTACACCGAGGAGACCGTGATCGAAGGCGCGGCCGTCCCGGACACGAGCGTGTTCAGCGTGGTGGGCGCGGGACTTCTGGCGGCCGTTGTCCTGGTGCTGGGCATGGTTCCGAGTCCGGTCTTCGAGTTCGCCATCGCCGCCGGCGAGGGGCTGCTCAAGTAGCTTCACCGGTACCGCAAACGAAGAGGGGGCCTCGCGGCCCCCTCTTTTTTCGTCCTTTGCCCGGTAGTCAGGCCGAGCGGGCGCAGAAGCGTTCCCAGCCCATGAGCGCGGCGGCTCCGGCGATGGTCGTGCCGTAGAAGATCACCGGCTTGCCGAGGAGAAAACCTCCCAGACTGTCGTTGGTCAGGGTCGAGCCCGTGACCAGGAGCAGGTCGGCCCGGTCCAACGCCTCCCGCGCCGTTTCGGGGCCCTCGATGCGCACGCCGTGGCGTTCCTGCCCCACGTTGTCCGGGTCCAGATCCAGGACGCGCAGGGCGAAGCTCCCGGCCACGGCCTGGACGATCTTGGGCTGATAGCCCACCTGGGTGATCCGCGCTCCGGGATATTTCGCCAGCAGATGGTCACGCAGCAGGGCGGCGCACTCGCCGGGGCCGGAGTCCTTGCAGTGGACCGTGCGGTCGCAACGGCCCAGGGCGCGCAGGGTGGCGTTGCAGGCCGCGATGAGGACCGCCCGCCTGAAATTGTTCTCCAGGGGCATGCGGGCCACGTCCGCCAGGGTGCCGGTGAAGTCGCCGAAACGGTCGGTGAAGGCTTGGCCCCGCGCCCCCCGGAACTCCGCCTCCATAAGCCGCTCCTTGCCCTTCTGCAGCGGGAAGTCGTCGCCCTCGGGATTGCCGATGGCCTCCTCCACGCTCAGGGTCCGGGCGCGTACGGTGATGGGTTCCTCCAGCAGGCCGTTTTCAGCCCAGACCGCCAGGGTCCGGGCGCGGATTTCCTCCAGCAGGCTTGATTTCATGCCTCGCTCCCTGCCGCCCGAACGCGCGGCGGCGTGTTTCCGGCCTTCGTGGCCGTTCCGATCATCGCCTTTGTTCTGGCGCTTTTCCCTGTCCCTGTCTAGGACCGGCCAGCCGCTGAGGCGTTGGTCTCCAAGTCGAAACGTGCTATTGACGGCCCAGGAAGGTGAGCTTCATGCACGAAACCAGTCTCGGCGGCACGCTGCGCGACTACCTCACCGGCGAGGAGATCGAGGAGACCACCTATGAGGAGTTCCGCCAGGCCCTGGCGCGGCTTCTCGTGGAGGAGCGGGGCTATCCCCGTGACCGGCTGCGGGCCAAGGTGGAACTGCCCTACGAGGTGGACGGCGAGGCCTATTCCCGGCGCGTGGATCTGGTGGCCTACGACCCCGAGGACCGTCCCGCGCTCCTGGTCTTCTTCAGCTCCGGCGACGTGGGCTCCTACGAGCGCGAGACCATGGTTGCGGCGCGGCTCTTTCCCGGCGGCCCGGTTCCGCTGGCCCTGGTCACGGACACCATGCAAGCCCAGCTCCTGGGCACGGCATCCGGCGAGGTTCTGGCCTCGGGCATGGCCTCGGTGCCCTCCTGGGGCGACCTTCTGGCCCATACCCGCGACGTGGTCCGCGTTCCACCGACCACGACTCAGCGGGCCAAACTCACGCGCATCTTTCACACCTACTGCGGCTTTCTGTTCGGCGCCTGCTGCTCCGAATCCTGTTCCCTGCCGCCCAAGCGCCGGAGCGGAAGCTGATCCGCCGCTCCCGTCGCCCCGCAAGGAGATCTTCCGCATGAAACGACCGCCCCTCGCCCTGGTTCTGGTCTGCGCCTTGGCTTTGATCTGCCTCCTGGCCGCCTGTTCCAAGGAGGAGCCCGAGAAGAAACCCGAGGTGGATTGGCTGCGGCGCGACTTTCCGGCCGCCGTGGAAGCCGCCCGGGAGACCACGGTGCGCTTGGCCCTGGAGGATGATTCCGAGGCCGCCGCTCATTGGGTGGACACATGGCTGGCCCCGGAACTCAAGCGCCGTCACGGCATCACCCTGGTGCGCGTGAGCGGCGGCGTCGCGCTGGCGCGGACCCTCGCGGCCGAGAAGGCGGCCGGAACCTCGACCGGCGGCGTGGATCTGTTCTGGACCGGCGGGGCGGGCTTCCGCGATCTGAAGCGGGCCGGGGCGCTGTTCGGACCCTTCTCGGACAAGTTGCCCAATGTCCAGGCCTACGTGAACCGCGAGGTGGCCGCCACGGACATGGGGCTGCCCACGGAGGGCTTCGAAGTTCCGGCCGGATGGAATCAGTTCGTCTTCGAGTACGACTCCGCCAGGGTCAAGAACCCGCCGGACACCTTCGCCGGGCTCCTGGACTGGTGCCGGGAGCATCCTGGCCGCTTCACCTACCCCGCGCCTCCGGACCCCGTCGGCTCGGCCTTCCTGCGTCAGACCCTGTGCGCCTTGTCCGGGGGAGGGGAGCAGTACGCCGGGCCGTTCAACGAAGGCTTGTATCGCGACCGCGCGGTCCTGCTCTGGGCCTATCTCGAGGAACTGCGGCCGTTGCTCTGGAACGCGGGCAAGACACAGCCCAAGGACGCTGCGGCCTTGGCCGCGCTTCTGGCCCAGGGGGAGGTGGACTTGGCCGTGTCCCTGAAACCCCTGCACGCCCAGCACGAAATCCTGGCCGGACGCTACAAGGACACGGTGCGCACCTTCGTCCCGCGCGAGGGGTCCGTGTTCGGCCTCAGCTCCACGCTCATTCCCTTCAACGCGCCCAATAAGCCGGGGGCCATGGTCACGGCCGACCTCATCCTTTCGCCCGAGGCCCAGCTCTCCAAGTTCGATCCACGCGTCTGGGGTGATTTTCCGGCGGTGGACGTGACGCTCCTGCCGCAGGAAACCCAGAGTCGGATCGTTGGCACCAAGCTGGGCAAGGCCACGCTGCCGTTCGGCGCGCTCGGCGTCTCGGCCGTGCCGGACATGGCCGGGGAATACGGCCGGGTGCTGGACCAGGATTGGGTCGCGAGGTTCGCGGCCGGAAACTAGTTGAAGATCCGGCGCATGGCCGTGAACAGCGTGCGCAGCCGGTGCGCGTAGGTGTGCTCGGCCAGAATCCTGGCTCGGGCCGCTCGTGCCACGCGCAGCCGCGCGGGTTCGTCAGTCAGCCAGCGTCGCGCCAGCTCGGCGATTTCCCCGGGCTCGCGGAAGAAGACCACCTCCCGTTCCGGCTCGAACAGGGCCGCCACCTGTTCCCGCATATCCGTGAGCAGGAAGCCGCCGCAGGCGGGCACGTCGAAGATCCGCTGGTTGGGTGCGCCCTTCATCTGGGCGCTGGTGCAGTTGAAGTTCACCCGACTGGCCCGGTACAGGGCGGGCAGATCCTCATAGTAGTCCAGGCGTTCGAGCCAGGTCCAGCCCGGGGCGTCGCCCAGGGCCCGTCGCCAGTGCCGGTCGCCGGCAACCGCCGGGTGCAAGGGCAGGAGGCCGCGCAGGCAGCGCAGGCGGTAGAGGCGGCCGGCCTCGCGCAGTACGAGACTCTCGAACCACATGCGCCGATCCGGCTCGGGCAGGGCGTCCACCTGGGCGGCCAGATCGGGGTGCCGGATCTCCAGGTGCCGTCGCACGTCGCCGCCCGGGGATTCCAGGAAGGTTTCCGCCGCGTGGCGGTATCCCAGCAGCAGAGGCCGGGGAAAGCGTCCGGTCTTCAGCCGTTCGCCCACCAGCACGGCCTTCGAGTCGCCCACGAAGGAGGCGTCGAAGTCCCAGCCCGGGCGATGCGGGGCTCCCGGGTGGAAGATGGTCGGGTCCGTGGCCAGGGGCAGCCGCAGGACGTGCGGGAAGCCCTGGGCTTCGAGACGTTCGGCGTCGTCGGAGTCGTGGGCGCAGATGAGCGTCCAGGGTGAGCGGGCCTGCTCGAAGAGCGCCAGGTTCAGGGCGGCGTTGTCCACGAACCAGGACGCGGCGGGCAGGCGCAGCCGTTCCAGCAGGTTGGCCAGGGTTCCGCCCCGGTCGAAGCCGAAGTGGTTCACCGTGAAGAGCATGTCCGGCCGGAACTCGGCGATCGCCGTGAGCAGATCGCGGCCGTAATCGGCCTCTTCCCGGCGGGCGTGCAGGTCGAAGAGCCGGAAGGGCGCGCCCAGGGCGGTCAGGGCGTTGAGCACCTCGCCCATGATGAAGTAACGGCTGCCGAGCACGAGCACCCGGGGCAGGGTGTCGCGGAACTTGGCGTAGGCCATGCGGGCGAAGAAGTCGCCCCCGGCTGGACGCTCCAGGGCCTGGAGCAGGCCGCCGTAGAAGGCGCGGTCCAGGCGCTGGTAGAAGGGCGGGGCCACCGGCAGCAGGGGAGCGCCGTTGTCCCGGCTCCAGGCCCGCAGGCGTTCCAGGATGCCCGACGGTTCGCCCTGGTCCAGCCAGAGCACGCGCGGATCGGCGGCGAAGCGTTCGCGGCAGCCCGTGGCCGCCAGGATGGGAGTCTCCCGGTCCACCACGGCCAAGGGCGCGCGGCCTACGGCCAGGGCCGCCTCGATGCCCACGCCCAGGCCCGCGCCGAGAAAAACCGGCAGTCCGTGGGCCTGAAGGGCCTTGAGGACGAAGGACCGCTCGGCCTCCGGCCCGCCCCGGCCCCAGAGATGCCGGGTCTTGCCGTCCTGGCGCACGGCCACGTCCGTCAGGCGGCCGTTCTGGAAGAGGGGAGTCGCGTCGTAGGGTCCGGGCATGGACGCATGCTAGGGCAAAGGCCGTCCGGGCTCAAGCCGCCCGGTCAGTTCTCCCGAAGCCAGGAGTCCCAGATGGCCGCCAATTCCCGTTCCTGGCGCTCGGGCGTGTAGGCCGCGGCGGTGCGGATTCCGGCCTCGATCATGGCCCCGGCGCGGGGATCGTCGCGTTGGAGCATGTCCACGGCCGCGCCGAGTTTGCGGACGCAGTCCGGCACATCCTCCTGGCCGCACCACAGCCCGTTGTCCGGCCGGGCGTATTCCCGGCCGCCCAGGCCGTGGAAGCCCGTCACCAGGCAGCCCGAGGCCAGGGCCTCCAGGCCCGGCAGCCCCAGTCCCTCCAGGCGGCCGAGACAGAGGAACAGGGCGGACTCGCTGAGCAGGGCGGCGGCTTCCTCTTCGCTTACGCCGTCGATCTCCAGCCATGGCACGTGGCGCAGCAGGGGATGGCGCAGGCGGAAGAGGTCGCGGATCAGGGCCGCCACCTCGGGCATGCGCCGGGGCATGCAGGCGATCCGGAGCTTCTTGGGCCGGGGATGGAAGAGCGGGTCCACGGCGTCGGGCGCGAGGCGGGCCTCGCTCAGGCCCAGAAAGTCCGTGGCGAACTCCAGGAGCAGTTCGGAGGCGCAGAGCGCCCGACGCACGGGCAGACGCTCCCAGGCCAGGGGGTCGGAGAGGCCCTGGAAGGCCAGGGACCAGCTTTGCAGGAAGACCACGCAGCGCAGGCCCGGAACCTGGGGCAGGTTCTCCAGGGGGAAGTTCTCCGGCACCACGAGCACGTCGTCCCGCCGCAGGGCCAGACCGGGCCGCTGGGCCAGCACGGGCGCGTCCGAGGTCGCGAAGGGATAGCGGTAGCCCGGCTCGGCGTGGACCACGAAGGCGTCCAGGCCGTGCTTCCGCAGGATGGAGACGTGGCGGTAGATGGTCCGCACGCCTCCCGAGGGTGTGGGCGTATCGTGGGCGAGGTAGAGAATCCGCGCCACGCCACGCGCCTAGACGTTGAAGCGGAATTCGATGATGTCGCCGTCGGCCACCACGTATTCCTTGCCTTCCAGGCGGGTCAGGCCCAGTTCCTTGGCTTTCTTGAAGTCCCCGGCCGTGAGGAAGTCGGCCCAGCCGAGCACCTCGGCCCGGATGAAGCCCTTCTGGAAGTCGGAGTGGATGACTCCGGCGGCCTCCGGGGCCTTGGCCCCGGCGCGCACGGCCCAGGACCGCACCTCGTCGGGACCGGCCGTGAGGAAGGAGATCAGGCCGAGAAGCTTGTAGGTGCGGGCGATGACGCGGTCGAGCACCGACTCGCTGATGCCCAGGTCGGTGAAGAACATCTCGCGTTCGGCCGGATCCGTGATCTGGGCCAGTTCGCGCTCCAGCTTGGCCGACACCGCCAGATGGGTCTGGCCGGTTTCGTCGGCCGGAACCTCGAAGGCGCCGAAGTCCGACTCGGTGCAGTTCCAGGCGTAGAGCACGGACTTGGCCGAAAGGAAGCGGAAACCGCGCAGCACCGGGTCTCCGGCCAGCTCCGGGTCGGCGCGCAGGGGCGTCTCGGCCTCGAGCATGGCCCGGCAGCGCTCCAGGAGTTCCTCCTCCTTGGGGTTCACCAGATCCTTGTTTTTCTTCTTGTCCGAGGCCAGGCGCTCCTGGCGCTTCTCCACCACGGCCAAGTCAGCGATGAGGAGATCGGCCTCGCAGGCCCGCCATTGCTGCTTGGGGTCGGAGAGGCCGGAGAAGGCGTCCAGCACCCCGAGCAGGCAGTCGTAGGGCCGGATTTCGTTGAGCACGCGCTCCCCGAGTCCCTGCCCCTTGCCACCGCCGCCGGGGATGTCCAGGTATTCGATCTCGCTGCAGGTGATCTTCTTGGGGCTGAACAAGGCGGCCAGGGGCTCCAGTCGGGGTTCGGGCACCTTGACCATGGCCCGGTTGCCCGCCTGGGCGGCCTTCTCACCGGCCAGGGCCGCGAAGAGGTCCGTCTTGCCGGACCCGGAAAAACCAAAAATGGCTGTTTTCATGGGCTCCTCGAATGCGTTCGGATTGGTTGCCTGTGTACCAGGGATCGGCGCGGAAGCAAAGCGCGGCCACAGGCGTTGCGCACGGCACCGGCTTGGCCTACATTCGCCGGACCATGCGGCTGAACATCTACCTTGTCGGCCCCCGCGCCGGGGGCAAGACCACCCTGGGCCGGGCCCTGGCCCGTGAGCTGGGGCGCGACTTCGCGGACACAGACGCCCTCTTCGTCCAGAAGTGGGGCCGGAGCATCGCGGATTTCGTGGCCGAACGCGGCTGGGACGCCTTCCGCGACGAGGAGACCCGAATCCTGGAGGCCGTGGACCGCGCTCCCGGCCGGGTGGTCGCCTGCGGCGGCGGCATGGTCCTGCGTCCGCGCAACCGCGAGCTGCTGTCCCGGGGACTGACCCTGGCGCTCCTGGCCGAGCCCTCCGTGTTGGCCGCGCGTCTGGCCCGCGACCCGGCCGAGGCGCAACGTCCTTCGCTCACCGGCAAGCCCCTGCTGGAGGAGGTGGCCGAGATTCTGGCCGAGCGCGAGCCCCTGTATCGGGCCTCGGCCCTGGCCGTTCTGGACGCCGCACTTCCATTGGAGGATATCCTGAAGAGGGCCCTGGCCGTTCTGGATTCCGTGTCGCATTCCTGAAACGCGCCGCCGGTGTGTGCCCCTTTGTTTTCCGCCCGTCTTGCCGGACGACGGGTCTCGGGGTACAAGGCCCGCATGCGCCGCACCAAGGCATCTCTTCCATTCTGGCTGCCGATCTGGCTCTTCGCCGGAGTCATCGGGGCAGGGGCGGTGACGCTCTCCACCCGCGCCAGCCTGAACGGCGTGGACATCTCCTGGGTGGACGCCCTGTTCACGGCGACATCGGCTGTCTGCGTCACGGGCCTGGGCGTGGTGGACACGGGCACGCACTTCACCCGTTTCGGGCAGTCGGCCATCCTCCTGCTCATCCAGCTCGGCGGCCTGGGCATCATGACCTACACGAGCCTGGCCGTGTACCTCATGGGCCGCCGCGTGACGCTCACGGACCGCATCGCCGTGGGCCAGAGCCTGCTGCACGACCCTTCCTTCCATCTGGGCCGTTTTCTCCTGCGCGTGGTTCTCGGGGCCGTGGCCGTGGAGGGCACGGGGGCCCTGCTTCTGCATCTGGCCGATCCCAATGGCTTTCCCCCCTTCCATGCCTTGTTTCATGCCGTCTCCGCCTTCTGTAACGCGGGCTTTTCGCTCTATCCGGACAGCCTCATGGCTTGGCGCGGCGACTGGGGCGTGAGCCTGACGATCATGCTCCTCATCACTCTGGGGGGACTGGGCTTCTATGTCATCAATGACTTGGCCTCGATGGTCAAGAAGCTCTTCGTGCTGCGTCGCAAGGATCTGCGACGGCGCTCTCATCTGCTCACCTGGCATTCGCGGCTGGTGCTGGAAACGAGCCTCATGCTTTCCCTGGGTGGCGGCCTGCTCATCTTCGGGGCCGAGATGCTCGGCGGCGAAGGGCACGGCACTTGGTCCGAGACCCTTCTGGCCAGCCTGTTTCAGTCCGTGACCTGTCGCACTGCGGGGTTCAACACTCTGGACATGGCCCGGATGACGAACATTTCCCTGGTGCTCATGCTCCTGCTCATGTTCATCGGCGGTTCCCCCGGCTCCTGCGCTGGCGGCGTGAAGACCACCACCTTCCGGGCCTGGATCGGCTTCATCCTGGCCCAGGTGAAGGGGCGTTCACAGACGCGGGTGGGCTGGTACGCCCTGAGCCCCGCCTCGCTGAACCGGGCCCTGACCCTGCTCATCTTTTCCTCTCTTCTGGTCCTGGGCGGGGCCTTGCTGCTCACCGTGACCGAGGGGGGCGACGTGCCCTACTTCCGGGCCCAGGGACAGTTTTTGGAAAACCTCTTCGAAGCGACCTCGGCCTTCGGCACGGTCGGCCTGTCCCTGGGGATCACCCCCCGGCTGACGACCGGAGGCAAGCTTGTTATCATCATGCTCATGTTCGTGGGACGCCTGGGGCCCATCTGGCTCCTCACCGCCCTGCAAAGCTGGCAGACGGACATCAGATACCGGGTGCCGGAGAACGACCTGCCCCTGGGCTAGGGGATTCGAGGAAAGGCATGGCCAAGAAGATCGAAATCGGCGTGGTGGGGCTGGGCAAGTTCGGATACGCCCTGGCCGAGTCCGTGAAGGAGCTGGGGCATGTGGCCGTTGGCGTGGACGCTGACGAGGCCATGGTGCGCCGCGCTCAGACCGTGCTGGATCAGGTGTTCCAGGCCGACGGCACGGACAAGAAGGTTCTGGAGCAGCTCGGCTTTCAGAATCTGGACTACGTGGTGGTTTCCATCGGCAAGTCCATGGAGGCCAGCATTCTTGTGGCCATGAACCTTCAGGAACTGGGGGTCAAGAACATCTGGGTCAAGGCCATCAGCCCGGAGCACGAAAAGGTGCTCAAGCGTCTGGGGGTGCACTTCGTGGTCTTTCCGGAGCAGTTCGTGGCCCGGCAGCTGGCCCATCGCATGGCCGTGCCCGGCATCCTCGACTATCTGCCCCTGGGCGAGGGCGTCCTGGTCCAGGAAATCAAGGTCGAGCGTTGGGCGGGCAAATCCCTGCGCGACCTGAATCTGCCCGCCACGCATCGGGTCCAGGTGGTGGCCGTGAAGCGCGAGGGCGAGTCGCGCTTCAGCTTCGTTCCCCGGCCCGATCAGGTGCTCAACGAGGGCGACGTCCTGGTCCTGCTCGGCCACGCCGAGGACGTCCTCGAACTGCCCCACTAGGAGATTCCATGAGCGGCAACACCTTCGGCGCGGTCCTGCGGCTGACCACTTTCGGCGAGTCCCACGGCGCGGCCCTGGGCGGCGTGCTGGACGGCTGCCCCTCGGGCCTGGAACTGGACGAGGCGGTGATCCAGGCTGAGTTGGACCGACGCAAGCCCGGCGGGGGCATCGCCTCCACGGCGCGCAAGGAGGCCGATCGGGTGCGCCTGCTCTCCGGCGTGTTCGAGGGTCGGACCACGGGCACGCCCATCGGCTTCGCCATTGAGAATTCGGACCAGCACTCCAAGGACTACGACGCGCTCAAGGACGTCTTCCGGCCGGGGCACGCCGATTTCGGCTACCAGGCCAAGTTCGGCCTGCGCGACCACCGGGGCGGCGGCCGTTCCTCGGGCCGGGAAACAGCGTCCCGGGTCGCCGGAGGGGCCATCGCCCAGGAAATTCTGCGCGCCGAGGGCGTGAGCGTGTTGGCCTACACCGTGGAACTGGGCGGGATCGAGGCCCGCGTGCTGGACCCCGAGGGGGCCCAGGCTCGGCCGTTCTTCAGTCCGGACCCCGAGGCCCCGGCGCGTTTCGAGGAGCGCATCCGCGAGGTCAAGGCCCAGGGCGACACCCTGGGCGGGGTGGTGGAGGTCCAGGTCCTGGGCCTGCCGCCGGGCATCGGCGAACCGGTCTTCGACAAGCTGGACGCCCGGCTGGCGTACGCCCTCATGGGCGTGGGCGCGGTCAAGGGCGTGGAGATCGGCGCGGGAACGGCGGCCGCGCGGCTCACCGGCAGCCGGAACAACGACCCCATGACCCCCGAGGGTTTCGCCTCCAACAACGCGGGCGGCATCCTGGGCGGCCTGTCCTCGGGCCAGCCCGTGGTGGCTCGGGCCTTCGTCAAGCCCATCCCGTCCATCGCCCTGGAGCAACACACCGTCACCGCCCAGGGCCAAGCCACGACCATCCGGGTGGGCGGTCGCCATGACATCTGCGCCATCCCGCGCATCGTGCCCGTGCTCAAGGCCATGACCGCCCTGGCCTGCGCCGACCTGCTCCTGCTGGACCGTCGGCTCGGCCGGGAACGCTGACGGGAGCGCCGAAGAAAAAAACGCCCCGGAGGTTGAGTTTCCGGGGCGTTTGTGTTTGCAGGGCCGGGACTACTTCTTGATCTTGAGCCGCACGGCGGTGCCGTAGCAGGAGTAGTAGCGGTCGCCCTCGGGGTGGAAGGCCACGGACTCGCGGTAGGCCACGATGGCGTCCGCGTTCACGTCCAAGGCCTGGGCGATGAGGCCGTGGAAGGCGTTATCGAAGACGAAGCCCCGGCAGACGATGAGGCCGAAGGTTCCGGCCACTTCCTGGTTGGGCACCATGTCCGTGGTCACGATCTTGATCTTGCCGGCCAGATAGGCTTCGCGGGCCTGGGCCAGCCGGACGTCCTGGCCGTCGTCGGTCTTGGAGAGCTTGCGGGTCGGTGCGCCGAAAAGAAGAGCCATTCGCCATTCCTCGGTTCGGGTTCGGGGCTTGCGGAGTTGTAGCCCAGCGGCCACTCCCCCGCAAGCCCCGGGGATTCCTTACGGCTCAACCCGCATTTCGTAGGCCCGGTCCCAGTTCAGCCAGCGGCGCGCCAGGTCACGCAGTTGCTCGGGCGTCACGGACTGGGCCGTCTGGATGAGCTTGCGCTCGCGATCCAGCTCGTAACCTTGGGCCAGGAGCCCGGCGGCCTCGCCGCCGCGCGAGGCCAGACTCTGATGTTCCTGGTAGTACTCGCCGGAGAGGATGTTCCGGGCCCGTTCCACCTCCTCGGCGGGCAGGGGGGCGGCGCGCAGCGCCTCCACCACCTTGTGGAAGCCCTGCCGGGCCTGGTCCAGCTTGTCCGGTTCCGTGCCGATGTAGAAGGCCATGAAACCGGCCTTGGGCGCCTGCCAGAGGAAGGCCGTGACGGTGTAACCCAGACCTTGTTTGTCGCGCAGGTCGCGGAAAAGCAGACCGCTTTGTCCGGCCAGGGCGGCCCGCAGCACCGAGAGGCCCGCGCCGGTCTCCAGGTCGTCGCGGCCTGGGGTCGGGAACACGGTCAGCAGATGGGCCTGGCTGCGGCCGGGCAAGCGCAGGGCCTTTTCCCGAATCCCGCCCCAGGTCGGAGTCGCGGTGTCCACGGCCGTGGCCTGTCCCTCCAGGGACTTGGCCAGGGTGGCGGCGAAGTCCCGCACCCGCTCCGCGTCGAATTGGCCGCAGAGGGCCAGGACGAAGGGTTGCCGCGACTGCTTGGCCCAGAAGCGCCGCAGATCCTGCACCGTGAAGGCGTCGAACTGCTCGGGCTTGCCCAGTTGATAATAGGAATAGGGCCCCGAGGCGAAGAGAAAGGGGTGCACGTTGCGGAAGAGCAGGCCGATGGGCTGGTCCTCGCCGCGATGGATGCGCGCGGCCTGATCCTGCTTGGCCAGAGCCAGTTCCTTGGCCGGCCAGGTGGGCCCGGTGAGCATCTCGCGCAGCAGCCCCAGGATGTCCTCGGAGAAGCGGCTGGGGTACTTGGCGCTCACCGCGAAGGTTCCGCGTCCAGCCGAGGCCGAAAGTTCGGCGGCCCGGTCCGAGAGGAAGTCCTCGATGCGCGTGGCGTTGCGTTTCTTGGTGCCGCGCGTGAGCACGCGGGCGGCCAGGGCGGGCAGGCCCTGGCGTTCGGCATCCACCAGCGAGTCGCCGCCCGGCCAGGCCAGGGAGAGTGAGGCGTAGGGCAGGGTGGGGTCCGGCAGGAGCACCAGCTTGGAGCCGCCGGGCAGGTCCAGGACTTCCTGCTTGTCCGCTTCCGCGTCGGCCAGGGCCTTGGCCTTGACCGGGGCGGGCCAGGCCTTGCGCGCGGCCTGTTCCAAGGATTCCGTCGAGAGACCGGAGTTTTCGGGGACGAGGAGCACGGCGGCCATGCGATCGGGACGCAGATAGTCGTGGGCCAGTTCCTTGAGCTGGTCCCGGCCCGTGTCGGCCAGGGCGCGGAGGTAGACATCCTCGGCGCGCAGCCCGCCGCCCTGGAATTGGAAGTACCCCAGCTTCGAGGCCAGCCCGGAGAGGGTTTCCTTGGTCAGCAGCAGGGAGCTTTCCAGGTTCAGCTTGGCTCGGGCCAGTTCGTCGTCGGTGAAGGTCGCCGGGTCCAAGGCCGCCAGAGAAGCGGCCAGGGCCTTCCAGAAGGGCTCCACCTTGTCCCGGTCAAGCGTGGCGGAGACGTAAAGGAAGCCGCCCCGGGCCAAGGTCATGGCCTGGCAGTCGATTTCGTCCACCATGCGGCGTTCGTACTTGAATTCGCGATAGAGCCGGGAGGTCTCGTCTCCGCCCAGAACCTGGGCCAGCAGCTCCAATCCCGGAGTCTGGGCCGAGTTCTGGTCCGGCAGGGGAAAGGCCACGCCCAGGTAGACCTTGTTCCACTTGCCGGGCACCAGGGTCACCTTGGGGCCCTGGATGTCGCGCAGGGGGAAGGGCTGGGCCTCGATCTCGGCGGTGGTGTTGGCCATGCCGCCGAACACGGCCTCGGCCCGGGCCAGAACGGCCTGGGGGTCGACCTTGCCGACCACGCTGAGGAGCATGGATTGCGGCTGGTAGTGCTCGGCCACGTAGCGGTGGATGTCCGCCTCGGTGATCTTGGATACCGTGTCGCGGAAGCCGATGATCGGCCACTCGTAGCTCGTGCCCTTGAAGAGCATGCCCTGGAAGCTCTCGAACAGGCGGGAGCCCGGCGTGTCCTCGCCCCGGGCCAACTCGGAGAGGACCACCTGTTTTTCCGAGGCCAGTTCCTTGGGGTCGATGCGGGCGTGCAGGGCCATGTCCGTGATCGTGTCCAGGCCCAGGCTCCAGTCCTTGTCCGGGACTTCCACGTAGTAGACCGTGTAGTCGAAACTGGTGGCGGCGTTCATGTCTCCGCCCGCGGACTCGATGCGCTTGGCCGCCTCGCCCGGACCGAGCTTCTCGGTGCCCTTGAAGACCATGTGTTCCAGCAGGTGGCTGATGCCCGCCTGGGCCGGATTTTCGTAGGCCGAGCCGGTGCGCACGTAAAGCCGCACATTGGCCAGGGGGAAACGGTCGTCGCGCTTGACGAGCACGGTCAGGCCGTTTTTCAGGCGGACCACATGAGGGCCGTCGCCGGTGAGCGGGGCGGACGGCGGAACATCGGCCGGTCGCGGGACGGAGTTTTGGGCGTGGACGCAGCCGAGGGTCATGAGCAGGACTCCGATACAGAGAAGGAAACGGCGCATGAGGTCACTCCTGTGTGCTCCTGAAGAAGCGTCTTCGGCGCTTCGGTTGGCGACGCCCTCCGGGCGGCGATCCGTAAGGATAATGCCGAGCGGGGAGAAGGCAAGTCTTTGGGGCCGTCCCGGGGATTGACAGTGTGAAAGTGATTGGATTATTGGTCCAACCAATATGGTCATTGATGAGGAGCACGACTTCGCCCGGAGTGGGGCGCCCTTCCGTCCGGCGGTGCGGCGCAAGCTTTCCGAGCAGATTCTCGGCCAATTTCGGGAACTGCTGGAATCCGGACGGCTGGGCTCTGGCGATCGCCTGCCGCCCGAGCGCGAACTGGCCCGGATTTTCGGCGTGTCCCGCAATTCCGTGCGTGAGGCCATCCGCGCGCTGGAGGATCAGGGGTGGGTGGTCAGCCGCCGGGGCGACGGCACCTATGTTTCGGACCCCGGGTCGGTGACCTTCGAACCTCCGCTGGCTGGAGCCGTGCGTTCGCGGCGCAAGAGGCTGGCGGACATCCTGGCTTTCCGTCGCGCCCTGGAGCCTGAAGTGGCGGCCCTGGCCGCGCGCAACGCCACGGAGTCCGAGTTGCGGCGCTTGGCCGCCGTGCTGGCCGAGCAGGCGGAGAGCGTGGAGCACGGCCGCGACGACGCCGACCTGGACGCGGAGTTCCATCGTCTTCTGGCCAGAGCCGGGCGCAACGGCGTGTTCCTGAGCGTCTTCACCGCCGTGCAGGATGTGCTGGCCGAATGCCGCGCGGAATCCTTGCGCGGCCCGTCGCGTCGCGCGGTCTCGCTGGTCTCCCACCGTCGAATCCTCAAGGCCCTGGAAGGCCGGAATCCGGAGGAGGCGCGGACGGCCATGCGTGAGCACCTCGACGCGGTGGAGGAGAATTTGTTCAGCCTCCCGGACCTGCCGGACGTCGACCAACCTTAACCGAGTCTGGAGCATCGTCATGTTGCTGGCCTGGATCATCTACGCGGCCCTGGGCCTGGTGGCCGGCGTCCTCGCCGGTCTGCTGGGCGTGGGCGGCGGCATCGTCATCGTGCCCATGCTGAGCATCGCCTTCGAATTGCAGGGGCTGCCGTCCCACTATATCCAGCACATGGCCCTGGGCACCTCCCTGGGGACCATCATGTTCACCTCCATCTCCAGCTTCCGGGCCCACCACAAGCACGGCGCCGTGAACTGGAGCGTGGTCCGCCGCGTCACTCTGGGCATCCTGGTGGGAACCCTGGCGGGCTCCTGGCTGGCGGCACAACTCTCCACCCGGTTCCTCAAGGGTTTCTTCGCCGTGTTCCTGTTCTACGTGGCCACCCAGATGCTCCTCAACTTCAAGCCCAAGGCCAGCCGCCACTTGCCCGGCATGGCCGGGATGTCCGGCGTGGGCGGCGTCATCGGCGTGGTCTCCAGCCTCGTGGGCATCGGCGGGGGGACGCTCTCGGTGCCCTTCATGGTCTGGTGCAACATGACCATGCACAACGCCGTGGGCACCTCGGCGGCCATCGGCTTTCCCATCGCCGTGGCCGGGGCTGCGGGTTATCTGATCAACGGCCTCAAGGTTTCCGCCGACCTGCCGTCCATGAGCCTGGGCTTCCTTTACATTCCGGCCCTGGTGGGCATCGCCGCCACCAGCATCCTGACCGCCCCGCTGGGAGCCTCCATCGCCCACAAGCTGCCCGTGGCCAAGCTCAAACGGGCCTTCGCCGTTCTGCTCTACGTCATGGGCGCGCGCATGGTCTGGACCCTGTTCTGATCGTCGTCCCGCTTCCGCGTCGTCCCGCGTGGAAGCCGCTTCCCGGCCCGGGCCGTCCTTCGGTCCGGGCGTTTTTTCTTCGCCGCGGGAATGGACCCCGCTTTCGCTCATCCTTTCCTCTAATGGTGGGAGTGAGTTAGCTGCCGGAGTTGAAAAAACTCTTTATTTCAACGTGCGTTAGAATGAAAACCTGATTGACAAAACAATTCGGGTGAGCGAAGAAGCGAGTACGTCTTTCCAGCCTGGGAAGGCCCTTTCCGCATCCGTTCCGAGGAGGGAACCATGGGCATCGACACCACAGTGTTCGCCGGCAGGCCGACCAAGTGGGATGGTCTTCTGGACTGGCTCCAGATGCTCTCTGGGGCGGCGCTCATCCTGTTCATATGGGCGCACATGCTCCTGGTCGCGAGCGTCATCATCGGTCCCGGCGTGATGAACGCCATCGCGGGCTTCTTCGAGGCCACGGGGCTGGCGCAGGTGGGCGGCCCGCTCATCTTCCTGCTCTTCCTGGGGCATTTCCTCCTGGCCGCGCGCAAGGTGCCCTTCCGTTTCGACCGCCAGAAGACCTTCTGGTCCCACGCCACCATGCTGCACCACCAGGACACTTGGCTCTGGCTCGTGCAGGTGGTCACGGCCATGCTCCTCCTGCTCATGGGCACGATCCACATGTGGGTGGTGCTCACCGATTTGCCCATCACAGCGGCCAAGAGCGCGGAGGTTCTGCAGAAGCGCAGCGGCTGGCTGCTGTTCTACCTGCTGTTCGGTCCCCTGGTGCATGTGCATCTCGGCATCGGCCTGTACCGCATCGGGGTGAAGTGGGGGTTCGTGGGCCAGGAGGGGCGCGCCCGGTTCAAGCGCTTCGTGACCATCCTGGTGCTCGTCTGTGTGGGCCTCAGCCTGCTGACGTTGTTGCGGTTCTCGTTCCTGGCGATCTAGGAGGACACCATGCAGACAGTCTACACGGATGTGCTCGTCATCGGCGCCGGCCTGGCCGGTGAACGCGCCGCGCTGGAGTGCGCCGACGCGGGGTTGTCCACCATCTGCCTGTCCGTCGTCCCGGCCCGCCGTTCGCACTCTTCGGCGGCCCAGGGCGGCATGCAGGCGGCCTTGGGCAACTGCGCCATGGGCGCGGGCGATGGTCCGGACGTGCACTTCGCCGACACGGTCAAGGGCTCTGACTGGGGCTGCGACCAGGAGGTGGCGCGGCTTTTCGTGGACACCGCGCCCGTGGAAATGCGCCGGCTGGCCTTCTGGGGCGTGCCCTGGAACCGGGTCGTCCCCGGCAAGTCGAGCTATTTCAAGGGCGGCCAGAAGTACGAGAAGGAGGAGAAGGAGGAGAACAAGGGCCTGATCACGGCCCGCGCCTTCGGCGGCACGGCCAAGTGGCGCACCTGCTACGTCTCCGACGGCACCGGCCACTCCGTGCTCTTCACCATGGACAACCGCTGCGCCCAACTCGGCGTGGAGGTCCACGACAAGACCGAGGCCGTCTCGCTCATCCATGACGGCGAGACCTGTTTCGGCGCGGTGGCCCGCTGCCTGAAGACCGGCGAACTGCGCGTCTACCTGGCCAAGGCCACCATGATCGCCACCGGCGGCTTCGGCCGCATCTATCCGAACACCACCAACGCGGTCATCTGCGACGGCGGAGGCCACATCCTGGCCGTGAACACCGGGGCGGTGCCCATGGGCAACATGGAGGCCGTGCAGTTCCATCCCACCGGCATCGTGCCCACGGACATCCTGGTCACGGAGGGCTGCCGGGGCGACGGCGGCACGCTCCTGGACGTGAACCAGGAGCGCTTCATGCACATCTACGAGCCGGAGAAGGCCGAGTTGGCCTCGCGCGACGTGGTCTCCCGCTGGATGACCCACCACATCCGCCAGGGCAAGGGCGTGCCCTCGCCCTACGGCGAGCACCTCTGGCTGGACATCCGCCACCTGGGCGAGAAGCACATCACCGGCAAGCTCCGCGAGGTCTACGAGATCTGCACCTCGTTCCTGGGCATCAATCCCATCCACCAGCTCATTCCCGTGCGGCCCACCCATCACTACAGCATGGGCGGCGTGCGCACGAACAAGGACGGCGCGGCCTACGGCCTCAAGGGCCTGTTCAGCGCGGGCGAGGCCGCCTGCTGGGACATGCACGGCTTCAACCGCCTGGGCGGCAACTCCCTGGCCGAGACCGTGGTGGCCGGGGGCATCGTGGGCCGCAAGATGGCCGAGTACGCCCTGGGCGCGGAGGTCATCTTCAAGTCCACGGTCATCGACGGCGAGGCCAGGGCCCAGGAGGAGCGCATCCAGGCGCTCATCTCCGGCAAGAACGGCTCACAGAGCGTCTACAAGGTCCGCGCGGCCATGCAGGAGGCCCTGAACAAGGGCGCGAACATCTTCCGCAACGCCGCGGACCTGGAGGCCTGCGTGGCCACCTTGCAGGACGTGCTCGGCCGCGCCCGCGAGGTGGGCCTCAAGTCCTCCGGCCTGGGGGCCAGCCCCGAGCTGGCCGCCGCGCTGAAGATCGAGGGCCAGGTCAAGATGGCCCTGATGGTGGCGCATGGCGCGCTCCAGCGCACCGAGTCGCGCGGCAGCCACAACCGCGAGGACTTCCCGGCGCGCAACGACCGCGACTGGCTCGTGCGCACCCTGGCCACCTGGAAGAGCCCGGAGGACACGCTGCCGACGCTGGCCTACGAGCCCGCCACCCAGGTCTTCGAGATTCCGCCCGGAGACCGGGGCTACGGCAAAACCGACGTCATCAGCGCCGAGAGCAAGAAGGAGTAACCCATGGGCCGACTGCTCCAGTTCAACATCTTCCGTTACAACCCCCAGGATCCGGAGTCCGTGCCGCATACCGACACCTTCGTCCTGGAGGAGACGGATTCCATGACCCTGTTCATCGCGCTCAACCGCATCCGCGAGGAACAGGACTCCTCCCTGCAATTCGATTTCTGCTGCCGGGCAGGCATCTGCGGCTCTTGCGGCATGGTCATCAACGGCCGTCCCGGTCTGGCCTGCCACACCAAGACCAAGGATCTGGCCACGGACGTGACGCTTCTGCCGCTGCCCGTATTCCGCCTGGTGGGCGATCTCTCGGTGGACACCGGCTCCTGGTTCCGCGAGATGTACAACACCGTGGAATCCTGGATCCACACCAAGAAGACCTTTGATCCCTCGGCCCTGGAAGAGCGCATGGACAACGCCACGGCTGAGGGCATCTACGAGCTGGACCGCTGCGTGGAGTGCGGCTGCTGCGTGTCCGCCTGCGGCACGGCTCGCATGCGCCAGGACTTTCTCGGCGCTGTGGCGCTGAACCGCATCGCCCGCTTCGTCATCGACCCCCGCGACGAGCGCACTGATCAGGAGTACTACG
Organism: Desulfovibrio aminophilus DSM 12254; assembly: GCF_000422565.1. Lineage (NCBI taxonomy): Bacteria > Pseudomonadati > Thermodesulfobacteriota > Desulfovibrionia > Desulfovibrionales > Desulfovibrionaceae > Desulfovibrio > Desulfovibrio aminophilus. The sequence goes on along the minus strand of NZ_AUMA01000017.1, from coordinate 41,733 downwards.
ACATCATCGGCAACGATCACGGCATATTCGGCTGCATGGGCCTGCTGGCCTGCGAGGACGTCTGCCCCAAGCACCTGCCCTTGCAGAACCAACTCGGCTTCCTGCGCCGGAAGATGGGCATCACCGCCCTGAAGAACATCTTCAGGAAGTAGCGGGACGTCACTGGAAAAAGGAGATCCCATGCGAGAGGTCAAGGCGTCGGACATCGCGGCGGCCGTGGCGCGGATGTGCGTGTCGGCCAACACCCGACTGCCCGAGGACGTGCGCCGAAAGCTTGAGGAGTGTCATTCCCGGGAAACGGGTGCGGCCAAGGAGATATTTCGGCAGTTGCTGGAGAACGCGGATCTGGCCCTGGAGACCAGACTCCCCCTGTGCCAGGACACCGGCCTTGCCGTGTTTTTCGTGGAGTTGGGCGAGGATGTGAAGATCATCGGGGGCGGCCTGAACGAGGCCATCGAGGAGGGCATGCGTCGGGGCTACCGCGAGGGCTACCTGCGCAAGTCCTCCTGCGATCCGTTGAGCCGCGAGAATACCGGCGACAACTCCCCGGCCGTGATCAACCTGGATCTGACGCCCGGCGACCATCTCAGAATCGCCTTCATGGCCAAGGGCGGCGGCGCGGAGAACATGAGCCGGATGACCTTCCTGGCCCCGGCCCAGGGTTGGGAAGGGATCAAGAAGTTCGTGATCCAGCGCGTGGCCGAGGCCGGACCCAATCCCTGCCCGCCGACCATCCTGGGCATCGGCATCGGCGGAAACTTCGAGCTGGCGCCCAAGCTGGCCAAGAAGGCGCTCTTGCGCAAGCTCGACGACGTGCATCCGGATTCGAAGATCGCGGAAATGGAGAAGGAGCTGCTGGCCGAGGTGAACAAGCTCGGCATCGGCCCCATGGGCCTGGGTGGCGAGACCACGGTGCTGGCCGTGAAGATCGCCGTGGCCCCCTGCCACATCGCCAGTCTGCCGCTGGCCGTGAATGTGCAGTGCCACTCGGCCCGTCACGAGGAGGTGGAACTGTGAGCACGACGCACAGGCTCCAGACGCCGCTGAACGACGAGGACATCCTGAAGCTTCGGGCCGGGGACGTGGTGCTCCTGTCCGGGGTGATCTATTCCGCGCGCGACGCGGCGCACAAGAAGATCATGGAGGCCCTGGACCGGGGCGAGGAGTCGCCGTTCCCCATCGAGGGCGCGGCCATCTACTACGTGGGCCCCTCTCCCGCGCCTCCGGGCCGCCCCATCGGTTCGGCCGGTCCCACCACCAGCTACCGCATGGACTCCTACGCTCCCAGGCTGCATGCCCTGGGCCTCAAAGCCACGATAGGCAAGGGCAAGCGCAGCGAAGAGGTCAAGCAGGCCCTGCGTGAGCATAGAGCCGTGTATCTGGGGGCCACGGGCGGCGCCGGCGCGCTGTTGTCTCAGCGCATCGAGGCCTCCAGGGTCATCGCCTACGAAGATCTCGGGCCGGAAGCGGTGCGGGCCATGAAAGTGAAGGACTTTCCCCTGCTTGTGGTCAATGACGCCTTCGGGGGCGAACTCTACGCCAAACCGAAGCTTGACAGCGCGGGGTAAGCGCGACATGAAGAGGGCGGCCCGCCGGTTGGGTCGCCCTTTTTTTACGACATGCCTTGGTCCAGGAGTCTTCGAGGTTTCCGATGAACGACCGTCCAGATTGCGCCGCCGAACAGGAATCCCAGTCTTCCGAACATCGCGTCTACGTCCCTTTCCCGGGAGCCGACGAGAAGTACGAGGACAAGTCCGACTGGCGCCTCTACAATCCCGCCAAGTACCACGATCCCGACTGGTCCCCGGACAAGGAATAGCCCCCCGTCCAGGGCTTCAGGCCGCGCGGACCTTGTTGCGTCCGTCGGCCTTGGCCGCATAGAGCGCCGAGTCGGAACGCCGGAACAGGCTGTCCGGCGTGTCGCCCGTATGCAGGGTCGCCACGCCGATGCTCACGGTCAGGCCTTGGAAGGGGCCCGGTTCGTCCTCCCCGGCCTGTTGAATCCGGGCGCGGATGCTCTCCGCCAGAGTCAGTGCCTGTTCTCGGCCGCAGCCGCGTAGCGCCGCCAGGTATTCTTCGCCGCCCCAGCGGCAGAGAAGGTCGGATTCGCGCACGCACTGGCGGGCGATCTCGGCCACATGGCGGATGACGGCGTCTCCGGCCAAGTGCCCATGTTGGTCGTTGATGTCCTTGAAGTCGTCGATATCCACCAGCAGCAGGGACAGGGGCGTGCCGTCGCGCCGGGCCTCCTTGAAAGCCTGCTCCAGGAGGATGTCGAAAGCCTGCCGGTTGGCCAGGCCCGTGAGCTTGTCCACGGTGGCCATTTCCTCCAGGCGGCTCTGATAGCGGTTGATGGTCAGGCTCACGGCCAGGATCACCAAGGCCGTGATCACGGCGCACAACCCCAGGTTGACGACGAGGACGCGGCGGATGTCGGCCAGGGCTTCGTCCTCCCATTTCTCCACCAACAGGTACCAGTTCAGCTCGGGGATGAATCGCGCGTTGACCAGGTATTCCCGGCCGTTCTTCGTGTACTGGAAGCTGCCGCGTTTTTCCTTGAGAACGGAATCGGCGATGGAGGAAAATCCTTCGATCTTGTGCAGGTCCGCGCCGGCAGGCGGGCCGCCCCGCGTGGAGAGCATGACCTTGCCGTCGGGAGCCACGAAGAGGATGCCCCGGTTGTAGCGCAGCTGATAGACGTCGATGAGACGGCGGACGGAGTGGACGGTCAGGCCCACGCCCGTGGCGCCGATGAAATGCCCCTCGTAGTCCGCCACGCGGTGGTTGACGAAGATGGTCAGGGCGTCCCGGTTGGCCATATCCACATCCACGTTGATTTCATAGGGTTCACGCAGGGTGCGAACGCGGAAGTACCATTCGTCGCGCCATTCCCCCTGGCGCACGTGTTTGAGAACGCCGTCCGCGTGGTAGTAGACGTGGCTCTGATCCGAGACGAAGAAGCTGGTGATGGTTCCGTAGCGGGCGCGGACCTCCGCCAGGTAGCGGGTCATTCGATCCACGTCCTTTTCCCCGGCCAGAACCCAGTCGCGTACGAAGGTGTCATGAGCCATCATGGAGGAGACGAAGACGGGACGGATGAGATCCTTCTGAATCTCGGAATAGATGTTGTCCGAGGTCAACGGCAGTTCCGCGCCGACGATGGCCTCGCGGATGGCGGTTCGCGCGGTCTGATAGTTGATCAGGCTGATTCCGGCGTATCCGAATCCCAGCAACAGGCAGATCAGAGTGATGAGCCGCCGTTTATTTTGCATCTGCACTCCAAAGCTTGGATCGTGGTGGTGCGAAACGGGTGGCAGTTTCACAGCAGCCCGTTGAAAACGCAATGATTTTCGACAGCCGCCAGGCGAGCTGTTTTTTCTGCTTCTTTTGAGCTTGACATTTAATTAAGAACAGTTATTGATATTATCACGTGAACGAGAAAAGCCGCTTCGCAAGGGGCGGCAAGGGAGAAAGCCATGAACGCCCTGAACGAATACCGCAATCTCGAGATCGACTGGAACATGACTCCTTGGGATGCCGTGACGCTCTACCTGGAGTGGGGCAACAACTGCTGGAACGGCGACAGCGGCGTCCGGCAACCCGTGCGCTCCAAGGAGGACTACAGCAACTATTTCGTGGTTTACACCTGGGACGAGGTGCCGCGTGTGATACTGGTCCGACGCAACTCGGAGGAGGCCCGTGAGTTGTTGAGCATGGACCTTCCCGAGGGGCTGAGGGAGCGTTTCCTGGACGACGTCGGGCACCTCAAGGGTGTGTTCCCGCCCAACGAGGAAGTGAAGACTTGGCTGAAGAACCAACTTTCCAATTGATCCCTCCACTCCATCCACTCTCCTCGCGCGGGGGGCCGGTCGACCGGCCCCCCGTTCTCATTTCGCGAAGAGGGCCGGGAACCGTCCGTCGCATACGGTTCCCGGCGGGGGGAGGAGGCCATGTCCGCTGCCCGCGGGCGCATGGCGGGGAAACGCAGGCGAACGCCCGGAGGCTTCTACTTCTTCGCCTGGCGTTTCTTGACGCACTTGTTCACATAATCCGCCTTTTTGTCCTCGGGGATGTGTTTCTTGGCGGCCAGTTTCTCACAGGCGGCCGTGGGGTCGGCCTTCTTGGTGGCGGCGAAGGCCGGGGCGGCGCAGAGCAGGCTCAAGATCATGGCGAACACGATGGTCTTCTTCATGTTTTCGGACTCCTTCGCGCGGCGGGTGCGCGCATGTTTTCAACGCTTCTACTGCACACATATTGCAAGCGCCTTGCGCCAGGATTACACCTGGGTAAGTTCCCGTGCGCCGGATTGACGCCGTTGTTCGGCATGCTAGGTTTCGTCCGGGCGTCCGGCCCATGGAGGTTTGTCATGGAGTTGTTGCTCGTCGAGGACGACGCCAAGATCGCGGAATTCATCATCGCGGGCATGCGTGAGAGCGGATATGAGGTGGAGCACGCGACCACCGGGCCGGAGGGGCTGCGCCTGGCCAAGGCGAAAAATCATGACGCGGCCGTGATCGACATCATGCTGCCGGGCATGGACGGACTGCGGCTCATTGAGGAAATGCGGGCCGTTGGCCGCGAGACGCCGGTCATCATCCTTTCGGCCAAGCGTACCGTGGATGACCGTGTGCGGGGACTGCGCGCGGGGGGCGACGACTACCTGCCCAAGCCGTTCGCCTTCGCCGAGTTGCTGGCCCGGGTGCAAGCCCTGGTCCGTCGCTCCTCCCGTTCCAGCGCGGAGCCGGTGGAGATGTGTGTGGGCGAACTGCGCATGAATCGCCTGAGCCGCGAAGTGACCCGGGCCGGGACGCCCATCGTGCTGCAACCCCGGGAGTTCGCCTTGCTCGAATATCTCATGCGTCACAGCGGGGCGGTGCTCTCCAAGAGCATGATTCTGGAAAGCGTCTGGGACTATGACTTCGACCCCCAAACCAACGTGGTGGACGTCCTGATCTGCCGTCTGCGTTCCAAGCTGGACAAGGATTACGAGCACAAGATGCTGCACACCCTGCGGGGCGTGGGGTATGTCCTCAAGCCGTGAGGCGCGCTGGCGCTCCACGAGCCTTCGGCTGACCGCCTGGTACGCCGCGGTCTTCTTTTTCAGCTCCGTTCTGCTGTTCGGCCTGACCTTCTCCTTTCTTTCCGCCACGGTGCGGGAGCAGGAACGCCGCATCGTCAGCGGAAAGATCATGGATTATGCGGCCATCGCCCAGAACCAGGGTCTGGACGTGCTGTTGTACGTGATCCGCCAGGAGGCCGAATACGAGGTCTCCACGGACTTCTTTCTGCGCCTGCTCGATTCCCAGGGAAACGTCCTGGCCCAGGCCGCGCCGCTGTGGTGGGAGGACGTGCCCCCGGACATCGCCTCGGTGAACCTGGACGAGAGCGTGCATTGGTTTTCCTGGCGCTCCGACGAGCTGGAGAGCGAACTCGTGCTCGGCGCGCGGCGCATCGCCGGCGGGGCAGTGCTTCTGGTGGGCCGGGACCGTTCCGACACCGAGGAACTGCTGGGCACCTTCCAAACGGTCTTTTTGAGCATCATCCTCTTCACCGGCATCCTCGGCGTCATCGGGGGCACGCTCTTGGCCCGGCGTACCCTGCGCCCCGTCAGCGATCTCATTCGGACGCTCACGGCCATCGAGAAGGGCAAGCTGGATGCGCGGGTTCCCATGCGCGGCGGCGGCGACGAGCTGGACGGCCTGGTGCGGTTGTTCAACGCCATGCTCGACCGCATCCGCACACTGGTCACGGGCATGCGCGAGACCCTGGACAACGCGGCCCACGATCTGCGCACGCCCATCACCCGCATGCGCATGGGCATCGAGGCCGCCCTGCGTGACCGGGACGGCGGCAAGGGCGACAGGGAGGCTCTGGCGGACTGCGCCGAGGAGTGCGAACGGATCGCGACCATGCTGGACACGCTCATGGACATCTCCGAGGCGGAAACCGGCGTCATGCAGCTCACGTTGCGCGAGGTGGACCTGACGGCCCTGGTCGCCGAGGTGGCCGAGACCTACGGCTACATCGCCGAGGAGAAGGGGGTGGCCCTGAGCGCCCGGCTGCCGGAGCCGGTGAGCGTCACCGCCGACGCCGGACGCATCCGCCAGGCCTTGGCCAATCTGCTGGACAACGCCGTGAAATACACGCCGCCGGGCGGAAACGTCGAGATTTCCCTGGAGGGATTCACCGACCGGGCCGTAATCCGGGTGCGCGACGACGGTCCCGGCATCGCTTCGGCGGATCAGCCGCGCATCTTCGACCGCCTGTTCCGTTGCGACAAGAGCCGCTCCGTGCGCGGCCTGGGCCTGGGCCTGTCCCTGGTGCGGGCGGTGCTCACGGCCCACGGGGGAAGGGTGGAGGTGGAAAGCGCTCCCGAGCGGGGAACGATCTTCGTCGTGACCCTGCCTCTGGCCTCCCCGGCCCGGCTCGGGCCACCGCCGAAATCGCGCCGCGGGTGAGGACTTCGCCCTTGCCAGGGGCGGCCATTCGCGCTAGCAATTTCCGCTTACCCGGAGGAAATCCATGCCACAGTTCGCCACCCGCCTGGACGGGGTGCAGCCGTCTTTTATCCGTGAGATTCTCAAGGTCACCGCGAATCCCGAGATCATCTCCTTTGCCGGAGGGCTGCCCAATCCGGCCCTGTTCCCCGTTGAGGAGATGGCCGAAGTCGCCGCCGCGGTGCTCCGCGACCAGGGACGCTCCGCCCTGCAATACTCCACCACCGAGGGCGACCCCGAACTGCGGGCCCGCATCGCCGAACGCTACAAGGCTAAGAAGGGCCTGGACGTGGCCCCCGACGACATCCTCATCACCACGGGCTCACAGCAGTGCCTGGATCTGGTGGGCAAGGTGCTCATCGACCGGGGGTCGCCCATCATCCTGGAACGTCCGGGCTATCTCGGGGCCATTCAGGCCTTTTCCTTCTTCGGCCCAGTCTACCGCACCGTGGAGATGACCGACGACGGCCCGGACCTGGACGGGCTGGCCAGGGCCCTGCGAGGTGAAAAGCCGCGATTCTTCTACGCGGTGCCCAACTTCCAGAATCCCTCCGGCGTGACCTACAGCGCCGAGAAACGTCGCGCCGTGGCCGACCTTCTGCGCGAGAACAGGGTGACCCTGGTGGAGGACGACCCCTACGGAGAATTGCGTTTCCTGGGTCAGGACCAGCAGCCCGTGTCCGCGCTGATGCGCGACGGCGCTCTGCTCCTGGGCACCTTCTCCAAGATCGCGGCCCCGGGATTCCGCATCGGCTGGGTGGTGGCTCCCAAGCGCTACCGCGAAAAGCTCGTCATCGCCAAGCAGGCCGCGGATCTGCATACGAGCACCCTGGTGCAGCGGATTCTCGTGCGCTACCTGCGCGACTACGACATCGACGCGCACATCGCGCGCATCCGCAAGTGTTACGGCGAACAACGCCAGGTCATGGTCGAGGCCATCGAGCGGCACTTCCCGGAGGAGGTGCGCTGCACCCGGCCCGAGGGCGGCATGTTCCTCTGGGCCGCCTTGCCCGAGGGCTGCGTCTCCATGGAGCTTTTCGAGCGGGCCATTGCGCGGAAGGTCGCCTTCGTGCCGGGCCGGCCGTTCTATGTGGACGGGACGGGCGAGAACACCTTGCGCCTGAACTATTCCAATTCCGACGCCGAGCACATCGAGGAGGGCATCCGCCGCCTGGGCGAGAGCCTCAAGGAGTACCTGACTCCCCCTTGCCGTGCGGCCGCGGTCGGCGCCTGAGTCCGGCGCGTCGGGGGACCAACGCATGAAGATGACCGACCTGGCGACCCGGGAGGAGTGGGCCGCGCTGGAACGGGAGTTTCATGAGCGCTTCGGCATGAATCCCCGGGTCTATGACGAAACCGGGGCCGGAATCACCGACGAGCGGCTCTGGAGCAACCCCCTTTGTCCGGCGCTACGGGCCACGCCCGGCGGCGTGGGAGCGGTATGCTCGGTGGCCAACGCCGCCCTGACGGCCCAGGCCGCCCGCGAGGGGCGAACCGTGATCGACGCCTGCGACGCCGGACTCGTGGTCATCACCGTGCCCGTGATCGTGGACGGCGCGTTGATCGGCATCGTGGGCGGCTGCGGCCGCCTGCCCGCGGACGGCGAGGTGGAGTCCTTTCTCGTGTCCAAGGCTTCCGGCCTCGGCGAGGACGAGGTGGAGGGACTGGCGACCCGGGTGCCGGTCATGTCCCGGGCCGACGTGGAGGCCGCCGCCGCGTTCCTGGAAGGGAAGGTGGCCGACATCCTGGCGCGCGCGGGCGCGGCGGTTTGACGAAAACTCCCGCGCCGCGCTGTACCGGCGAATGCGCCCGCGCGGCCGGGATTCCGGACCGCGGTTGACAGCGTGCGGAAAAGGGGCTCTATCTTCGGAGGGAACAAGCCGAAGGGAGGGCTTTTCGTGAAGTACCTGCTGGTCGACGACGACGAGAGCATTCATCTCTATCTCAAGGATATCCTGGAGCCGTTCGCCGCGACGGATTCGGCGTTGGACGGGGCCAGGGCCATCGAGCTGTTCGAACATTCCCTGGCGCCTGGTGGGGAGCCTTACGACACCGTCTTTCTGGACATCCTCATGCCCGGCATGGATGGGCACGCCGTGGCCGCGCGTCTGCGGGAACTGGAGCGCGGGCGCGAAAACGGCGGAGAGTTCAAGCTGGTCATGATCACGGCCCTGTCCGACACCCGCAACTTGAGCAAGGCCTTCTTCAAGGGCTTCGCCTCCTGCTACATCGTCAAGCCCTTCGAACGCGAGGCGGTCCTGAACGAGTTGCGGGTCAACAAGATCATCCCCTGAGCATTCGTCCTCTTCCGGTGCGCGACGGGTCGCGCCGGAAGGATGCCGAGGAGGTTCCCGTGGGCCCCGCGCGTCTCGCCTCGATTCTGCTGATTCTGTTGTTTTTGTCCGGTTGCGGGCTGTTCTCCGGCGGTTCCGGGGGGGCCACGCGACACCTGGACCTGGATGGTGAGGGCGTCCCGGCCACCGCGCTCCTGCCCGGCGAAACCCTGCTTCTGGAGATGCGCCACCCCGGAGACGGGGGCTACCAGTTCAGCGGCGCGAGCTTCGACCCGGCCGTCCTCCGGCTGGACAAGTTCTGGACCGAGCCGCCGAGCGACCCGAAGCCCGGAGACTTCGGCCGGGCCTATTTCGTCTTCACCGCGCTCAAGGAGGGCTCCACCACAGTGGAGATCCGCATCCGTCGCCCTTGGGAGAAGAACAGCGCGCCGGAGATCTATCGCTCGGTGTCCGTTTCGGCGGGAGCGGCCGAATCTCCGGCCGCCGAGCCCTCGGCCGCCAAGTCGAATTCCTGAGCGATCTTGATCAGGCCGAATTCCGTCAGTTCACACGGGCCCATGACCGCCCGCGCCAGCGTCAGCGGGCTGATGTAGCCCGCAGTCCAGTCGAACCGCAGGACAAGGGCGTCTCCGTCCTCCCGAACCTCGGCCAGCAGCGGCCGAAGGTCGAAGGGCTTCAGGCCCCGTTTGGTCTTGCGCTCCACCAGGAATTCCTTCTTGCCCAGGAACTCCCGCCAGCGGGTGGCGCGTTCCGCCCGGACGGCCGCGTCGCCGCGCAGAACCAAACGGTAGGTTTCGTTGGCCGCCCGCATGGCCTTCTTTTTTCCCGGAGCCAGATGTTCCACCGAGGTCAGGGCCAATCCGTCGGGCATGTTCGGCCCCAGGGCCCCGGCCACGGCCTCGGCCGGAATATCCTCGCGCAGGCCCAGTACGAGCCATTCGCAGTGGCTCTCCACACCCACGGGCAGGGCCATGCCGAAGGACAGCCGGGGCAGGGGGTGGAATCCGGCGCTGAAGGACAGCGGCAGACGGGCGCGGCGCAGGGCCCGCTCGAACACGCTTTGCAGCTCAAGCTGGCTCAGCGCGGCGGCCGGGCCGGTCTTCTCGTACCAGATCCGGTAGCGCGCGGCCTGGGCGTGCAGGTCCGGCTTGTCCCCGGCCGGAGGCGGCAGAGGCGCGTCGGTCTGGTCCCGTTGGGCCAGAAGCACGCGGGGTCGGATGTCCTTGCCCGGCGACTGGGCGCTCAGGCGTGAGACGCGGCCGTCCAGGTTGCAGACACCGCAACCCGAGCAGCCCTCATAGCGGCAGTCCTCGGTGGTGCGGGCTTCCAGGGCGCGTTTGCGTTCGCGCAGCAGAAAGGCCCGGGACACGCCGCAGTCCAGATGATCCCAGGGCAGAGGCGCGTTCACGTCGCGTTCGGCCAGATAGTCCTCGGGCTTCAGGCCGTTGTCCCGCATGGCCTCCAGATACGGCTCCAGGTCGAGGTGGTCCTTCCAGCTGGAGAACAGGGCTCCGGCGCGGTAGGCCTCTTCGAGCACCGGGCCCAGGGCGCGGTCCCCGCGCGAGAAGATGCCTTCCAGGAAGCTCATCCTCGGCTCGTGGAACTTGAGCATGAGCCGCTTGTGGCGGCGCATGAGGTCGCGCAGCAGATTCACGCGCGCGCGGATCTCCTCCGGCCCGATCTGGCGCTCCCACTGGAACGGGGTGTGCGACTTGGGCACGAAGGGCGAGACCGCGGCCGTGACCTGCAGACGCTTGATCTGCCAGCCTGCGGCGTCGCGCACCTTGCGGCAGAGGTCCACGATGGCCTCCATATCCTCGGGTGTCTCCGTGGGCAGGCCGATCATGAAATAGAGCTTCACGTGCTGCCAGCCGTGCTCGAAGAGATGGCGCACGTGGTCCAGAAGCTGTTCCTCGGTGATGCCCTTGTTGATCACGTCGCGCAGGCGCTGGCTTCCGGCCTCCGGGGCCAGGGTCGCGCCGGTGCGCCGGATGCTGGCGATGCGTTCCATGATGGCCGGGGACACCGAACCCACGCGCAGCGAGGGCAGGGAGATGGCCACCTGCTCGGCGGCGCAGCGGTCGAAGGTCCGGGCGAAGAGGGTGTCCAGGGCCGAGAAATCGCCCGTGGACAGGGAGAGGAAGGAAACCTCCTCGTAGCCCGTGGCCGCCAGGGCATCGCCGAGCAGGGATTCGATGCGTTCCAGGCTGCGTTCGCGCACCGGGCGGTAGATGACGCCCGCCTGGCAGAAGCGGCAGCCGCGGGTGCAGCCCCGGGCGATCTCCAGGGTCAGGCGGTCATGCACGGCCTGGCCGAAGGCCACGGGCGAGAGGGTGGGGAAGGGCGTCCGGTCCAAGTCCTCCACCAGGGCCTTTTCCACGTGTTGGTAGCCCGGAACCAGGGGCAGGAGCGGTTCGCCCGGTCCCTGGGGGGCGAAGAAGGAAGGCACGTAGAGGCCTGGGATGTCCTTGAGCCGCAGAAGCAGGCCGCGCCGGTCCAGCCCCTCGTCGCGGGCGCGGGCCACTTCCTCCAGGATGCGCGGCAGGGCTTCCTCGCCGTCGCCCAGGAGCATGCAGTCCAGGAAGTCGGCCAGGGGTTCGGCGTTGAAGCAGGCTCCGCCTCCGGCCAGGACCAGGGGATGCTCCGGGCCGCGCTCGGAGGCGCGGGCGGGGATGCCCGCCAGGTCGAGCATGTACAGGACATTCGTGTAGCAGAGTTCGTGGGTCAGACTGAAGGCCAGCACGTCCATCTCCGCCAGGGGCGTGTCCGACTCCAGGGTGCACAGGGGCGCGTTGTGTTCACGCAGGACTCGGGCCGCGTCGTCGCAGGGGGCGTAGACCCGCTCGGCCAGGAATTCCGGCCGGCGGTCCACGCAGTGCAGGAGAATGCGCTGTCCCAGGTAGGACATGCCCACGTCGTAGAGATCGGGAAAGGCGAGGGCCACGCGCGCCCGGATTTTGGCCGGATCCTTGGTGGTCACGCCCCATTCGCGCCCGGCGTAGCGGCTGGGCTTGGGCAGAAGCGGAAGCAGTTCCCGCATGATCGGGGTATCCTCCGATGAAAAACGAAAAAAGGGAGTGGTTCCCAGCGAAACCACCCCCTGCGTGTACCGTTTCGCGTCCCGGACGGGAAGCTACTTTTTCAGCAGGCTGGAGATGTCCCCGCCCGCACCGCCCATCATGCCCTGGAGGTTCCGCAGGTCGCCGGGGGTGGACAGGGTCAGGTTGGTGGAGGCCTCCATGTACTTGGTCTTGAGTTCCTCAGGGAACTTCTTGTATTCGTACAGCACGTGGCGGGTGTCGATCACGCCGGTCATGTCGGTCTCGAAGGGATAGCCGAAGGGCAGAAGGACCATCTGCACGCCCTGCTGGGTGGGAATGGTCTGAAGCTGCGCCGGATCCTCGATCTTGCTGCCGTCCTGGCTCCACTTGCCGAGGACCAGGTCGCCGGTGATGAGTTTCACCAGCCGGATGTCGTAGGCCATGCTCGTCTCCTTGGGTTGGAATGAAGCCCCCTGTAAGTAGGGACTCGGTTCCGGCCTGTCAAGGGACGGAGCGGACCCGTACTTGCAAGACCGGCGCGAACAGGACAAGGTTTCCCGCGTGAACGTGCTCGTGCTCAGCCTGACCCGCTTCGGCGACCTGCTCCAGACCCAGCCGGTCTTCTCCGGCCTCAAGGCCTCGGGATGCCGCACCGGCTTGGTCTGCCTGGAGAATTTTTCCCAGGCCGCCGGACTGTTGCGCGACCTGGACCACGTCGCGCCCCTGCGCGGCGCCCGTCTCCTGGCCCGCCTGGAGGGCGAGGACTGGCGCGGCGGTCTGGGCGAACTGGACGGCTTCCTGGCGGATCTGCGCCGTGACTTCCCACCGGACGTGCTCGTCAACCTCACCCCCTCGCTCTCGGCCCGTCTCTTGACCCGTCTCATCGGCGCGCCGGAGGTGCGCGGCTTCGGCCTGGACTCCTTCGGCTTCAACGGCGATTCCTCGGACTGGGCGGCCTTCCTGCAACAGGCCTCGGCCTGTCGGGGCCAGAGCCCGTTCAACGTGGTCGACCTTTTCCGGCGCGTGGCCGGACTGGACGGCCCGGGCGCGCCCCTGGACCTCCTGCGGCCCTCGGACGGTGAGCGCGACGCGGCCCGAGCGCTGCTGGAGGAGGGCGGCGGGGTTCCCGGCGCGCGCGGTTTCGCGGCCCTGCAGCTGGGGGCCAGCGAAGACCGGCGGCGTTGGCCCGTGGCCTCCTTCGCGGTTTTGGCGCGGCGGCTATGGGCCGAACACGGCCGCCTGCCCGTACTCCTAGGCTCGCCCCAGGAACGGCCGCTGGCCGACCGTTTCCGGCAGGCCGCGCCGGATGTGCCCTGCCGCGACCTCTCCGGCCGCACTGAACTGCGGACATTGGCCGCCGCGCTCTCACTCTGCGACCTCCTGGTGACCAACGACACCGGCACCATGCATTTGGCGGCCGGACTGGGCGTGCCCGTGGCGGCCGTGTTTCTGGCCACGGCCCAGCCCGTGGACACGGGCCCCTATCGACCGGGCTGCCTCTGCCTGGAGCCGGACCTGCCGTGTCATCCCTGCGGCTTCGGCAAGGACTGCCCCCGTAACGAGGAATGCCGCCGGGTCGTGAGCCCGGAGGCCGTCCTGGCCTGCGTCCGTGCGCTGTTGGAGCCCGGAATGGACCCCGGCGCGCCGTCCGGAGTCCGCATCTGGCGCACAAACATGGGCGCGGACGGTTTTTTGGATCTGGAATCGCTTACCGGCCACGGGGGTTCCGACCGGGCCCGCTGGCTGGCGGCCCTGCGGCGCGTGTATCGTCGATTTCTTGACGGCGAGGATCCGGCCGTCGGAGAGCGGCCGCTGTCCTGGGACGACCGGGAGGGCGCCCACGCCACCCGCCAATCACTGGAGAGCGCTTCGGGACTTCTGCATCTGCTGGGTCAACAGGCCGCGCTGCTGCCCCGCGATCCCAGGCCTACGCTGAAGACCAAGTTCCTGGCCAATTGCGAGCGACTGCAAACGATTCTGGCCGAAGACCCCCGATTGAGCGTGCTCGGCGGGCTCTGGCGCTTCCAGTCCCAGGAGGCCGCCCGTGACTTGGCCTTCCTGCGCGCGCTCATCGCCCGCCACCATCAGCTCTGCGACGCCTTCCTGATCCTCTTTCGCTAGTCGGCATGTTTCTTGAATGCGGTTGATCGTGGACCCTAACCCGGAAATTTCAGCCGCAGCAGGAGGTTCGTTTTCATGATCGTCATCGACGGACGGCGCAGCGATCTGGCCGTGAAGAATTTCGAGAACCTGGAGCAGATTTTCAACAAGGTCATGGAAGACGGCGTCTTCACCGACCGCGTTGTCACCGACGTGCTCGTGAACAACGAGCCCTTCACCGAGATATACCCGCACCAGGCCGAGGACATCGAGACCGGCAACATAGAGAGCGTGGAGATCAAGTCCGTGCCGGTCAAGGAAATGGCCGTGGACATCACCCGTGAGCTCTACAAGGTGGTCAACCTGATGGGCGAGGGCGGATCCCGCGTGGCCGGACTCTTCCGTCAGGCCGACGACGCCGAGGCGCTGGATCTCTATCAGGATCTTCTGGACGTGACCCGGGACTTCCTGGGCATGATCGGCAGCCTGCGCGACGAATTTTCGCTCAAGGACCACGACACCTTCCGCGCCGCCGCCGACGAATTCAACGATCTTTTCGGCGAGATGTCCGAGGTGTTGGAGAACGAGGACTGGATTCTGCTTTCCGATCTGCTGGAGTATGAGTTCCTTCCGGCCGTGGACCGCTGGAAGAAGGTCATCGCCGAACTGCGCGAGGACATTCGCTTGGCGCGCAAGGAGTAAGATCATGTCCGACATGGTGACGCTGCTCGACCAGGCCATCGAGATGGGCCACAAGGAACTGGGCTTTCTCATCGCCGGGGACGTGTTCGAAGCCGAACAGCTGGCTCAGGATCGTGGACGCCTCACCGCCTCCATCGAAAACGGAAAGCGCGTGGATCTGGACAGCGTACTCGACAAGCTGACCCAGCTGAAGGCTCTCCAGGGGCAGATCACCCAGGAAGCCCGACGTCTGCATGCGGCCCTCAAAGCCGACCTCCAGCGGGTCCGTCTCGAGAACCAGCGTTTTTCCGCCTACAAGGACGGTTCGAGGGTGGCTCCTCCGGTCTCCAATCGCTTCATTTCCCGCCAAGGCTGATCATTCCGGGACGACAGGACGCGAACCGGCCGGGTATCCCGGCCGGTTTTTTTCGTCGCCGCCCGGATCGGGGCCTCCATTCGCGGCCGCTTCATTTTCCATCGGGATGGGACTATGCTGACGAAAGCGAAGGAGCGACCATGGGCAGGGACGTGGTGGAACGCATCGACGCGGATCTGGCCGAGTTGGTGGACCGGTTTCTGGAATGTTCCCGGCGGGACCAGGAGGCGCTGGAGCGGGCCCTGGACGCGGACGACCTGGATACCGCCCGGCGCATCGGACACAGCGCCAAAGGCGCCGGAGCCGCATACGGCTTCTTGGGCCTGCGCGACCTCGGCGGGGAATTGGAAACCGCAGCCGGACGCGGCGAGGCCTCGGCTGCCCGGGAACTGGCGCGGCGGCTGCGGGAATATTTGGATGCCGTCCGGGTGGAATACACCTGAACACGGCGGCGGGACGGAATATGAAATGAAGGCGGGGCCGTGCGGCCCCGCCTTTTCTATTTGCCGAAAATCTTGTCGATCTTCTGGGCCAGGGTCTCGGGGGTGAAGGGTTTGACGATGTAGTTGGAAACCTTGGCTTGGACAGCCTCGATGATGTTCTCCTGCTGGGCCTCGGCCGTGACCATGAGGAATGGCGTGGCCGCGTATTCCTCGCTGGCCCGGACCTTGCGCAGCAGTTCGATGCCGCTCATCTTGGGCATGTTCCAGTCCGAGACGATGAAATCGATGTTGTCCCGGTTGAGAACCTCCCAGGCCGTGGTGCCGTCGTCGGCTTCGACCACGTTGGTCAGTTCCAGCTGGCGCAGGATGTTCTTGATGATCTTGCGCATGGTGGAGAAGTCGTCCACCACCAGGATGCGCATGTTTTTGTCGTAAGGCATCGGCTCCCTCCCTGCTGGCGTGGTCCGCGCCATCGCCCTGATTGAACGGCAATCCTCGGGGATGGATACATATTTCCCGCTGGAAAGACAATCCGCCGGGAGAAAAAAATCAAACCGGCCCAGGCCAAGGGCTCAGGGGCGGCGACTGCGGGAATTCCCAGCGAGCCGCCGCCCGCTGAACAGCGTCAGGCCAGCAGCGCCATGGCCTGATCCACGCTCCAATCCTCATGCACCACCTTGCCCAGGGCCGCCAGCAGGCGGGCGGGCTGCTCGTGCTGGAAGATGTTGCGGCCCACGGAAAGCCCGGCGCCTCCGGCCCGCACCGAGTCGTGGACCATCTGGACCAGGCTGCGCGTGTCGTCCATCTTGGGCCCTCCGGCGATGACCACCGGTACGCAGCAGGCCTCAACCACGCGTTCGAAACTTTCGGGGTCGCCGGTGTAGGGCACCTTGACGATGTCCGCGCCCAGTTCCAGGGCCACCCGGGCGCAGTGGGCCACCAGATCCGGGTCGTAGGGGTTCTTGATGGCCGGTCCGCGCGCGTACATCATGGCCAGGAGCGGCATTCCCCATTCGTTGGCCTTGGCCGCCATCTGGCCCAGGTCGGCCAGCATGCGGCCCTCGGTTTCGTCGCCCATGTTGATATGCACGGAGACGCCGTCCGCGCCGAGCTTCAGTGCGTCCTCCACCGTGCCAACCAGGGCCTTGGCGTTGGGATGGGGCGAGAGGGTGGTGCTGGCCGAGAGGTGGATGATGAGGCCCACGTCGCGGCCGCGTCCGCGATGGGAGCAGCGTGGCAGCCCCTTGTGCATGAGCACGGCGTTGGCCCCGCCGTCGGCGATCTGGTCCACGGTGGCTCGAAGGTCCACGAGTCCGTACAGCGGGCCCACGGTGACGCCGTGGTCCAGGGGGACGATGATGGTCCGTCCGTTGTTGCGGTTGATGATGCGCTCGATGCGGATGGATTTGCCCAGTTGCATGTCGGCCTCCCAGGGGATTGTCCCGAATCCGCCGCGACCGAAACGACGAAGGCCGCGGGCGGTATGCCTGCGGCCTTCGGGAGCGTTTCGTGTTCGTTTTCGACCTTACTCGCGCACCCCCAGACCACAGGCGCTGCTAAAGAAAAAGAAGAAAAAGAAGCGGCTGTCGGTCCGGGTCTGCATGAGCAAGCGCTTACGCCTCTCGAGGCTCCCTTGTCAAGCGGCGGCGCGGATCAGGATCGGGGCAGCCGGGCCAGGAATTTGATCTCGACCTGCCCGTTTTTTGGCAGGGCGCTGACCGCCACCGTGGTCCGGGCCGGTTTGTGCTCCCGGAAATACTCGGCGTAGATGGCGTTGAACTCCGCGAAGCGGCCCATGTCCGTGAGGAAGACATCCGCCGCCAGCACGTCGGCGAAGCCCGCCCCTGCCTGGGACAGGACCGCGCCGAGGTTGTCCAGCACCTGCCGGACCTGCCCGGCGAAATCGGAAACGAGTTCGCCCGTGACCGGGTCCAGGCCGGTCTGGCCGCTCAGGACGAGCAGTCCGTTCCAGGCCAGGGCCTGGGAGTATGGTCCCAGGGCGGCCGGGGCCTTGTCGGTGTGGATGACCGTGATCTCGTCCATCGTTTTCCTCCGTGTCAGCGGGCCTCGGCCCAGAGGTAGCGGTTCTGCGCGGTGTTGGAGAGCCGCGCGCCGATACGTACGAGCAGGGCCGTGGCGACCAGGGAAAAGAGCAGTCGGCCCCAGAGGATGCCGGACAGGTGCGTGCCGATGAGCAGCATGAGCAGGGTGTCCTCGATGAGGCTGTGGCACAGGCCCATGAGGGTCAGGGAGGCGAAGACGTCCCGGCCTTCGACCTGGCCTTCGCGGGCTTCGTGGATGATGAGCCCGCCGCCGTACGCCAGCCCCATGACCAAACCGACGATGGTGATGGTGGCCGCCCGGGGGCCGATGCCCATGATCCGCAGCACGGGGCGCAGCAGCGCATTGCAGAGATCCAGCAGGCGCAGCGCCTGAAGCAGACGCATGAGTCCGATGAGGCTCGTGATGATGCAGAAGATGGAGGCCAGATTGCGGATTTCGCCGAGGGCCCATCGCCAGAGGGGCTCCGGCCCAGCGGCCGCCTGGAAGAGGATCGTGGCCGGCCCCTGGAGCGCGCCGGTGGCCGTATAGGTGAGGTTCAGGATCATGCCGAAGGCCAGGGCGCCCAGAACCCGGGTGAAGAACTGGAAGGGCAGGCGCGGGCCCGACTTGCGCACGATGGTCAGCTCGATGGGCAGGTTGTGGGCCACGAGCATGAGGCAGGCCAGCACCGTGACCTGGGCCTGGTTCAACGGCACGCCTTCGGCCAGGGAGGCGAGCACGATGAAGGCGGAGTAGATGTTGTTGAACATGGCCGTGGCCCAGACCAGGCCCATCTCGGCGGGGAGCCCCACCAGGGCCATGACCGGCTTCAGAGGCCAGGCCAGGTAGGCGATCAGTCCGAGTTCCTTGAGGATCTTCACACCCACGATGATCGGGATCATGATCTTGAAGAGATCGAGACTCAGACGGACGCCGCTGCGCAGAACGTCGCGCAGGGCGGTTAGGATGGCGGCGGCACGGCTCATGATCGGTGAATCCTCCAGGCAGCGGGCACCATAGGGATTTTCACGCTGAAAGGGAAGCCGCGCCGTGGGCGGAAAAAAAGGCCGGGAACGGCAACGCCGGTCCCGGCCTGGACGACGGGAATGGATCAGAAAGCCAGTCGGGAGGCCTGATAGAGCCCCACGGCCACCACGAAGGCCAGCAAGGTGTTGAAGACCATGCTGAATCCGGCCCACTTCCAGCTCGATTCCCGGGCCATGGCCACCACGGTCACGAAGCAGGGGGCGTAGAGCAGGGTGAAGGCCATGAGCGCGATGGCGGAAGCCTTGGAGAAGTCCGGGTCGTTGGCCAGGCTCTCGGAAAGCGGGGTCGCCTCCTCGGCGTCCACCTCGCCCAGGGAGTAGGCCGTGCCCAGGGTGGAAACGATGACTTCCTTGGCCGCGAAGCCGCCCACCAGGGAGATGTTCACGCGCCAGTTGAAGCCCGCCAGCCGGGAGATCGGCTCCAGGGCATGCCCCAGGCGTCCGGCCAGGGTGTGCTCCAGGGCGGCTTCGGCTTCAGCGGCGGCCACGGCGGTCTTTTCCTGTTCCAGGGCGGCCACCTGTTCCTCGGCGGCTCCCGCGGTCTTGGCCTCGGCCAAGCGCTGCTCCAGGACTGCCTGGCGGTCCTGGAAGACGGCCGCGGTCTCCTCGGGCAAAGCGGGGAAGGTCATGCCCGCCCATAGCAGGATGGAGATGGCCAGGATCACCGTGCCCGCCTTGCGGATGTATTCGTAGGTGCGCTCGAAGGTGTGGATGAGCACGCCGCGTAGGGTCGGGATGCGGTAGGGGGGCAGTTCCATGACGAAGGGCGTGGCCTCGCCCTTGATGATGGTCGAGCGCAGGAGCCGGGCCACGAGCAGGGCCGAGGCCCAGGCCGCGAGAGTGATGGCGAACATGACGTCGGCCTCGGCGCCGGGGAAGAAGGCCGCGGCCAGCATGAGGAAGACCGGGATCTTCGCGCCGCAGGTCATGAACGGGGAGACCAGCAGGGTGGCCAGCTTTTCCTTGGGACTGCGCAGGGTGCGCGTGGCCATGACGCCGGGCACGGCGCAGCCGCCCGCGATGCCGCCGGAGACGATGAAGGGCAGCACCGATGTGCCGTGCAGGCCGAAGATGCGGAAGACGCGGTCGAGCATGTAGGCCATGCGCGCGATGTAGCCGGAGTCCTCCAGGGCCGAGATGAGCAGGAACATGATCAGGATGAGCGGCACGAAGCCCATGACGCCGCCCACGCCGTCGATGACGCCGGAGACCACCAGTGAACGCAGCAGGCCCTCGGGCAGGATGGCCGTGGCCGTGTCGCCCAGCCAGCCGAAGAAGTTCTCCACCCAGCCCATGGGCACCTCGCCCAGGGTGAAGGTGATGGTGTAGATGAGGTAGACGATGCCGATCATGATGAGCGGCCCGGCCAGCCGGTGGGTCAGGACGCGGTCCATCTGGTCCGAGATGGACAGGCGCTGGGCGTCCACTCCGGGGCGACGCACGGCCTGACGCACGATGCCCGCGATCCAACCGTAACGGTAGTCGGCGATGATGGCGTCGGGGGTGGCGTCGAGCGTTTTCTGAAGGTGATCGGCCACCTTGGTCACCATGCCCTCCAGGCGCTCGGACAGGGCGGGGTTGGCGGCGCGGCCCATGGCCACGAGCTGGCTGTCGCCCTCCAAATACTTGAGCGCCACCCAACGGGCCGGGAGCTTGCCCGCGAACAGGCCCTTGCGCTCCACGAGGCATTCCATCTCGCCGAGCACGGGGTCCAGGTCGGAGCCGTAGGTGATGCGCAGGGGATGGTTCCAGGCCTCCCCCTTGCGGGAGGAGGAGAGGGCGCGGGCGGCCGTCAGCAGTTCCCGTGTGCCCTGGGCCGCGCGGGCCACGGTCTCCACCGCCGGACAGCCGGTGAGCTTTTCCAGAAGGGCCACGTCGATTTCCCTGCCCTCCTTGCGCACCTCGTCCATCATGTTCAGGGCCAGGACCACCGGCACCCCCAGCTCCAGGAACTGCACGGCGAGATAGAGGTTGCGCTCCAGGGCTCCGGCGTTGAGCACGTCCACCACCACGTCGGGGCGCTCATTCACCAGGAAGTTGCGGGCGACCACCTCTTCCTCGCTGTAGGCAGTGAGCGAGTAGGTTCCGGGCAGATCCACCACGGTCATGGCCGCATCGCCCAGATGGGGCACGCCGGTCTTCTTCTCCACGGTCACGCCGGGCCAGTTGCCCACGTGCTGCCGCGCGCCGGTGAGGGCGTTGAACATGGTGGTCTTGCCGCAGTTGGGGTTTCCGGCCAGGGCGATGACCATGTCGTCCTTCCCGGCGTGGACGGGCTGCTCGCCGCCTTGGGCGGACATCTGGAGCACGCGGGCTTCGCCTTTACTCATGGACGGTTTCCTCCTCGGCCAGGGGCTCGACGGTGATGTGGTCGGCCTCGCTGTTGCGCAGGGTCAGGGTGAAGTCCAACAGGCGCAGGGCCACCGGATCATGCAGGGGGGCCTTGCCGATGACCCGGATTTCCGTGTTGGGGATCAGCCCCATGTCGCGGATTCGCCGCCCCAGTTCGCCTTTGGCCGTGATGGTGCGGATGCGCAGCCGTTGATTCACCTGGGCCTGTCTCAAGCAGAAGTGCGTGCTCATGTCTCTCCTCGGTTCAGCAGTCGTTACCAGGGCCGCGTCGGTCGGCTGAAGGGCAGGAGCCCCGGCTGGAGCAGCCGCCGCACCCTGAGCCGGGCTTGCCCGTGCGGACGAAGCGGCTGACGACGTAAACCAGGGCTGCGGCCACGATGACGATGACGACGATGTTTTCCAGCATGGGTCTTTCATCCTTTCCGGGTGTCCCCGGCGAGTCAGGATTTAATGATAATGAATTTCATTGTCAAGTTGAAAAATGAAGAAATTGTCATCGGAATATGCTCGTCCCGGCGGAGTTTCCCAGGCCGCCTTGTTTCCGTCCGTATTCTGTGCGAGAAGAAACGCGCATGAGACGCCCGCCGGATATCGCCAGCCTCCGGGTTCTTCTCGTCGCTGAACCCGGCGACGCCCGTTCCGCCTATGAACAGGAGCTGGCGCGTCTCGGCGTGACCTTCGACGCCATCGACGGTCCCGGCGGCCGGCCTGCTGGTGCCGTGGGCCGGATTTACAACGGCATTCTGCTGGACTTGCCCACCTGGATCCGCTGCCCGGCCCGTGACCGGGAAAATCTTCAGGCCGTGCTGGAGCATTTTCCAGTGCTGCGGCTGCTGCACAATCAGGAGCAGGGAGGCATCCGGGGAGTGTCCCTGGGCGCCACGGTACGCCAGGCTCGGGACATGGACGGTTTCCTGCTCAAGGAATGCGCCGGCTTCCACCCCCGGCCGCTGCGCATGAGCGACCGCCATGACGTGAGCCACAGTGCCCTGATTCTGCGCGGCCCTGATCAGGCATCAGAACAAGGGGAGCGCGCCGTCACCACCAATGTCTCGGCCACGGGCTGTTTCATGGTGGCCTTCGGCGTGTTCGAGGTCGGGCAGAAACTGTGGTTGCTCTTCCCCGAGGAGAATTCGCCGGACCAGGGCGGCCCGGTGCGGTGCGTGGTGCGCTGGTTTCGACCCTGGGGCGTTTCGCGACGGTTGCCGGGAATCGGCGTGGCCTTCGAAGACTCCGCGCCCGTGTGGCTCCAGTCCGCGCGCGCGACTACCCGCTAGGAGACGAGATGCCCGACGACCGCGACAAGAACCTGGAACTCTGGCTCGAAGCCCTGGCCAAGGGCATTCTCGTGGGCGGCTCCCTGGGCTTGCTGGCGGGCTGGACCGGCATCATGAGCCTGGAGCGCGGGCTTCTCCTCGGCGCGCTGGTGGGCTGTCTGGCGGGCATTTCCTTCAAGAATCTCCGCGAACGAAAGAAGTAACTGTTTTTCCGCGTGGCCCGGTTGCTTGGGAACAAGTGATCTGGTGTCAAAATCGGCGCATATCCCCTTTTTCTGCCGTTCTGTCATTTTTGACATAACATGTCCGCATCGTGTCGAGCGTACGGGAGTCCGTGCGCCGAAGGGAGTGGACATGGACGAGGGTATGGCCCGGGAGCCGGAAGAGCGCGGCAGGCGCGAGAAGGCCAGGAAGGCGGAGCACGCTGCCCGGCCGATGGCGGGCCTCTCCGCGTCCGCATCCAGCCCCACCGTGCGGCTGCACTTATGGCTGGAGCGGGACGGCGACATGTGTTTCGGCGCGGGCCGCGCCCAACTCCTGTTCCAGGTCGAACGCCTCGGTTCGTTGAAGAAGGCCGCCGAGAGCCTGGGCATGTCCTATCGGGCCGCCTGGGGCAAGATCCAGCGGAGTGAAAAGGCCCTGGGCTTCAAGCTGGTGGAGTCGAGGGGCAGCCGCCGCCAGGGCATCGTGCTCACCCCGGAAGGGCGGGCCATGGCCGAATGGTTCCAGCGTTGGTTCGAACGTGTGGAGTCCGCTGCCGTGGATGCGGCTTCCGAAGTATTTCCTTTCCCGGCGCGTCGTTTCCAGGACGACGGGGGCGAATCGCCTCTTCGTTGATCCATTCCATTTGGCGCCGCCCGGTGCCAGACCTTCATTATGTTTGAAGTAATATTTTAAAATCATTGTATTTTTCGCCTCATTGAATTGACCACGTCTATGTATTGTGAAAAATAATATCAATACATAGAGCCGCGGTCGTGTTCATCCCTCCGGTCGTTCGGCGGCTCTTGGACCGGGCAGGAAGGGTGCAAGGAGGCATGCGCATGAGCATCACGAGGCGAACGTTCATCAAGGCGACCGGAGCGGGTCTGGCGGGTTTGGCCCTGGGGAGGTTGGGGCTGGACCTCGGCCCGGTTCGGGCCTACGCGGCTGGATTGAAGATCGAGGGGGCCAAGGAGGTCATCTCCATCTGTCCGTTCTGCTCCTGCGGCTGCAACACGCTGGTGCACGTCAAGGACGGCAAGATCATCAACATCGAGGGCGATCCGGACTTCCCCATCAGCGGCGGTGGCCTCTGCGCCAAGGGCGCCTCGCTCAAGTCCCTGCACATCAGCCCGGAGCGGCTGACCAAGCCCTTGTATCGGGCGCCCGGCAGCGACAAGTGGGAGGAGAAGGACTGGAACTGGATGATGGAGCGCATCGCCCGACGCATCAAGGACCAGCGCGACAAGGATTTCCTGCCGAAGAATGCCGCCGGCCAGCTGGTCAACCGCCTGGAGAGCGTCTTCCACCTGGGCTCCTCGCAGGTCTCCAACGAGGAGGCCGCGGTCCTGCACCAGATGATCCGCGCCTTCGGCATCGTGCACTTCGACCACCAGGCCCGCATCTGCCACAGTCCCTCGGTGCCGGCCCTGGCCGAGTGCTACGGCCGCGGGGCCATGACCAACCACTACAACGACCTGGCCAACGCCGACGCCGTGCTCATCATGGGCAGCAACTGCGCCGAGCACCACCCCATGACCTTCAAGTGGATTCTCAAGGCCAAGGAGAAGGGCGCGGTGGTCATCCACGTGGACCCCAAGTTCTCGCGCACCTCGGCCCGCAGCAGCTTCCATGTGCCGATCCGCAGCGGCACCGACATCGCCATGCTCGGCGGCATGGTCAAGTACATTCTGGAGAACAAGAAATACTTCGCCGAGTTCGTGCTGAACTACACCAACGCGAGCTTCCTGGTGGGCGAGAAGTACTCCTTCAAGGACGGCATGTTCGCCGGCTTCGACGCGGCCAAGGGCAAGTACGACAAGAGCGCCTGGGCCTTTGAGAAGGACGAGCAGGGTCTGGTCAAGCGCGACAAGACGCTCAAGCACCCGCGCTGCGTCATCAACGTGATGAAGGCCCACTACGACCGCTACAGCCTGGACCGCGTGTCCTCGGTCACCGGCGTGAGCAAGGAGAACCTGCTCAAGGTTTACGAGGCCTTCTGCGCCACGGGCAGGCCGGATCGGGCCGGCGTCTTCTGCTACGCCCTGGGCTGGACCCAGCACAGCGTGGGTGTGCAGAACATCCGTCTCTCGGGCATCATCCAGCAGTTGCTGGGCAACGTGGGCATCGCCGGCGGCGGCATCGCGGCCCTGCGCGGCGAGCCCAATGTCCAGGGCACCACGGACCACGCCCTGCTCTACGGCTATCTGCCCGGCTACCACAGCACGCCCACGGCCAACTACCAGACCCTGGACGAGTATCTCAAGGCCTACACCCCGGGCACCAAGGACCCCATGAGCGTGAACTGGTGGGGCAATCGGCCCAAGTACGTGGTCAGCCTGCTCAAGTCCTGGTACGGCGAGAACGCCACCAGGGAGAACGACTTCGGCTACTCCTGGGTGCCGAAGATGGACGTGGGCATGGACTGCTCGCACCTGTACATCTTCGACCGCATGTACAAGGGCGAGATCAAGGGCGGCTTCTGCTTCGGCCACAACCCCTGCCAGAGCATCCCCAACACCCACAAGGTGCGCAAGGCCTGGGACAAGCTGGACTGGCTCGTCATGGGCGACGTCTTCCACAACGAGACCACGGACAACTGGCGCAGGCCCGGCGTGGACCCCAAGACCGTCAAGACCGAGGTCTTCCTCCTGCCCTCGGCCTACCGGGCCGAGAAGGACGGGACCATCTCCAACTCGGGCCGCTGGCACATGTGGCACTACAAGGCCGTGGAGCCCCTGGGCAAGAGCCGCAACATGGGCGAGATGTTCGTGGAGATGATGAACCGGGTGCGCGGCCTCTACGTCAAGGAGGGCGGGATCTTCCCCGAGCCCATCACCAAGGCCGACTACCCGGACAGGTTCGACGCCGAGGCCGTGGCCCGGCGGGTCAACGGCTTCTTCACCCGCGACACCAAGATCGGGGACAAGGAATACAAGAAGGGCCAACTGGTGCCCGGCTTCCCCAATCTCAAGGACGACGGCTCCACCACGAGCATGTGCTGGGTGTACACCGGCGGTTACACCGAGGAGGGCGGCAACCTGGCCAAGCGCCGCGACCTGACCCAGACCCCCATGCAGGCCAGGATCGGCCTGTTCCCGGGCTTCGCCTGGGCCTGGCCCATGAACCGGCGCATCCTCTACAACCGCGCCTCGGTGGACCAGAACGGCAAGCCCTACAACCCGGACAAGGTGGTCATCGCCTGGGAGAACGGCAAGTGGGTGGGCGACGTGCCCGACGGCGGCTACCCGCCCATGGCCCAAGAGGGCGGCAAGTACCCCTTCATCATGACCACCGAGGGCCACTCCCAGCTCTTCGGCCCGGGCCGCGAGGACGGACCCTTCCCCGAGCACTATGAGCCGGCCGAGACCCCGCTCTCGGTGAATCCCTTCTCCAAACAGATGCACAACCCGGTGATGAAGGTCATCATGAGCGACATGGACGAGCTGGCCAAGAACGGCGACCCGCGCTTCCCCATCGTACTCACCACCTACAGCCTCACCGAGCACTGGTGTTCCGGCTCGGAGACCCGCAACGCCCCGCCCCTGCTGGAGGCCGAACCCCAGCAGTACGTGGAGATGAGCCCACAACTGGCCAAGGAAAAGGGCGTCAAGAACGGCGACGTGGTCATCATCGAGAGTCTGCGCGGCAAGACCGAGGCCGTGGCCATGGTCACGGTGCGCGTCAAGCCCTTCACCATCATGGGCAAGACCGTGCACCTGGTGGGCATGCCGTTCTGCTTCGGCTGGACCAAGCCCAAGTGCGGCGACTCCACCAACCGCGTCACCGTGTCCATCGGCGACCCCAACACCACGATCCCGGAATACAAGGCCTGCCTTGTGAATCTGCGCAAGGCCGACAAGGCGACCGAGCTGTAGCTTAAAGGAGCGACGACCATGCCCAAGGCGTTCTTCATCGATACGACGAAATGCACGGCCTGCCGAGGTTGCCAGGTAGCCTGCAAGGAGTGGAAGGGGCTGCCCGCCGTGCCCACGAAGCAGACGGGCACGCATCAGAATCCGCCGGACCTCAATCCGAACAACTTCAAGCTCGTGCGCTTCAGCGAGCACATGGACAAGAACGGAGTGGTTTCCTGGTACTTCTTCCCGGACCAGTGCCGCCATTGCCTGGAGGCTCCCTGCAAGCAGGCCTCCGGCGTGGAGGGGGCCATCATCCAGAATCCCGCCACTGGAGCGGTGATCTTCACGGAGAAGACGGCCCAGGAAGACTTCGAGGTGATTCACGGGGCCTGTCCCTACGACATCCCGAGGCTGGACCCGGCCACCAGGCGCATCGTCAAGTGCGACATGTGCATCGACCGCGTCCAGGCCAACCTGCTGCCCATGTGCGTGAAGTCCTGCGCCATGGGGGCCATGAACTTCGGCGAGCGCGCGGCCATGCTCAAGATGGCCGGAGACCGCCTGGCCGCGGTCAAGAAGAAGTTCCCCAAGGCCCAACTCTGCAACCCGGACGACGTCTCGGTCATCTACCTAGTGGAGGACGAGCCCAAGAAGTACCATGAATTCGCCGTGGCCGAAGCGCCAGGGCTCCTGACCCGCCAGCAGATGCTGGCCGGGCTGGCGTCGCCGTTGCGGCGCGTGGCCCGGGCCTTGCGCGGTTGAGCGCGCCGCGCTCGACGTGATCGGGCGGGGCCGCTTCCTCGGGAGCGGCCCCGCTGTTTTTCGGGATGCCGCGGCTGGTGCCAAAACGACTATATGTTTAAGATAATATTAATAACTTACTGTATTTTTTGACCATTCACGTTGACCTGCCGCCGCGTGACATGCCAGGATCGGGGGTGAAAAGGAGCCGCGTCTTCTGATCACTCCGGTCCCTTGCGGCTCCCGGGCCGGACAGACAACGTTCAAGGAGAGTGCGCATGGCCATTACACGGCGAACGTTCATGAAGGCCGCGGGGGCGGGCCTGGCGGGCCTGACCCTGGGCCGCTTCGGGCTCGATCTCGGGCCGGTCCGCGCCTACGCGGCCGGGCTGAAGATCGAGGGGGCGAAGGAGGTCATCTCCATCTGTCCGTTCTGCTCCTGCGGCTGCAACACGCTGGTGCATGTCAAGGACGGCAAGATCGTCAACATCGAGGGCGACCCGGACTATCCCATCAGCGGCGGCGGCTTGTGCGCCAAGGGCGCGGCGTTGCGCTCCCTGCACGTCAACGAGAACCGGCTGACCAAACCCCTCTATCGCGCCCCGGGCAGCGACAAGTGGGAGGAGAAGGACTGGAACTGGATGCTTGATCGCATCGCGACCAAGGTCAAGGAGACCCGCGATCGCGATTTCGTGCTCAAGAACGCCTCCGGCCAGGACGTGAACCGGCTCGAGTCGGTGTTCCATCTCGGCAGTTCCCAGATGTCCAATGAAGAATGCGCGGTGACCCACCAATTCGTGCGCGGCCTGGGAGTGGTCCATTTCGACCACCAGGCACGTGTCTGACACAGCCCCACTGTGCCGGCTCTGGCAGAGTCGGTCGGACGCGGAGCGATGACGAATCACTACACCGACATCGGCAACGCCGATGTGGTGTTCATCATGGGCAGCAACGCCGCCGAGCACCATCCCATCGCCTTCAAGTGGGTGCTCAAGGCCAAGGAGAAGGGCGCCGTGGTGATCCACGTCGACCCGAAGTTCTCGCGCACCTCGGCCCGGAGCACCTTCCACGTGCCTCTGCGCAGCGGCACGGACATCGCCTTCCTGGGCGGCATGGTCAAGTATCTCCTGGACAGCAAGAAGTATTTCTCGGAATACGTCAACAACTACACGAACGCGGCCTTCATCGTGGGCGAGAAGTTCGCCTTCAAGGACGGCATCTTCTCCGGCTACGATCCCACGAAACGCAAGTATGACAAGAGCGCCTGGGCTCTTGAGAAGGACGAGAACGGTCTGCCCAAGACCGATCCGACCTTCAAGCATCCCCGTTGTGTGCTGAACCTGCTCAAACAGCACTATTCACGCTACACCCTGGACAAGGTTTCCGACGTCACCGGCGTGGCCAAGGCCGACCTGCTCAAGGTCTATGATGCCTTCGCCGCCACTGGCAAACCGGACAAGGCGGGCACCATTCTCTATGCGTTGGGATGGACCCAGCACACCGTGGGCGTCCAGAACATCCGGCTCTCGGCCATCATCCAACTCCTGTTGGGGAACATCGGCGTGGCGGGAGGCGGCATCAACGCCCTGCGCGGCGAGCCCAACGTGCAGGGCTCCACGGACCACGCCCTGCTTTATGGCTACATCCCCGGCTACCACAACGCGCCCACGGCCAACTTCGCTACCCTGGACGAGTATATCAAGGCCAACACGCCCGTGAGCAAGGATCCCAAGAGCGTGAACTGGTGGGGTAACCGTCCCAAGTATATAGTCAGCTTGTTCAAGGCCTGGTACGGCGACAAGGCCACCAAGGAGAACGGGTTCGGCTACGCGTGGTTCCCCAAGTTGGAGCCGGGCGTGGACTACTCCCACCTGTTCATCTTCGACCGCATGTACAAGGGCCAGATCAAGGGCGGTTTCTGTTTCGGGCACAACCCGGCGCAGAGCTTCCCCAACAGCAACAAGGTGCGCAAGGCCCTGGGCAACCTGGATTGGCTCGTGTTGGCCGACGTCTACCACAACGAGACCACGGACTTCTGGCGCAAGCCCGGTGCCGATCCGGCCTCCATCCAGACCGAGGTCTTCCTGCTGCCCTCGGCCTACCGAGCCGAGAAGGAGGGCACCATCTCCAACTCGGGCCGCTGGCACATGTGGCACTACAAGGCCGTGGAGCCCCTGGGCCAAAGCCGGAGCATGGGCGACATGATCGTGGAGATCAACAACCGCATGCGCGCCCTTTACTCCAAGAACGGCGGCGTCTTCCCCGAGGGAGTCCTGAACATGGACTGCCCGGAGAAGTTCGACGCCGAGACCATGACCAAGAAGATCAACGGTTACTTCACCCAGGACGTGAAGATCGGGGACAAGGAGTACAAGAAGGGCCAGCTCGTGCCCGGTTTCGCCAACCTCAAGGATGACGGTTCTACTTCGAGTCTATGCTGGGTCTACTGCGGCGGCTACACCGAGGCCGAGGGCAACCTGGCCAAGCGCCGGGATTTGACCCAGACGCCCATGCAGGCCAAGATCGGCCTGTATCCCAAGTTCGCCTGGGCTTGGCCCATGAACCGCCGGGTGCTCTACAACCGCGCCTCGGTGGATATGAACGGCAAGCCCTACAATCCGGACAAGGCGGTCATCGTCTGGGAGGAGGGCAAGTGGGTGGGCGACGTTCCGGACGGTCCGGCCTCCCCCATGTCCATGGAAGGCGGCAAGTATCCCTTCATCATGTGCACCGAGGGACGGGCGCAGCTTTACGGCCCCGGCCGCGAGGACGGGCCGTTCCCCGAGCACTATGAGCCGGTGGAGACGCCGCTCAAGGCCAATCCGTTCTCCAAACAGATGAACAACCCCTGCTTCAAGTCCGTGACCAGCGACATGGACGCCCTGGCCGCCAACGGCGACCCGCGCTATCCCATCGTGCTCACCACCTACTGCCTGACCGAGCACTGGTGCTCGGGTTCGGAAACCCGCAACGGCCCGGCGCTGCTGGAGGCTGAGCCTCAGCAGTACGTGGAGATGAGCCCGCAACTGGCCAAGGAAAAGGGCATCAAGAACGGCGATGTGGTCATCGTCGAGAGCCTGCGCGGCAAGGTCGAGGCCGTGGCCATGGTCACGGTGCGCATCAAGCCCTTCAAGGTGGCGGGCAAGACCGTGCACTTGGTGGGCATGCCGTTCTGCTTCGGCTGGACCAAGCCGAAGTGCGGCGACGCGGCGAACCGGCTGATTCCCTCGGTGGGCGATCCCAACTCGACCATTCCTGAGTACAAGGCCAGCCTGGTCAATCTGCGCAAGGCCGACAAGGTGACCGAGTTGTAAGGCGAACCAGGGGCGGACGTTCCGTCGTCCGCCCCTGGAACAAGCAAGGAGAACGAAGATGCCCAAGGCGTTTTTCATCGACACCACGAAGTGCACGGCCTGCCGGGGTTGCCAGGTGGCCTGCAAGGAGTGGAAGGGATTCCCTCCGGTGCCCACGAAGCAGACGGGCACACACCAGAATCCCCCGGACCTCAATCCGTACAACGTGAAGCTCGTGCGTTTCAGCGAGCACATGGATAAAACCGGCAAGGTCTCCTGGTACTTCTTCCCGGACCAGTGCCGCCATTGCCTGGAGGCCCCCTGCAAGATGGCCTCCAGCGTGGAAGGGGCCATCATCCAGGATCCCGCCACCGGTGCGGTGATCTACACGGAGAAGACGGCTCAGGAGGACTTCGACGTCATTCGCGGGGCCTGTCCCTACGACATCCCCCGCCAGGATCCGGACACCAAGCGCATCGTCAAGTGTGATATGTGCATCGACCGCGTCCAGGCCAACCTGCTGCCCATGTGCGTCAAGAGCTGCGCCATGGGGGCCATGAGCTTCGGTGAGCGCGAGGAGATCCTCAAGCAGGCCGAGGCCCGGTTGGCGGCGGTCAAGAAGGAGTGGCCCAAGGCCCAGTTGCTGAACCCGGCCGATCTGGCCGTGGTCTATCTGGTGACGGACGAACCGGCGATGTACCACAAGTTCGCTGTGGCCCAGGCTCCGCAACTCTTCACCCGGGGCCAGCTCCTGGCGAATGTGGCGGCGCCCTTCAGGCGCATGGCGAGAAGCATTCAAGGTTGATTCCCCGGGGGCACCTCCGGTTCCCGGTTGTCGCGAGGCCGCCCCGCCCCGGCGCGGGCGGCCTCGCCCACTTCGATCACAATGAGGAGACAGCAGATGCACGGCGGTGAGCAGACGACCGAGGAAGGACGGCGCATTCTGAACGATGCACGGCGGTTCGCGAGTCAGGCCCCGGCCCTGGAGACCTTGTTTTCGGCCTTCGGTCCGGTTCTGGCCGCCCAGGCCGAGATTCGTGAACAGGCTCCGGGGTGGCGCGGCGCGACGCCGGAGCCGGACCTCGCGCGGTTCGGCCAGGGAGTCTGGCTTCTGGCGGATTCGGGATTCCAGAATCCTGGTCCCGCGCTGGGCGGGGCCGCCGCGACGCTCCTGCCGGTCATGGAGCGGGCTTTTCCCGCCCTGGCGGGAGAATTGGCGATATTGCGCCGGAGTCTGGCCGACGGCTCAATGCCGCCGGACGCGTTGTTCGCCCTGGCGTTCGAGGCCAAGGTTCAGCCCCCGGCGGGAGTTTCGGAGGATGTCTTGGGCTTCGCCGCCGCCCAGATCGCCAAACCGTTCGTGGAGCGCCAGGCGCGGGATCTGGCCGAGCGGATCAAGGGATTGCCCTGGCTGCGCGGTTCTTGCCCGATCTGCGGCGGCGCGCCGAACTATTCTCAACTCGTGCGGGTGCGTGACGAGTCGGATTTCATCCAGGCCCACGGCGGCCAGCGCTGGATGCGGTGTGCCACTTGTTCGACCCAATGGCGTTGCAAGCGGGTCTTCTGCCCGGCCTGCGGCGTCGAGGAACCGGATCAGTTGTTCCATCTGCATGTGGCCGAGCGCCCCTTCGAGCGGGTGGACGTCTGCCGGTCCTGCAAGACCTATTGCCTGTGCCTGGACACGGGGGAGTTGGTGGACGTCCCGGAACCGGACATGGCCGCCCTGGCCATGCTGCCCCTGGAGGTGCTGGCCCGCGAACAGGGCTACGCGCCCCTGGCGGGGCACGCCTGGAATGCGGTGCTTTGAGTTTGTTGAAAGAAGGAGAAAGGAGCGGCGGGGCGCGATGTCCCGCCGCTCCTTTTTCGTCGCTAAAGAATCTGGCTGAGGAAGAGCTTGGCCCGGTCGTGCCGGGGCGCGGTGAAGAAGTGCTCCGGGGTGCCCTCCTCGATGATCGTGCCCGCGTCCATGAAGACCACGCGGTCGGCCACTTCCCGGGCGAAACCCATTTCGTGCGTGACGACCACCATGGTCATGCCCTCGCGGGCCAGCTTGACCATGACGTCCAGAACCTCGCCGATCATCTCCGGGTCCAGGGCGCTGGTGGGCTCGTCGAAGAGCATGATCTTGGGCTGCATGGCCAGGGCCCGGGCGATGGCCACGCGCTGCTGCTGGCCGCCGGAGAGCATGGTGGGGTAGACGTGGGCCTTCTCCTGGATGCCGACCTTCTTGAGCAGGCCCATGGCCCGGCTCTCGGCCTCCAGCTTGGGCACGTTCTTGAGCTTGATCGGGGCCATGGTCAGGTTTTCCAACACGGTCTTGTGTGGGAACAGGTTGAAGGACTGGAAAACCATGCCCAGTTCCATGCGCACCCTGTTGATGTCGGTGTCGGGCGAGGTGACTTCCTGGCCGTCCACGAGGATCGTGCCCTGGTCCACCTGCTCCAACTGGTTGATGGTGCGCAGGAGCGTGCTCTTGCCCGAGCCCGAGGGGCCGATGATGACCACCTTCTCGCTGGGGCGGATGGACAGGGAGACGTTGTTCAGGGCGCGCAGGCTGCCGAAAAGCTTGCTGACGTTCCTGATGTCGATGATGGGGTTAATGTCGGTCATAGTAGTTGAGCCTTGATTCCATGTGGCTGACGCCCTTGGACAGAACCAGCGTGATGACCAGATAGACCAGGGCCACGATGGTGTAGGCCTCGAAGTAGAAGAAGGTCTCTCCGGCGAACTCCCGTCCCCGGCGCAGCAGGTCGGCCACGGCCAGGATGGAGACCAGGGAGCTGTCCTTGAGCAGGGCGATGAATTCGTTGCCCACCGGCGGCAGGATGGTGCGCCAGGCCTGGGGCAGGATGACCAGCAGCATGGTCTGGCGGCGGTTGAAGCCCAGTGAGCGGGCCGCCTCGGTCTGGCCCTTGTCGATGGACTCGATGCCCGCCCGGAAGACTTCGCCCATGTAGGCGCCGTAGCAGAAGCCCATGGCGATGACGGCCGAGGCCAGGGGGGGCAGCTTGCTTACGTAGGGAATGGCGGCCAGGGCGTAGTAGATGTAGAAAAGCTGCACCAACAGGGGGATGCCGCGGATCACCTCCACATAGGTGGAGGCGATGAGGTTCAGGGCCCGGTTGCGCGAGATGCGCCCGAGCCCCGTGATCAGTCCCAGGACCAGGGCCAGGAGAATGGACAGGGTGGTCACCTGGAAGGTCACCAGGATGCCGTCCGGGACGAAGGCCAGGATGCGCAGATAGGGGTCCGGCCGGGTGATGCAGAGAAAGGCCGTGATGGCCAGCGCGCCGATGAAGGACAGCCACCAGGCCGAGAAGAGCCCTCGGTCTTTCTTGCGAGGAATGGCCGCGCCGTCGCTGACGTCTAGGGAGAGGGGAGTTGTGCTCATGGCTAGTGCTGGTTGAAGGTCATGAAAAAGGGGGCCCGGGATCGCCCGGGCCCCCGGGATTGACTGCCGATGGGGCCTACTTCTTGAACCACTTGGCGTAGATCTTGTCGTACTCGCCGCTGGCCTTGACGGCCGCGAGGCCCTTGTTGATCAGGTCCAGGGTCGCCTTGTCGCCCTTCTGCACGGCGAAGCCCAGGTATTCGGGAGAATCCGGCTTGACCAGGAAGCCCACGGTCAGGGTCTTGGAGTAGTCGGGATTGCTCAGCGCGTAGTCGGTGGCCACGGCGTCGTCGCAGATGACGGCGTCGAGGCGGCCGTTGACCAGGTCCTTCATGGCCAGACCCACTTCGTCGTAGCCCTTCACTTCCTTGGCGCCCTCAACCTTCTTGGCGGTGAAGTGGCCGGTGGTGTTGATCTGCGCGCCGATGGTCTTGCCCTTCAGGTCGGCCAGACTCGTCACGGTGGCCGTCTTGGGCACCACGACACCCTGCTGGACCTCGAAGTAGGGATCGGTGAAATCCATGGTCTTCTTGCGTTCGTCGGTGATGGACACCGAGGAGGAAATGGCCTGGTACTTGCCCGCGGCCAGACCGGCGAAGATGCCGTCCCAGGCGGTGTTCTCGACCTTCACGTCGAAGCCGCCGGCCTTGGCGATGGCGGCGACCAGGTCGGGGCCGAAGCCCTTGCACTGCTTGGTGGCCTCGTCGACCATCTCCATGGGAGGCCAGGTGCAGTCCGAGGCGAAGACGATGAGCTTCTTGGGAGCGGCCTCGGCGGCGGCGGGCTTCTGCTCGGCGGCGGGCTTCTGCTCGGCCTTCTGCTCACAGGCGGCCAGGGACAGGGCAAGCAACGCAAAGAGCAAAGGCAGGCAAAGTTTTTTCAGCATGGCGTCCTCCATATCGCGGTTGGAAAACTTTGGATACGGTTCCCGGTCTTGTGGCGGTGAAGACCTTCCACTACAACCAAGACGCGGGAAGCGTCAACTATCCGCGCCTTGAAGTGGCAAGCTTTTCCCCTCCGGGGAAGCCGCCGTGTCTTGACCTGCGCGGAGGTTGGGGCGTAAGAATGGAATATTCCTGTATTTGACCCGCACGAAGGAATCACCAGGCGTGGAACGCGACGGCATGGCCCAGAACGGCGGCGGACGCCCCCCCAGCATTCTCGTCGTGGACGACGAGCGCGTCATCGGCATGGCCCTGGCGGCTTCCCTTGCGCGGCTCGGCTATTCCTCGGCGGGGCTGGCCGACAACGGAGAGGACGCGGTTCGACTATGCGGCGAAAAGCGGCCCGACCTCGTACTCATGGATGTTCGGCTCAAGGGGCGGATGGACGGAGTCGAGGCCGCCGAGAACATCAGCCGCCAGTTCCACACCCCGATCATCTTCCTCACGGCCTTTTGGGACGAGGACACCGTGGCCCGGGCCAAACAGTCCGGGCCCTACGCTTTTCTGGTGAAACCATATGAGGATAGGGATCTCCAGACCGCCATCGAGCTGGCCCTGTACAAGTCGCGCATGGAGCGGGAGCTGCTGCGGGCCATGCGCGCCGCCGAGGCCGCCAACGAGGCCAAGACCTCCTTCCTGGCCACCATCAGCCACGAACTGCGCACCCCGCTCAACGGCATCCTCGGCATGACCGACCTCATGCTCCTCTCCGGGCTGCCGGAGGAGCACCAGGAGAACCTGGAACTCATCAAGGATTCGGCCCTCTCCCTGCTCACGGTCATCAACCAGATTCTGGACTACTCCAAGATCGAGGCCCGAATTCTGGAACTGCGGGAAGGCGATTTCGAACTGTCGGACGTGCTCGACTCCGTGGTCGCGCCCCATCGGCTGCCGGCCGGCCGCAAGGGATTGAGCCTCTCGGTGGAGATCGACGATGGCGTGCCCCATGCCTTGCGTGGGGATCACGGCCGCCTGCGCCAGATATTGGGACATTTGCTGCATAACGCCGTGCGCTACACCGCCGAGGGACGTGTGCTCGTGAAGGCTGCGCTGTGTGACGCCTCGGCTTCGGAGCGCTGCCCAGAAACCGGGCGGGAGCGGGCCCGGCTGCATTTCACGGTTTCCGACACCGGCCCCGGCATCCCGGCCGACCGCCTGGGGGACATTTTCGAAAGCTTTACCCAGGTAGAGGACTACATGACCCGCCGCCATGGCGGTCTGGGCCTGGGTCTGGCCACCTGCCGCAAGCTGGTGGCCCTCATGGGCGGGGCCATGTGGGCCGAGAGCGTGGTCGGGCGGGGCAGCTCTTTCCATTTCACGGCTCCTTTTCTCCTGCGCCCGGACGGCAGCGCGCGGCCGCAACCGGCAACCGACCAGGCCAGGCCCGCCACGGGCTCCCTCCAGGGGCGGCACGTGGTCATGGCCGAGGACAACTTGGTCAACCGCCGGTTCGTGATTCGCGGCCTGGAACGTCGGGGCTGCCGGGTCACGGCCGTGGAGAACGGCCGGGAACTCCTGGATCTCCTGGCCGGAACGCCCTGCGATCTCGTGATCATGGACGTGCAGATGCCTGTGCTGGACGGCATCGAGGCCACGCGGCGCATCAGGGCGGGGCTGCCCGGGGTGGACCCGGCCCTGCCCATCGTCGCGCTCACGGCGCACGCCCTGGCCGGGGACGAGCAGTGGTGCCTGGACGCGGGCATGGACGCCTATGTGGCCAAACCCGTGGACATCGATCGCCTGGAGGGCGTTCTTCTGAACACCCTTGCCGGGAAACGCCCGGCGCAACATTCCGGAGACACGGCATGAGCGGTCCCACGCGTACGGACAAGATATACATCTACTTCCTCCTGACGATGCTTCTGTTCGCCCTTTACCTGACCTACGTCATCGCCGGGCCGTTTCTGCACACCATCGTCTTTTCCGGGGTCGTCTCACTCATCTTTTCACCCCTGTTCAACCGCATCCAGCGCCGAACCGGAGGGAGGCGCACGCTCGCGGCCCTGATCACGGTACTGATCATCGTGGTCTGCATCGGCCTGCCGCTGTTCTTCCTGACCTTCGGGCTGGTGATTCAGGCCCGCGACACCTTCCAGGCCCTGAACGTTTGGGCCCGCGAGACCGATTTCGCCAAGCTCCTGGACGCCCATCAACTGGACCAGCACCTCGTCTGGCTGCGTGAGCAGCTGCCCTTCGTGCAGCTCGACGCCTCGGACATCCAGGCCCGGCTTCTGGAGTTCTCCCGCAACCTCGGCCAGATCGCCGTGGAGGCCGGGCGCCAACTGTTCACCAACACGGCCCGGCTCATCTTTCACCTCCTGCTCCTCGTCTTCATCGTTTTCTATTTCCTGCGCGACGGGCGGGACATGGTCGAGAAGCTGCGCTATCTCTGCCCGCTTCGCACGGAGCAGGAGGATCTGATCATCGAGAACATCCAGCGTGTGGCCCGTTCCGTGCTGGTGGGCACGCTCTTCATCGCCGCGCTGCAGGGCCTCCTCGGCGGCATCGGCCTGGCCATCGTGGGTCTCCCGGCCCTGTTCTGGGGCGGGGTCATGGCTCTGGCGGCCTTGGTGCCGGTGGTCGGCACCGGCCTCGTCTGGGTTCCTGCGGCAGGCTGGCTGCTTATCCAGGGGCAGACCGGTTGGGCCGTCTTCCTGGCCCTCTGGTGCGGCGTCCTGGTCACCAGCGTGGACACGGTGCTCCGACCGCTGCTGCTGCGCGAGGCGTCCCAGGTTTCGACCTTCTTCGTCTTCCTGGCCGTGCTCGGCGGCATCTCGGCCTTCGGCATCGCGGGCATCCTCTACGGCCCGTTGACGTTGACCTTCGTGATGGTCATGCTGCGCATCTACGGCGAGGAGTACCGCGACATGCTTTCCGACCGCTGCAACTGTCAGCCCCCCTCATCCGATTCGGAGTCCTGATTTGCGACAGCTTCACCGTGCGCCTCTTTCGTGCGCGGCGCTGGCTCTGGCGCTGCTCGTCATCATCTTCGGCTGCGCCCCCCGCGCCCCCAAAGTCCCCTCGGGCCCGCCCGCGCTCCCCGCGCCCGTGCTGGAAGCCCCAGGCTACCAGCCACTGCCCAGCAGCGAGGCCGCTTCTTTGTCCCTCGGCCTGACGCCCTCGGCCCAGGGCTTATCCTCCTGGCGTGAGCTGGCGCCCGGGCTGCGCCGCAGTCTGGCCTACGTCTCCTCCCGACCCGCCGAGGCGACGGCCGTGGACCGTCCCGGCCTGCGCCTGACCTGGGCGGATCTGCGCGCCACCCTGGAAGACCTGTTGCGCCTGTTGCCCGAACTGGACCGCGACCCGGCGGTCCTGGCCCGGGAGTTCGTCTGGTTCCAACTGGCTCCCGAGACGCTGCTCAGCGGCTACTATGAGCCCTGGCTGAAGGCCTCTCTGACCCCGGCGCCCGGCTATCCCGTGCCGCTGTATGGCCCTCCCGACGACCTTCAGGTGGTCGACCTGGGACGTTTCCATCCCAAGTGGCAGGGACAGCAGCTGACCTACCGATTGGTGAACGGCCGCTTGGAGCCGTATCACGATCGCGCGGCCATCGACGGACGAGGCGCGTTGAACGGGCGAGGACTCGAGATCGCCTGGACCCGTGATCCCGTGGACGTGTTCTTTCTCCAGATCCAGGGCTCCGGCAGGCTCGTGCTCCCGGACGGCCGGGTCAAGCACGTGCTCTACGCCGGAAAGAACGGTCGGGAATATGTCTCCCTGGCCAAGATCATGGATCAGCGGGGGCTGTTGCCCCGCGAGGCGGCCAGCATGCCCGCCATCCGGAGCCTTTTGGCCGAGCGGCCGGATCTGCGGCGGGAACTGCTGGACACCAACCCGAGCTACGTCTTTTTCCGCTTGGCCGACGACGGTCCCTACGGCTCGGCGGGCCAAGTGCTGACCCCCTTCGTCTCGGCCGCCGTGGATCGGGGCGTGATGCCCCTGGGGGCGGTCTTCGCCCTGGATACCCGGTTGCCCGTTCCCGCCGGGGGCGAGGAACGCTTCCGGGGCCTCATGCTGGCCCAGGACACGGGCGGCGCCATCAAGCAGACCCGGGTGGACCTCTTCTGCGGTTCGGACGAACGGGGTGAGTTCGTGGCCGGCCGGCTCAAGTCCCAGGCCCGGGTCATGGTTGTGGTGAGCAAGCGGGTTCTGGGCCTCGGCAAGTGAATTTTTCCTGCGTCGGAGGAGTGTTCACGACATGCATGAAGTTGAATCAGCAACCATCGAAATGGTCAGGGAGCGCCTGCGGACGTTCGTGGCCGAACGTGGCTGGCAGCGTTTCCAGACGCCCAAGAATTTGGTCATGGCCCTGGCCGCTGAATGCGGTGAGCTGGTGGAGCAGTTCCAATGGTTGGAGCAGGAGGAGAGCCGCTTCCTGGCCGGAGAGAAACGGGCGGCCGTGGAGTCCGAGATGGCCGACGTGTTCATCTATCTGCTGCGGCTGGCCGACGAACTGGATGTGGACCTGACGCGCGCGGCCTGGGCCAAGATGGCCCGCAACGAAGCCAAGTATCCCCGGGAATCGTTCAAGAACAAGCCACCCAAGCCCTGACCGTCTGATTTTCCTCGCCGACCGGCCGTTTCCCGGCCGACAGGGCCGCCTCGCTTGACCCGGCGGGCCTTTTTCGTGCATACTGCCAGATAGGGAAAAGCCGCTGATCGGGCCCGTCGAGGCCCATCGGTCTTCAGCCGTCGTTCACCCGCCCACCGCAAACCACTATCCAAGGAGCTGCCGATGCAAGCCTATCCTCGTTTCATCACAAAAATCGAGCATCTTGACTGGCTGGCGCCGGGGGAGCGTGACGCCTTGCGGGACGTCGCCGACAAGTATCCCTTCCGCGCCAACGATTATTACCTCTCCCTCATCGACTGGGATGATCCAGAAGACCCCATACGACGCATCGTGGTGCCCCACCCGGACGAGTTGGAAGAGTGGGGCGACCTCGACGCCTCGGAAGAGCATCGCTACACCCTGGTCCCGGGGTTGCAGCACAAGTACGGCGAGACGGCCCTGCTCCTGGCCAGCGAAGTCTGCGGGGCCATTTGTCGTTTCTGCTTCCGCAAGCGCGGGTTCATGAAACGTGACCCCGGCAAGGGGCGCGACCTGGACGCGGCCGTGGAATATGTGCGCACGCACCCCGAACTGACCAACGTATTGCTCACCGGCGGCGACCCTCTTTTCCTGCCCACGCCTCGTCTGGAATCGCTGGTGCGGAGACTGCGCGAGATTCCCCATGTGAAGATCCTGCGCATCGGCAGCAAGATGCTGGCCTACAATCCCTATCGGGTGCTCGGAGACCCGTCGCTGCTGGAGATGTTCAGCCGTTACAGCCGTCCAGGCCGCAAGATGTACGTCATGAGCCATTTCAATCATCCGCGCGAACTCACCGAACAGGCCGTGGCCGCCATCGATCTGCTGGGACGGGCCGGAGTCGTGGTGGCCAATCAGACGCCCATCCTGCGCGGGATCAACGACGACTCGGCCGTGCTCACCGAGCTGTTCCGCAAGCTGTCCTTCGCCGGGGCCGCGCCCTATTACGTCTTCATTTGCCGCCCCACGGCCGGAAACCTGCGTTTCACCGTGCCCGTGGAGCGTGCCTACGACCTCTTCCAGCGGGCCATAATGGACTGCTCGGGTCTGGCCAAGCGGGCCAAGCTCGTCATGTCGCACTCGTCTGGAAAGATCGAAGTGGCGGGGCGCACCGAGGATCAGATTTTCTTCCGCTACCACCGCGCGGCCGATCCCCAGCGCGAGAGCGGTTTCATGGTTTTTCGCGGCAACCCCGAGGCACTCTGGTTCGACGACTACGTGGAACGGGAGGTGGCCCACTGGCCTGGGCGCGGCTACCATTGCTACGGCCCGGAATGAACGGTCGCCGAGAAAAAAAGGCCGACGGTGCGACCGTCGGCCTTTTTCATTGCGGGAAATCGTCGTCTTCGTTCAGGAGCCGATGCTCACTTCCGCGAAGTGGACGCTGAGTATCTCGTATTCGACCTTGCCGCGCGGGGCGTCCACCACCGCGTCGTCCCCTTCCTCCTTGCCCAGCAGGGCCCGTCCCATGGGCGAGAGCACGGAGATGCTGCCCGGCACGAAAGCGGTCTCGTCCGGGCCAAGCAGGGTGTAGCGGCGGCGCTCACCGGTCTCGACTTCCTCGATTTCCACCGTGGCACCGTAGCTGATCTTGCTGCCGCCCAGGCTCTTCAGGTCGATGACCGTGAAGCGCGCCATGCGCGACTCGATGTAATTGATCTTGGCCTCCAGCATGCCCTGGCGCTCACGGGCGGCGTCGTAACCCGCGTTTTCCCGCAGGTCGCCTTCCTCGCGCGCTTCCTTGATGGCCTGGATGACCGCCGGGCGCTCCTTCTTGAGCCGCTCCAGTTCCTTTTTGAGCAATTCGAAGCCTTCCACGGAAATCGGGATGCTTTCCATGTCCACACCTGATCCAATTTCGGGGGGTTACAAAAAAGCGCCGCGGCGGTCACATGTCCCGCGCGGCACAAGACTGGGGTAGACCAGACCGCGCGTTCCGTCAAGTCCATGCGGCTGCTAACAACGTGGTGCCCAGGGCGGGAGTCGAAATTAAACCGCAATATGCTGTTATAGTTAAAGAAAATATGAGAGCGTCATAGCTGCTACCCCCATAGCTACCCCCATTCGGGGAGGGCTTCCCCCACCCTGCCGGAGGGTGAACAGGCCCGCCTCCTGCCCGGTTCCAGCCTATGCGGCGTACTTCTCCGGCAGGCCAGGAAGAGGGGCAACGTCCTTCAAGCCCGGCGTCTCCCGCTCGGCCTCCCACAGGTCGCGCTTGCGCTGGAGATTCAGCCACAATTCCGGCGTGGTGTTGAAGGCTCGGGCAAGGCGTAGGGCCATGCCCGACGTGATGCAGGCCCGTTCATGTATCACCTGGGAAAGATGCTTGCGGCTGATTCCCAGGTGCGCGGCAAGGGCGGTTACGGTCAGGTTCAGCGGCTCCATGTAGTCCCGAAGGATGATAGCCCCGGGATGGGTCGGCTTGCGGGTTTTGGCGCTCATGGCGAGGCTCCTAGTGGTAGTCCTGATAGTTCACAACGTGGGCGTCTCCGTTCTCGAAGCGGAAGGTCAGCCGCCAGTTGCCGGACACCTTCACGGACCAATGCCCGGAAAGCGCACCCT
>NZ_AUMA01000016.1 GCF_000422565.1 Desulfovibrio aminophilus DSM 12254 | reverse complement strand
GGGGCCGCTGGCCCCTGGCGGGTCCGGGCGGAGCCCGGCCGCCGGAGGCATCTTGCCTCCCGCTCTTTCGACCTGTAAGACTTCCAGCCCATGACCCACGAATACGACGTCGTCATCGCGGGCGCGGGCCCGGCGGGTTCCGCGGCGGCCGCCGTACTGGCCGGGCGCGGGCTGTCCGTGGCCGTGCTGGACCGTCGTGAGTTCCCCCGGAACAAGCTCTGCGGCGGCCTGCTGACCTGGAAGACCCGGCAGATCCTGGAGCGGGTCTTCGGGCCCGGGGTTCTGGACGGCGCGACCGACCACGTCAGCGACCGTTATGAGATTTTCCACCGGGACCGGCTGCTGGCCGAGGGCCGGTCGCCCGAGCCGTTCGTCCTGGTCAAGCGCCGGATCCTGGACCTGCGCCTGCTGGAGCTGGCCCGGGCCCGGGGCGCGGCCTTTTTCCCGAACCGAGCGGTGGCGGAGTGTAGGCCGGAACGCGGGGAGCTGGCAACCGCCGGGGGCGAGGTCTTCCGGGGCCGGTACGTCATCGGAGCGGACGGCGCGGGCAGCGTGGTGCGCAAGCGCCTGGGGGCGGACCGGGAGGCTTGGCGCAAGGGCCTGGCGGGCGCGGTGGAGATTCTCGTGCCCAGGGAAGCGTTGCCCGGGGCCGTGGATCATCCCCGGCTCTACGCCGGGTTCGTGGACACGGGCTACGGCTGGGTCTTCCCCAACAGCGACGGCATGGTGGTGGGCCTGTGCGGGCTCATGCGCGGCAAGCCGGACTATCCCCGCCTGCTGCGGGATTTTCTCGGGTTTCATGGGCTGCTCGGGATGCGGGGTGTGGCGGTGTACGGCCACCCGCTGCCCTATGGAAACTACCTGAAGACGCCCTATGGCGGCCGCGCGCTCCTGGCGGGCGACGCGGGCGGGTTCGTGGAGCCCTTGCTGGGGGAGGGGATTTTCTACGCCCTGACCACGGGGCGCTACGCGGCCGAGGCCGTGATCGAGGCCTTGGACCGGGGCGGCGAGCCTGGTCCGGCCTATGCCCGGCGCATTCGGCGGGTGCTCGTCCCGGAGTTCCGGGCGGCCAACGCGCTGCGCTGGACGCTCTTCGCCCTGCTGCGCGGGGCGGGGCCCGGGCTCATGGGCGGGGCCGTGCGTTTGTTCTCCGGCCCGCTGGTCCAGGCCGTGCATGGCCTGCGCTCCTACCGCTTCCTGCTGCCCAAGACCTGGGACTAGCCAGCCTCGCAGCGCGGGACCAGGGGTTCGAACTGGCCGGACTGGG
This sequence comes from Desulfovibrio aminophilus DSM 12254, assembly GCF_000422565.1. Classification (NCBI taxonomy): domain Bacteria; kingdom Pseudomonadati; phylum Thermodesulfobacteriota; class Desulfovibrionia; order Desulfovibrionales; family Desulfovibrionaceae; genus Desulfovibrio; species Desulfovibrio aminophilus. The sequence continues at coordinate 86,360 of NZ_AUMA01000016.1, read as the reverse complement.
GCAGGTAGCTCAGCAGTTCGCCGCGCTCCAGGTCGAAATACCAGCCGTGCAGGAGCAGGCTGCCCGTCTCCACGCGCTCCCGGACCCAGGGGAAGGTCAGCAGGTTGTCCAGGGACACGAGCACGGCGGCCTGTTCGCAGGCGCGTTCCTGCAGCTCCGGGGACTTGTCCGGCAGCTCCCGCAGCACGCGTTCCCGGGCCGGGGCCATGATGTCCACCCAGCGGGGCAGGAAGTCCCTGGCCTGGCCGAACTCCCCGCGCATGAGCGAGCGGATGCCGCCGCAGGCGCTGTGGCCCATGACGATGACGTGCTCCACCAGGAGCACGCGCACCGCGAATTCCAGGGCCGCGCTCACGCCGTGGTGGCCGCCGTCGTCCTCGCATGGAGGCACGAGGTTGGCCACGTTGCGGATCACGAACAGGTCGCCGGGCGCGCTGTTCGTGAGGATGGCCGGGTCCACCCGCGAGTCGCAGCAGCCGATGAGCAGGGCGCGGGGATTCTGGCCGGAGCGCAGCCGCTGGAAGACCTCCTCGTCCCCGCAGAAGTAGTTGTCCTGAAAAGCCTTGAATCCGTTGATGAACTTGGCGATGTCACGCATCGTCTACTCCAGCACGGCCCCCTGCGCCGCCGAACTGACGCGCGAGGCGTAGCGCCGCAGGAACGGCGAGGCGATGGGCTTGTCCAGGGGTTTCCAGGCGGCCTTGCGCCGGGCCAGTTCCGATTCGTCCACCAGCAGTTCGATGCTCCGCGCCGGGATGTCGATGGCGATGCGGTCGCCCTCGCGCACCAGGCCGATGGGCCCGCCCGAGGCGGCCTCCGGCGAGACGTGGCCGATGGCCGCGCCGCGCGTGCCGCCGGAGAAGCGGCCGTCGGTGATGAGGGCCACGTCCGCGCCCAGGCCCATGCCCGCGATGGCCGAGGTTGGGGTGAGCATTTCGCGCATGCCCGGGCCGCCCCTGGGGCCCTCGTAGCGGATGACCACCACGTCGCCCTTGACGATTTTTCCGCCCAGGATGGCGGTCACGGCCTCCTCCTCGGAGTCGAAGGGCCGCGCCGTGCCGGTGCGCTTCATCATCTCCGGGGCCACGGCGGCCTGCTTCACCACGCAGCCCTGGGGCGCGATGTTGCCGTAGAGGATGGCGATGCCGCCCTCGGGGGAATAGGGCTTCTCCAGGGGCCGGATGACCTCGGGGTCGAGCACGGCGGCCTGCAGGTCGGCCAGGTTCTCGCCCACGGTCCGGCCCGTGGCGGTCATGGCCGAGGGGTCGGCGAAGCCGCCGCGCACCAGCTCGGAGAGCACGGCCTGGATGCCTCCGGCCGCGTTCAGATCCTCGATGTGGTGGTGCCCGGCGGGGGAGAGCTTGCAGAGGTCCGGGGTTTTCTTGCTGATCTCGTCGAAGAGCTTCAGGTCCACGGAGAGCCCGGCCTCGCGGAACACGGCGGGCAGGTGGAGCACGGTGTTGGTGGAGCCGCCCAGGGCCATGTCCAGGGCCACGGCGTTCCTCGCGCTTTTCTCGGTGACGATGTCGCGGGGTTTGAGGTCCGCGCGCAGCAGGTCCATGACCCGCATGCCGGAGAGCTTGGCCAGGCGTTCGCGGGCGGCCATCACGGCCGGGATGGTGCCGTTGCCGGGCAGGGCCAGACCCATGCCTTCGGCCAGGCAGTTCATGGTGTTGGCCGTGAACATGCCCGAGCAGGAGCCGCAGGTGGGGCAGGCGCACTGCTCCATGTCGGACAGCTCGGCCTCGGTCATGGTTCCGGCCCGGACGCGGCCCACGGCCTCGAAGGCCGTGATGAGGTCCACGCCTTTCTTTTGATGGCGCCCGGCCAGCATGGGGCCGCCGGAGACGAGCAGGGCCGGGATGTTCAGCCGGAGCAGGGCCATGAGCATTCCGGGGATGATCTTGTCGCAGCTACCCACGCAGACCAGGGCGTCGAAGGGGTGGGCCGTGGCCATGATCTCGATGGAATCGGCGATGATTTCGCGGCTGGGCAGGCTGAACTTCATGCCCTCGTGGTTCATGGCCAGCCCGTCGCAGACGCCGATGGCCGGGAACTCCAGGGGCGTGCCGCCGTTCATGCGGACGCCGTCCTTCACGGCCTGGGTCAGCCGCCGCAGATGCGCGTGGCCCGGGATGAGTTCGTTGAAGGCGTTGCACACGCCCACCAGGGGCCGGTCCATCTCCTCGCGGGTCAGGCCCGTGGCGTGCATGAGCGATCTGTGGGGGGCCTTCTCCAATCCGTTGGTCATCTTCTTGCTGCGCATGATCCCTCTCCTTGTGACGCGGGACGCGCCGGTCGGCGGCCCGCCGAATGCGCCGCCGGAACAGGGCTCGGCGGCGACGGCCAGCATGATACAACTCGCGGCGGGGGTCCAGCGTTTTGCGTGGGCGTCCGCCCGCCGCTTCAAAAAGGGCCCGCTTCGAGTTATGCCCGGGCAGGGTCGGGCGATTTCCGCCAGGCCGCGAACCGGGAGGAAACACCGTGAAGATCCTGAAAAGCTATGCGGAAGTGGAGCCGCGCGTCCTGCCCGTCGCCGGGGCGGGCGTCACTGGCCGGGTGCTGCTGGGCAAGGCCGACGGGGCCGTGAATTTCTGCATGCGGCTCATCGAGGTGGCTCCGGGCGCGTCCATCCCGGCCCACAGCCACCCCTGGGAACACGAGCAGTTCGTGGTCTCCGGCACGGGCAGCATTCTCAAGGACGGCGCGCCCGTGGACTTCGGCCCGGGCAGCGTGCTGTTCATCGCCCCGGGCGAGGAGCACCACATCCGCAACACGGGCTCCGAGCCCCTGCGGATCGTCTGCCTCGTGCCGCCGTTCGCGCCGGAGCTCTAGCGCCGCACGGCCACGAAGCTGCTGGCCACGCCCACCAGGGTGACCACCGCGCAGAGCACCGCCGCCTGGCTCCAGGGCAGGAACTCGATGCGCAGGAACAGCGGCGGGAAGTTCAGGGCGTCGCGCAGCGCGCCCTGCACGAGCTTGAGCCCGGCCAGGGCCAGGCCGCTGCCCAGAAGCCCCTGCACGGCCCCGCCGGTGAGCAGGGGCCAGCGGATGTACCAGGGCCGCGCGCCCACCAGGGCCAGGATCTCCACCTCGTCCAGCCGGGTGAGCAGGGAGAGGCGGATGGTGTTGGAGACCACCAGGGCCACGATCAGGGCCAGGAAGCCGATGATCGGCCAGATCACGGTCTTGGTCAGGGTGATCCAGCCCTTGGCCATGTCCATCTGCATGGGGTTGAAGTGGACCTTGTCCACGTGGTCCATGTTCTTGAGCCGGGCCAGGATGGCCAGGGACCAGCCCTCGGCCAGCCGGTCCGGGGACATGGCGAAGGAGAGGACCGCGGAATAGGGCAGGGGGTTCTGGCCTTCGAGCCAGCTGAAGTCCCCGGCGTCGCCCAGGGCTCCGGCCAGGTCCGAGAGGGCCCGCCTGGGCGTGTAGGTGTCCATGTCCGTGAGCCCGTCGAGCTTGCGCAGCCCCTCCCACTGCTTCTCCACCTCGGCCTCGGGCGCGGAGGCCTTCCAGTAGACCTGGAACTGCACCTGGCCCCGGTTGCGCAGAAGCTCCTGGTTCACGTTGTGCACGAGCATGAGGAACAGCCCGGCCAGGAGCGTGACCAGGGTCACGGCGGCCAGGGTGAAGACCTGGGCCCAGGGGTGCAGGGCCATGTCGCGCAGGCCGCGCAGGGTCAGGCGCAGAAGCTGGCCGATCACCGTTCGTCCTCCGGTCCGTCCGGGCAGGGGAGGTTCACGGCGCAGCCGTTCTCCATGTGCAGGATGCGCGCGCCGGGCACGAGCTTCAGGATCTCGCGATTGTGCGTGGCCATGATCACCGATGTTCCATAGGAATGGAACTGGCGGAAGATGTCCATGAGGTGGGTGGTCAGGTCCTGGTCCAGGTTGCCGGTGGGCTCGTCGGCCAGGATGAGGCTCGGGTTGGTGACCATGGAGCGGGCGATGGCCACGCGCTGCTGCTCGCCGCCGGAAAGTCGCTCGCAGGCGGAATAGGCCTTGGGCTCCAGGCCCAGGGCCCGGATGATGGCGCGCACGCGGCGGTCCATGAGGTGCCGGGCCATGCCTCGGACCTCCAGGGCCAGGGCCACGTTCTCGTACACCGTGCGCTTGGGCAGGATCTTGAAGTCCTGGAAGACCACGCCGATGCGGCGGCGCAGGTCCGGCACGCGCGAGGGCGAGAGTTTGTGCAGGTCGAAGCCCGCCACCCGCAGCGCGCCGCGGGTCACGGGCAGGGCGCCGTAGAGCAGGCGCAGGAGCGTGGTCTTGCCCGCGCCGGAGTGGCCGGTGAGGAACAGGAACTCGCCCTTGCCCAGGCTGAAGGAGATGTCCTTGAGGGCCCACTGGGAGCCGAAGGAATGGGACAGATGCTTGGCTTCGACCATGTCCGGGCGTTCTATCGCGACGGCCCGAGTTTGTAAAACGCGGGGTTTCAGTCCATGCGGGCCAGGTAGGCGTACATGACCCAGAAGTGGGCCAGACTGCCGCCCATGACGAAGAGGTGGAAGATTTCGTGGAACCCGAGCAGCCCCGGCCAGGGGTCGGGCTTCTTCAGGGCGTAGACCAGCCCGCCCAGGGTGTAGGATGCCCCGCCCACGGCCAGCCAGACGAACGCGCCCGGGGGCATGGTCTGGAGCATGGGCCAGATCGCCGCCAGACAGAGCCAGCCCATGAAGAGGTAGATGCCCGTGGACAGGCGGCGGGGGGCCGAGAGCCAGCAGAGTTTCATGGCGATCCCGGCCAGGGCCAGGCCCCAGATCACGCCGAACAGGGACCAGCCCCAGGGCCCGCGCAGGGGGATGAGGCAGATGGGCGTGTAGGTGGCCGCGATGAGCACGAAGATCATGGCGTGGTCCAGGCGGCGCAGACGGCGCACCCCGGCCTCGGACAAGGGCAGCCAGTGGTAGAGGGTGCTGGCGGTGTAGAGCAGCACGAGCCCGGCTCCGAAGAGCGAGAAGGTCACCAGGTGCCAGGGGCGGACCGGGGTGCAGGCCTCGATCACGAGCAGGATCAGGCCCACCACGGAGAGGCCCGCGCCCACGCAGTGGGTCAGGCCGTTCATGGGATCGCGCAGCCGTCTGGTTCGGACCATGCGTTTTGCTTACGACAAGGCCCCGCAAAAGGGAAGCGCCCCGTCGGGTCGGGGCGCTTCAAGAGGAGGGGGGTTGGTCTGGATCGCTTGCGGAGAGAGGAGCGCCGGGTGGGAGTGAGGCCCGGCCTCTTGGTTTGCATTGAGCAAGAGCGGTGCCAAAACGCAACGTGTTGGATTCATTGATTCTCGGTGCGAGGCCATGTGCAATCCCTCCGGGACGGGCGCGCATTTTTGCACACCGGGCGCAATTTTTCTCACATCCCGGGCGCGCCCCGCGCTCTGGCCTTTTTTCCCTTCCTCGGCTACAGGAGCGGCCATGAACGAGAACGCCGTGGCGCGGCTGCGCATCACCTGCCCGGACAAACCCGGGATCGTGGCCGCCGTGACCAACTTCCTGGCCTCGCACGGGGCCAACATCACCGCCCTGGACCAGCACACCAGCGACCCCGAGGGCGGCGCATTCTTCATGCGCCTGGAGTTCCAGACCCCCCGCCTGGACGTGACCCGGGGCGTTCTGGAGGACGCCTTTTCCGAGATCGTGGCCCGGCCCTTCCAGATGGACTGGCGCATCGGCTATTCCAGCGACACCAAGAAGGCGGCCATCCTGGTCTCCGGCCAGGAGCACTGCCTGCTGGAGCTGCTCTGGCGCTGGTCCCGGGGCGAATTGGACTGCGACGTGGGCATGGTGGTCAGCAACCACCCGGTGCTGCGCGAACCCGTGGAGGCCTTCGGGGTGCCCTTCCACTACGTGCCCGCCGACGGCGACAAGGCTGCGGCCGAGGCGCGCATGTTGGAGCTCATGGAGGGCCGCTTCGACCTCCTGGTCCTGGCCCGCTACATGCGGATCCTTTCGGCGGACTTCGTCTCCCGCTTTCCGTCGATCATCAACATCCATCACTCCTTTCTGCCCGCCTTCGTGGGCGCGGACCCCTACCGTCAGGCCCGCGAACGCGGGGTGAAGCTCATCGGTGCCACGGCCCATTACGTGACCGCCGAGCTGGACGGCGGGCCGATCATAGAGCAGGATGTGGCCAGGGTCTGCCATCGTCACGACGTGGACGCGCTCAAGGATCTGGGCCGCGACCTGGAGCGTCAGGTTCTGGCGCGGGCCGTGCGCTGGCACCTGGAAGACCGGATCATCGTGGACCGCAACAAAACCGTGGTGTTCGCCTGAGAGACATGAACGCGCGCATCGTCCTCGCCCTCTGCCTGCTGCTGGCCCTGGCCGCCCCGTCACGGGCCCAGGACGAGCCGGTTTCTGGCGCGGAGGAAGTGCGCGAGGCGGTCCGCGGGATCGACGAGAGCGAGGTGCGCGCCGAGGCGCTCATGCCCGTTCCGGACCCGGAGCCCGCCGTCCCCGCGCCGGACCCGGCCTGGGCCCTGCTCCTGTCCGAGCTGGAGGCCGACGGCCTGCCGCGCGCCGAACTGGAGGCCGTGTTCGCCCGGCCCGAGGTGCGCTTCGACCCGGCCTACATGGGCAAGAAGCTGCGCGCCCTGTTCAAGACCAAGTACCTGCCCCGTCCGGAGGTCCAGCCCGGGCCGCACAAGACCATCTGGGAGACCTGGCTCACCCCGGCCAACCGGGCCGAGATCGCGGCCTTCATGAAGGCCAACGCCAAGGCCCTGGCGGCCGCCGAAAGGAAATACGGCCTGCCCCGGCAGGTGCTGGTGGCCATCCTCATGGTCGAGACCAAGCTCGGCAAGTATTGCGGCGAACGTCCGGCGCTGAGCGTGCTGGCCAGCATGGCCGCCACGCGGGACTACGATGTGGTGCGCGGCTATCTGGAGGAGTTTTCGCCCAACGCGGCCCAGGTGGATTGGCTCAAGATGCGCCAGGGCCAGAAGGCCGACTGGGCCTACGAGGAACTCAAGGCCTTCCTGGAGCTGTCCCTGACCAACCGCTCGGACCCGGTGATCGTGCCGGGCTCCATCTACGGGGCCATCGGCCTGTGCCAGTTCATGCCCACCAACGCGCTCAAGCTCGGGGTGGACGGCAACCGCGACGGCAAGGTGGACCTCTTCGCCCCGGCCGACGCCATCCACAGCGCGGCCAACTACCTGAAGAACGCGGGCTGGCGGAAGGGCCTGAATCACAACGGCCAGATGCGGGTCATCATGCGCTACAACCACGACCGGACCTACGCGGGCACGGTCCTGGCCATCGCCAAGCGCATCTAGGCGGCCCCGGCTGCGGGCGGCTTCGCCGCGTTTCGGAAAGGCGAAAGAAAAGCCCCGCGCGTGCGGGGCTTCCGTTTTTTTCGGGGCGCGGCGCTACTTGTTCTTCTTCTTGCCCTTGTCCGGCTTGCCGCCCTTGTTCCCCTTGTCGGACTTGTCCTTCTTGCCCTTGTCTCCCTTGCCCTTGCCCGGGGCGTCGTCGTTCCAGCCGCCCTGGCCCGTGCCGTCATCGGTGCGGTGGACCCTCTCGCGGGCCTTGTCCTCGGTGCGGATCATCTTCTTCTGGCCCTGCTCCACGGCCTGATCGTGGCCCTTTGCGGCCTGGCTGTCGATCTGGTCCTGGGTCCGTTCGAGCTTGGTCTGGGTCTGTTGTTCGATGCGGGCGGCCTTGTTCCCGCCATTGCCTTTGTTCTGGGCCGACGACAGGGTCGGAAGGGCCAGGGCCAGGATCAGGGCCAGGGCGGCCACGGGCAGAGTCTTCAAGCGGATCATGGGAGTCCTCCTTGTTCCTTGGGCCGGAGACTGGAGCCGGTCCATTTCCATTATACGATGCAAACGGGAAAAGGTCACATCCGGCGAGAGTTAATGCCGCCAATGGTGACGACCCGGCTTGTGTCGGGGACCGTCATGCCGGTCCCAGCGGCCGTCGTGGCGCGAGACCGGAGCCGCGCGGTGGACCACCGGCCGGGGCGCGGCGCGGTAGACGACCGTTCGCGGCGCGCCCACGTAATACACGGGCGCGGGTTCGTAGACATACACCGGCCTGTGGTGATGCGGGGCGGAGCCGCCGAAAAAGAACGGGTCGTTCATCTCCGCGCAGGCCGGAAGCGTCAGGGCCAGGGACAACAGCGCGACGCAGAGCATCCTGTTTCGCATCGCCTTGCCTTCTCCTTAGGCCGACGGGACCGGGAGCCCGCCGACAGCCGGGGAGAGCATGGACAGTGCCAACCGGCATCAGGCCGGATCAACTGGATTTTTCAGGCCCGCCACCCCGCGCGGAGCATCCCGGGTGCGCAAGAAAGGGAAGGGGTGGGCAGGGATTGCGCAGGCTTCTATCCGTGTTTACATGTCATGCGTCGCGTGATATGCATGGCATATGATCGCGTCCTTCAAGTGCGGGGAAACTGAGAAGCTGTTTCTGCGGAATGCCTCTCGGCGGTTCCCGGCGAGCATCCAGGCCGTGGCCCGGCGGAAGCTGGTCTGGCTGGACTCGGCCAAACGGCTTGAGGACTTGCGCATCCCTCCGGGCAACAGGCTGGAAGCCCTCAAGGGCGATCGCCAGGGGCAGCACAGCATCCGCATCAACGACCAGTACCGGATTTGTTTCGTCTGGACCGGAGCGGATGCCCGGGACGTGGAGATTGTCGACTATCATTAAGGAGGTGGCGGGCATGGCCGTGAAGCTGCCGCCCATTCATCCGGGCGAAATTCTGCTGGAAGAGTTCCTCAAGCCGCTGGGCATCAGCCAGACCCGGCTGGCCCTGGACCTGCGCGTCCCGGCCCAGCGCGTCAACGACCTCGTGCGCGGCCGCCGTTCCGTGAGCGTGGACACGGCCATGCGTCTGGCCGCCTACTTCGGCACCACGCCCGAGGTCTGGCTCAATCTCCAGACGCGCTTTGATTTGGAAAAGGCCGAGGACGAGAACCTGGCCGAACGGATCAAGGAAGAAGTCCGGCCCAGGGCGGTGAACGGGTAGGGTCAGCCCGCCCAGTTCTCCACGTTCAGGCCGGGCACGCGGCGGAACTCCCGCTCGTTGTTGGTCACGAGGGTCGCGCCCAGGCCCAGGGCGTGGGCCGCGATGAGGGTGTCCAGGGGGCCGATGGGCGTTCCCCGGGCTTGCAGGTGGGCGCGGATGCGGCCGTATTCCTCGGCCGCGCGGTCGTCGAAGGCCGCGATCTCCAGGGGGGCCAGGAAGGCGATGAGGGCCGCCCGGTTGCGCGCCGGGTCCGCGCTCTTGGACACCCCGAACTCCAGTTCGGCCACCGTGACGGCCGACACGCCGATGGCGGCCGCGGGCTGGGCCCGGAAGCGGTCCAGCACGGCGCGCGGCTTCCGCTTGATGCAGTAGATGCAGATATTGGTGTCCAGAAGGAAGCGCGTCACAGGGACTCGCGTTCCTGCTCGCCGGGCTGTTCGCGGTCAAGCATAAAGTCTGGAGTAAATTGGCTGGGAGCGAGTTCATGCAGGACAAGTTGTATCGAGTATAATATTACGCCAAGCAGTTCGCCGTCATAAACAAAATCGAATTGCTCTGGCGATTTTTTAGAACTAGAATTTTTGCCCGTCTTTTCATATTCATTTCTTGTTCTATTAAGATATTTTTCAAATGGATATCTTGAGGCGACGAGATTTTTTGAAAATAGCTTTAGTTTCTTTGCTAGGGCATCTTCATCGAGCGTACCGTAAAAGCCATTTCCAAGAGGCAGCTGAGGAGGGTTATGTTGAATAAGTAAGTTTACTGTAGATAATAATTTCCCTTTTGTTGTATCCCCGAGTTGGCTATACATAGTATGTAATTCATGAGTTTTATCAAATTCTAAATTTTCGTCTACAATCTTTAATGCTTTAAAAAATAATTCCAAAGCAACAAGCCGTAAAAAATAACCTGGAGAAATCAAAATTTGCATTCTTTCTACTGCGTCCTCAATCGTATGCGCGGGTTTGGTCAGATTCGCTGATTTTAAATAAGAATTCGCGTATGTCAGCAACAAGTCAATGGCAAAATGTTTGTCTTTAATTATTATTGATGCCGCTTTTTTGCTCATACGGAATTCCCTCTCACCCGCACTTCGTGAACCCGCAGGCCTTGCAGATGTGGCAGCCTTCCTCGAACACGAGTTCCTCGCCGCATTCCGGGCAGGTGGGTTTGTCCAGCGTGTTGCCGTTGTCCACCGTCACCTTCCGGTCCTTGAGGTAGCGGTTCTCGAACACGTAGGCCACGGCGTCCGGGATCGACTGCACCAGGTACTTCTTCTGGAACTTCGGGTGTTCGCCGCCGATGCCCTTGAGCTGCTGCACGATGTCGATGACCTCCACCCCGCTGCGCAGGGCCAGGGACACCAGCCTGCCGATGGCCTCGGCCTTGGCCGTGATGCTCCGGCCCGACTTGCCGATGGTGGCGAAGACCTCGAACGGCTTGCCGTCCACCTCGTTCACCGTGAGGTAGAGCACGCCCAGGCCCGTCTCCACCTTCTGGGTGAAGCCGTAGACCACGTCGGGCCGGCCCTTGACCACGCTCTTCTTCTTGCCCTCGCCGTCCTTCTTCTCCTGGCCGTCGCCCGTGCAGAGCACCTGTGACGACTTGCAACCGTCGCGGTACACGGTCACGCCCTTGCAGCCGTATTCGTAGGCCTTCCAGTAGATGTCCCGGATGTCGTCCTGGGTGGCCGAGTTGGGCAGGTTCACGGTCTTGGACACCGCGTTGTCCGTGTACTTCTGGAAGGCGGCCTGCATCTTGAGGTGCCAGAGCGGCTCGATGTCCATGGCCGTGACGAAGACCCGGCGCAGCTCCTCGGGCAGGAACTTCATCTTGCGGACCGAGCCGACCTTGGCCACCTCCTCCATGAGCTTGGGGCTGTAGGCCTCGGCCTTCTTCAGCGCGTCCTCGAAATAGGGGTTGGACTCCACCAGCCGGTCACCGTCCATGACGTTGCGCACGAAGGAGAGTGCGAACAGCGGCTCCACGCCCGAGGAGCAGCCCGCCAGGATGGACAGGGTGCCCGTGGGCGCGATGGTGGTCGTGGTGGCGTTGCGGTAGGGGCCCAGGTTCTTCTTGCCCCAGGTGGAGCGCTCGTATTCCGGGAAGGCCCCGCGCTCCTTGCCCAGGGTCTTGGACGCGCTGCGGGCCTCGGCCTGCACGAACTCCATGACCCGCCCGGCCAGGTCCACGCCCTCCTGGGAGTTGTAGGGCACGCCCAACTGGTAGAGCAGGTCCGCGAAGCCCATGACGCCCAGGCCGATCTTGCGGTTGCGCTGGACCATGTCCGTGATCTGGGGCAGCGGGTAGCGCGAGGCGTCGATGACGTTGTCCAGGAAGCGCACGGCCAGGTGCGTCATGCGCTTGAGCTCGTCCCAGTCGATGTGCTCCTCGGGCCGGGCCTCGCCGTTCTTGGCCTTCTTGCCCTTGGCCTTGGACTTGCCGTTGGGCTTGTCGCGGAAGAGCACGGCCAGGTTCAGGGAACCCAGGTTGCAGGCCTCGTAGGGCAGCAGGGGCTGCTCGCCGCAGGGGTTGGTGGACTCGATCTCGCCCAGGGCCGGGGTGGGGTTGTCGCGGTTGATGCGGTCCAGGAACACGATGCCCGGGTCGCCGGACTCCCAGGCCTTGCGCACCAGGATCTGGAAGACCTCGCGGGCCTTGAGCCGGGCCTTGACGTCCTTGGTGTGCGGGGCCACGAGGCCGTATTCCTCGTCCTTCTCCACGGCGCGCATGAACTTCTCGGTCAGGGCCACGGAGAGGTTGAAGTTGTTCAGTTCGCCCTCGCGCTCCTTGGCCTTGATGAACTCCAGGATGTCGGGATGGTCCACGCGCAGGATGCCCATGTTGGCCCCGCGCCGGGTGCCGCCCTGCTTCACCTGCTCGGTGGCGGTGTTGAAGATGCGCAGGAACGAGATCGGGCCCGAGGCGATGCCGCCCGTGGAGCCCACGCGCGCGGCCTTGGGCCGCAGCCGCGAGAAGGAGAATCCCGTGCCGCCGCCGGACTTGTGGATCAGCGCGGCGTGCTTCACCGCGTCGAAAATCTCCTCCATGCTGTCGCCCACGGGCAGCACGAAGCAGGCCGCCAGCTGGCCCAGGTCCGTGCCCGCGTTCATGAGCGTGGGCGAGTTGGGCAGGAAGCGGAAGGAGGTCATCAGGTCGTAGAACTCGCGCGCCAGGGCGTCCACCGTGTAGGAGGACTTCTTGTACTTGCCCTCCTCGGAGGCGATGGCCTTGGCCACCCGCCAGAACAGCGCCTTCGGGGTCTCGCAGGGCTTGCCCTCGCCGTCCTTGCGCAGATAGCGGCGTTCCAGGACGATGCGGGCGTTCTCGGAGATGGCGACCTCGGGCAATGCGGCGGGAACCTTGGACTCGCTCATGGGGGCTGCTTCCTTCATGGTGGATTCGATATTTCTTCCGACGGGCGTTATCCGTTCAACGAAAAGCGGGGCGCGCGGCGGTAGTCAAGATGTATAAAAAAAGTCTGGAAAAAAAACCAGGGCCCGGGAGCTTCGATGGACGCACGACTCCCGTTCAAACCCCGCGCCGGGTCTGTGTTTACCTCGGCCGGGAAATATCCTAGAACGGGTAAAAACCACACCTTTCGAGGACATCCGAACCATGAACATCTCCCAGCGACTGTCGCGCATCCGCCCCTCGGCCACCCTGGCCGTCAACGCCAAGGCCCAGGAGCTCAAGGCCCAGGGACGGCAGATCATCAGTCTGGCCGTGGGCGAGCCCGACTTCCCCACGCCCCCGCACGTGGTCGAGGCCGCCAAGGCGGCCCTGGACGCCGGGCACACCCGCTACACCCCGGTTCCCGGCATCCCGGCTCTGCGCCGGGCCGCGGCCATGTCCTACGGCCGTTTCTACGGAACCAAGGCCGCCCAGGAGAACGTCATCGTCTCCAACGGCGGCAAGCAGGTGCTCTACAACCTCTTCATGGCCCTGCTGAATCCCGGCGACCAGGTGCTCATCCCCGCGCCCTACTGGGTGAGCTACCCGGACATGGTCCTCCTGGCCGACGGCGAACCCGTGTTCGTGCCCGCGGCCCCGGAAAAGGGCTTCCTCCTGGACGTGGAGGATCTGGAGCGGGCCTGGACCCCCAAGGTCAAGGTCCTCATCCTCGGCTCGCCCTCCAATCCCACGGGCGGGCACTACGCCCAGGAGCGCCTGACCGCCCTGGCCGAATGGGCCCGGAGCAAGGGCGTCTTCGTCATCTCCGACGAGGTCTACGACCACCTCGTCTACGAGCCCGCCAAGCCGAGCACCCTGGCCGGGTTCTTCGAGGCCCACCCCGAGTCCTGCGCCCTGGTCGGCGCGCTGTCCAAGAGCTTCTGCATGACCGGCTGGCGTCTGGGCTGGGCCCTGGCCCACCCGGAGCTGGTCAAGGCCATGAACAAGATCCAGGGCCAGAGCACCTCCAACGTCTGCTCCTTCGTCCAGCACGCGGCCGTGGCCGCCCTGGAGGGCCCCTGGGACGTGGTGGACGAGATGCGCGCCGCCTTCAAGCGCCGCCGCGACCTGGCCCTGGGGATCATCCGATCCTGGCCCGGGGCCGTCTGTCCCACCCCGGACGGCGCGTTCTATCTCTTTCCGGTGCTGTCGGCCTTCTACGACGAGGAGGCCCCGGACTCGGCCGCGCTCTGCACCCGCATCCTGGAGAAGGCGGGCGTGGCCCTGGTGCCCGGCTCGGCCTTCGGCGACGACCGCTGCATCCGTTTCTCCTACGCCGTGGCCGACGAGACGCTGAAGACCGCCCTGGACAAGGTCGGGGCGGTGTTGTTGAAGAAGTAGGCCAGGCCCTCCGGCGGCCAGGGGCTGCGCGCCTCTGGACCCGCGCCGGGGCCGCGCCCTGGACTCGACACAACGGGCCGAAGGCCCACAGGGGGTTGCCATGTCCGACGCGCTCGACTGGACCAATGCCTGGGAGGCGAAGCTGCCGCTGGGGCCTCATACGGGACGGGCCGGGGAGCTGGCCGCGCGTCTGGCCGGAGAGGTCAAGGCCGGGAAGCTGCCCTTCGTGAACATGCCCTATCGGGAGACCCTGAAGGGCGAGTTGGCGGCGGCCAAGGCCGAGCTCGGGCGGTTCGAGCACATGCTCCTGCTCGGCATCGGCGGCTCGGCCCTGGGCGCGCGCTTCCTGCAGAAGGCCTTCGCCCCCGGTCAGGACCAGCCCGGCCACGCCGGTCCCTGGCTCTGGATCGCGGACAACGTGGACGCCATTTCCCTGGAGGCCTGGCTGGCCAAGCTGCCGCCGGAGAAGACCCTGGTGCTGGCCGTGAGCAAATCCGGCGGCACCATCGAGACCACGGGCCAGTACTTCATCGTCACCCGCTGGCTGGAGGAGCGTCTGGGCGCGGCCTGGAAGAGGCACCTCTGGTTCGTCACGGACGCCAAGTCCGGGTTCTTCCGCCAGGAGGCCGACCGTCTGGGCTGCCGCAGCCTGCCCGTGCCCGAGAACCTCGGCGGGCGCTACTCCGTGCTTTCGGCCGTGGGCCTGGTCCCGGCGGAGTTCCTGGGCATCGACTCGGCCGAGCTGGTGGCCGGGGCCAAGGAGGTCCTGGACCCCCTGGCCGCGCCGGGCCTGGACGGGGCCGCCCTGGCCGCGCATCCGTCCTTCCGGCTGGCGGCCTGGGCCGCCGGGCTCATGGACGCGGGCTTCTGCGAGATGATCTTCTTCGGCTACGTGCCGCTCTGGGCCAGCCTGGGCGACTGGTTCGCCCAGCTCTGGGCCGAAAGCCTCGGCAAGCAGGGCAAGGGCAGCCAGCCCATCCCGGCCGTGGGCGTCACGGACCAGCACTCCGTGAACCAGATGTTCCTGGACGGCCCGCGCAACAAGGCCTGCCTCTTCCTGACCTGCGACGGCCTGCCTCCGGGCCCGCGTTTTCCGGCGTCCCTGCCGGAGAAGTTCGGCTACGTCGCGGACAAGACGTTCGGGGAGCTTCTGAGCGCCGAGGCCTTCGGCACCCGCATGGCCCTGACCAGGAGCGGGGTGCCCCTGGTGGAGATCGCCCTGGAGCGCGACACGCCCCGGGCCGCGGGCAAGGTCATGGGACTGCTCGGCGCGGCCACCATCCTCACCGGCCGGCTGCTGGACATCGATCCCCTGGACCAGCCCGCCGTGGAGCTGGGCAAACGTCTGGCCCAGGCGCGCATGGGCTGTCCCGGCCTGGACAGGGAAAAGGCCGACCTGGACGCCTGCATGCTGCAACTCCGCGACGCACAGGAGTTCTGAGGCTTGGAATCGCGACACGCCCCGGACTCGGCCCGGCCGCTCCAGTTCGTCAAGGTGCTTTCCTGGACCCTCCTGGTGCTCATCCTGGGCTCCAGTTTGGCGCTTGCGACCCTGCTCTCCAACTACGCCGAGCGCGTGCTCCTGGAGAAGCAGAAGCAGTTCGCCCAACTGCTCACCGAAAACCTGAGCCACCAGATATACACCCGCTTCACCCTGCCCACGGTCATCGGCTACGGGGCCATCGCCCTGTCCAACAAGGAGCAGTACGCCCGGCTGGACCAGGTGGTGCGCACCACCATCCACAGCCTGAACGTCCAGGATCTGCGGCTTTACGCCCTGGCCGACTACCAGGTGGTCTACTCCCTGAACCCGGACATCGTGGGCAAGAAAGGCCTGGCCGGGGAGGGCGTGAAGCGGGCCCGCGAAACCGGGCTCAACCACTTCGAGTTCACCATCGGCGTGTCCCGGCTGGTCGCCTTGTTCCTGCCCGAACTCAAGCCCGGGAGCATGGTCCTCAAGGGATATTCTCCCCTGCGCGCGGAGCGCAGCCTCTCGTCGGGCAGCGACGACAACCCGGTCATGGGCATCCTGGAGTTCACCCAGGACGTCACCGCCGACTATCTGGCCGTGCTCAACTTCGAGCGCCTGGTGGTCTTCTCCTCCCTGCTCACCTCCCTGGCCCTGTTCTGGGTCATCATGTCGGTCATCCGCCGGGCCGACCGCATGAACATGGAGCGCCTGGCCGAGAAGGAGCGCCTGGAGCGCGAACTGCTCCAGCAGGAGAAGCTCGCGGGCATGGGCCGCATGGTCGCCGGAGTGGCCCACGAGATCCGCAACCCCCTGGGCATCATCTGCTCCAGCGCCGAGCTGGTGCTCAAGAAGGCCCGGGCCGAGAGTCCCTCCTACCTGCGGATCCTGGAGGCCCTCTTCGACGAGGCCAGGCGTCTGTCGCGTACCGTGGGCGACTTCCTGGACTATGCCCGGCCCCGCCAGCCCCGCCGCGACGACGTGGATCTCTGCCGCGTCCTGGAGCAGGCCGCCGTGTTCCTGGAGCCCGAGTGCGAGAAGAAGAAGGTCGTCATTGATCGCGACTGTCCGCCCGCTCTCGTGGTCAAGGGTGACAAGGATCTGCTCTACCGCGCCTTCTACAACGTCGTGGCCAACGCCATGCAGGCCATGGAGCCCGGCGGCGGCACGATCCGCATCCGGGGCTCCGTCGACGGCGAGGCCGTGCGTGTGACCCTCACGGACACCGGCCCCGGCTTCCCGGCCGACAGCCTGGACAAGGTCAAGGATCCCTTCTTCACCACCAAGGACAGCGGCACGGGCCTGGGCCTGGCCATCGTGCAGAGCATCATCGAGTCCCACGGCGCCGCGCTCGCCCTGTCCAACGCTCCCGAGGGCGGGGCCAGGGTGGACATCACCTTCCCGCGCACGTAAGAAGGACGCACCCCGCCGGGCCCCCGGCTTTCTTCCCGAGGTGACACGAGCATGGCCGACCACATTCTGATCCTGGACGACGAACGCAACTACCTGCTCATCCTTCAGACCATCCTGGAGGACGAGGGCTACAAGGTCACGGCCCTGGACGACCCGGAAACCGCCCTGACCTACCTCGGTGAGTCCGAGGTGGACGTGGTGGTCACGGACATGAAGATGCCCAAGCTCACGGGCCGCGAGGTTCTGGAGCACGTCAAGAAAGGCTACCCGCACATCCCCGTGCTCATCATGACCGCCTTCGGCAGCATCGAATCCGCCGTGGAGGCCATGAAGCTCGGGGCCTTCGACTACATCACCAAGCCGTTCTCCAACGAGGAGCTGCTTCTCTCGCTCTCCAAGGCCGCGCAGTACGCCCGGGCCCAGCGCGAGAACCGGATGCTCCGCGAGCAGATCGCCGAACGCTTCGCCCTGGGCAACATCATCGCCCGCGCCAAGCCCATGCTCCAGATCCTGGAGATGGTCCAGCGCGCCGCGCCCACCAAGAGCACCGTGCTCATCACCGGCGAGTCCGGCACCGGCAAGGAGCTCATCGCCCGGGCCATCCATCAGTGCTCCCCGCGCAAGGACGGCCCCTTCGTGGCCGTGAACTGCATGGCCTTCGGCGCGGGTGTCCTGGAGTCCGAACTCTTCGGCCACGAGAAGGGCTCCTTCACCGGAGCCGTGTCCCGCCACCGGGGCCGCTTCGAAATGGCCGACAAGGGCACGCTCTTCCTGGACGAGATCGGGGAGCTCTCCCACGACCTCCAGGTCAAGCTCCTGCGCGTGCTCCAGGAGCGCACCTTCGAGCGCGTCGGCGGTTCCGAGTCCATCGAGGTGGACATCCGCGTGGTCGCCGCCACCAACAAGAACCTCCAGCAGGCCGTCAAGGACGGAACCTTCCGCGAGGATCTCTACTACCGTCTGAACGTGGTCAGCCTGCCCCTGCCGCCCCTGCGCGAGCGCCGCGAGGATATCCCCATCCTGGCCACCCACTTCCTGCACAAGTTCTCCAAGGAGGCGGGCCGGGAGTTCAAGGGCTTCAGTCCCTCGGCCATGGACTACCTCACGGCCTTCGAGTGGCCGGGCAACGTGCGCCAGCTGGAGAACGTCATGGAGCGCTGCGTGGTCCTGGCCCCGGGCGAGTACATCGACGCCGACGATCTGCCCCCGGAGATCAAGGACGAGGATTCCCAGTTCAAGAGCGCCGTGGACCTCCTGCCCATCAAGCTCGATCTGGCCCAGACCCTGGACAAGATCGAGGCCGCGGTCATCCGCCGGGCCCTGGTCCGCTGCGAGTTCGTCCAGTCCCATGCCGCCGACCTCCTCGGGCTGTCCAAGAGCAACCTCCAGTACAAGCTCAAGAAGTACAACCTGGCGGGCAAGTAGCCCGGGCTTCCGCCATGAGCCGACTGGTCCAGGTCCATCCGCCCGTCGACGCGCCCCCCGGCGCCTGGACCGAGCATCCCGGCCACCTGGACGCCCGCCCTCCGGCCCCGGACGGGCTTTACGCCCTGCGCGCCGAAACCGGCGACGAGCCTCGCGCCTGCGTCTCGCCCCTGCTCAGGGGCCTGAACATGCTGCGCGACGCCCGCCGCGACGGCCTGCCCCGGCTCTGGTCCGGCCAGCCCTGGACCCGTGAGTTCTACCTCCATTTCCACCGCCTCGTCCGGGATCTGCCCGCCCCGCGCCTGCTCGTGCTCTCCCCGCCGTTGCGCGTCGACTGTCTCGGCCTGGAGGAGTTCCTCATTCTTTACCGGCCCTTCGAGGCCGAACTGGCCCGCCGCCGCCCCGGTGTGCGCCTGCTGCTCGAAAACCGCTGCGCCGAGACCCCGGACGCGTCCCAGCCCCTGGTGGCCCGGGCCCCGGACCTCGTGGCCCTCGGCCGCCTCCTGGACCGCAACGGCCTGGGCCTCCGGCTGGTTCTCAATCTGCCCCGGCTCTTCCTGGCCGCCCTGGGCCATGAACAGCCCACGGCCCGAGCCACGGAGGAGATACTGACCCCCCTGCGCCACTGCGCCCCGTTCGTCGCGGCCCTGCGTCCCTTCCCGGACCCCGAGGCGTTTTTCGGCTCCCGGGCCCTGGCCCACGCCGCCCTGGTGCGGTTGCGCGAAATCCTGGACGACGGCCGCCGCCGCTTCCTCCTGCCGCCCGACGATCCGGACGGCTTCCCCGGGCTGGCCGCCCTGCGCCGCGCGGGCTTCGTCCCGGCCCTGGGCGACGAGGACTGAAAATCGGGGGGCTTCGCCCTGTTTCAGAACGGTGCGGGAGTTTTTTTGCCTTTCCATGAACCGGCGAAGCCGGGGGGGCTTCGCCCCATTTCAGAAAGGCGCGGAAACCGGATGCTTTTCAACGAAAAGAGGAGGGCCGCATGAAGCGTCGTGATTTCCTCAAGGCGTCCCTGGCCGCCGCCGGTCTGGCGTCCCTGCCCGTCCGCCTGCTGGCCGCAGGGTCGGCCAACCAGCCCGAGGCCGCCGAGCCGCCCGTGTTTTCCGGCCACAGCTATGTGGACTGCCATCTGCACTACCTGGACTTTCTCCAGGTCACGGACGGACTGGAGCGGCTGGTGGCGGCCATGAACGCGGCCAACGTGGAGCGGGCCGTGCTGTTCGGGATGCCCATGATCAAGCAATGGGACCCGTCCGCGCCCAAGAAGCCCAAGTACTACCTGTCCAACGACTCGCGCTGCTACTACTATTCCGGCACGGACTTCCTGTTGCTCAAGCACCTTTCCCAGGCCCCGGCGCACATCCGCTCGCGCTTCCTGCCCTTCATCTGCGGCGTCAACGCCAACGACATGAACGCGGCCGATCTCCTGCGGCGGCTTCTGGGCGAATATCCCGGCCTCATCGCGGGCATCGGCGAGATCATGTGCCGCCACGACGACCTCACGGCCCAGACCTACGGCGAGCCGCCCCGGCCGGACCATCCCGCCCTGCTGCCCGTCTACGACCTGGCCGCCGAAATGCGCATGCCCGTCATCATTCATCACAACATCTCCGGCGTGCAGATGGACGAGCCCCTCTACCTCGGGGAGATGGAGAACGCCCTGCGCCACAACCGCAAGACGAACATCGTCTGGGCGCACGTGGGCGTCTCGCGCCGGGTGGAGCTCTCCAACCTGCCGGAGATCGCCGAGGGCGCGCTTCAGCGCCACTCCAACCTTTATTTCGATCTTTCCTGGCTGGTGTTCGAGAACTACATCGCCAAGGATGAGGCGTCCTTCGCGACCTGGGCGGAGCTGATCGCGCGCCGGCCCGGCCGCTTCATGGTCGGCACGGACGTGGTGGGGCATTGGGACAAGTATCCCGCCAACATCCTCAAGTACAACGCCTTGCTGGATCGCCTGCCCCCGAAGACGGCCCGCATGATCGCGCGCGACAACATTCTCGGCCTGATCGGAAAACGCGCTGCGGCACAGCTGTCCGGCTCGGCCGGGGAGGCCGTTTCCGCGCGCGCCGTCTGATGGCGGCAAGGGGAACGCCCGTGCGGTTCAGATCATGAACGTCGGCCCTTCCAGGCGCGTTTGAAGTCTTCCCGAACCATGACGCGGACCGCGTCGGCTTTTGGGCCGCAGACCTGAATGGCCTCCCAGTCCGGCTCCCGGCCGACCTTCTGCATGGCCAGGCCGTCCGCCCCAAACCAGTAAGGCAGCAGGCCGGAGAAGAAATATCCCCTGTCCCGCAAAGCCTCCACGGCCTGGGGCGCGGCGGCGTCGCCGAGGTTCAGGAACACCTGGACCAAGCCCCGCTCCCCGGCGGCGGCTTCGGAGGCGATGACAAGCTCGCCAAGATCCTTGCCGCAGCGTTGCACGGTCTGGCGCACCAGCCCGATCTCCGGGAGGACGAACCGGCTCGCGACCACCGTATCGCCCGCCGGAGACGCCCCGGGCAGGATGGTGCGGGGCAGGTTCATCTCCGCGTAGGCCGCCTGGCAGAAGGACCGGTAGGCCTCGGGCAGGTGCACGGCGCAGGCGGATTTGTCGAAGACCTTGAACATCAGCAACAGCGAAATGTTGCGGGCCGGGCCGTCCGCCTTGGCGGAGGCCAGGGACGGCATGCACTCCACCTCAAGCCCGGTGAAGGTCATGCCCTTCACCTCGCTCAAGTGTTGCGAGGCCACGTTGTTGGTGAGCGCCTCGCAGATCATGACGGGCAGGCCAAGGCGCACCGGAAGGTTGTCGAGCGCTTCCACGCTCAGGGCCGTGGCCACGTTGCGCTTCCGGTAGCTTTTCAGGACGATGAGCTGCCCGGCCTCGTAGACCTCGGGATTGGGTGCGGGGCGGAACAGCCCGAAAAGTCCCACCACTTCCCCCTTGGGGGTCCTGGCCACCACGGTGTGCAGGTCGCCCGAGGCGTTGCGGCGGGCGATCTCCGCCGGGTCGTAGACATATTCAAGCGGAAAGGCGTCGCCATAGGCCTCATGGTAGGCCAGGGCGACGCCCAGGGCGTCCTCGGGACGAAAAGGCTCGATGCCGACATCCTGGCCGGGCTCGATCTCCCGGCGCGACTCCTCAAGCGTGCGGATCAGTTCCTTGCGGTCCATTTTCGGCTCCAGAGGGGAAGATCACGCCAGGGAGGCGGGCCGTCATTCCCCAAGGCTCACGTCGCCCACGATCAGTCTCTGGCTGAGGAAATCCACCATGGTGAACCGCGGGGCGTAGATCGGTTCGCGGTCCACCAGACCGGTGCCCCGCAACAGGCAGACGAGGACTTCGCAAGCCAGCAGCGCGTTCGCCGCCAAGCATCCGATGGCCGTGGTGGGCGCTTTGCCGGAGGCCAAGCCCCGGGCGATGCGCTCCATCACCGGACGGTTGAAGAAATCTTCGAGCAGTGACGGCATCAGGCCGCCGCCGTTGGATTTCTCCTTCGCCAGTCGCCAGAACTCCTCCGGCATCATGCCGCCGGGCTCGTGGCCCACCAGCACGGAGCCGAAACCGACGGCCCCGCAAGTGAACATGGGAAGGCCGTGCTTTTGGATCAGGCCCGGAGCCTTGGCCTTGACCTCGGCCCCCTTTTCCGCGTCGATCACCCCCACATGCAGGTCCGCTCCGGCCAGGAACCGTTCGAGGTTGTCCTCGTCGACCCCTTCCGGGAAGAGTTCCAGGTCCACATCGGGATTGATGGACCGGGCCAGCTCCGCATAGACTTCGAGCTTGCGCCGTTCCATGGTGTGGCCGAAGGCCGCGGCCTGCCGGTTCATGTCCGGGGGGTCGAAGACGCCGTTTTCCGCCAGGCGGAACCGCGTCACCCCGCAGCGGACCAGGGCCAGAAACGCGCCGCCGCCCACGCCGCCCAGGCCGGCGAAGGCGACGAGCTTGCTCCTGATGACCGCGAAGCCCGCCTCGGTGAAGATGGGCAGCGCCCGGTTCAGGAAGTCATCATTCATGATCCCCTCAGAATCCTTCGGAGCAGTTGCACAGGGAATAGACGGCTTCTCCATGGGGCTTGCGGTCACTCTCGCCCATTTTCAGGTCTTCGAGCAGCTCGGCCATGACCTCCGGCTCGTGGTGATAGCCCAACTCCGCCACCTCCTTCAGTCCCTGCTCGCGGGAAAGCAGCCCGAAGAAGACCCCGGCGCTCACCTCCACGATGGATTGCGGGAAGTAGGTGGAGCGCATGTTGCGGAAGCGCATGTACTGGCAGTAGTCCTTGACCTTCTCGATGCGGCAGCTGGTGTGCAGCAGTCCCCTCTGCCCCGGCGGCATTCTCCAGTCCATCTCCTTGTGCATGAGCTCCGCCACCTCCGACCACGTGCCGTACAGCTCATTCGTCCTGAGGCGTCGTAGCTGCGGCAGGAACGCGGATTCGTCCAGTCTGGCCCTTCGCAGCATGCGGTCGAACGGCGCATAGATCGGATCGAGGACGCTCCGGATGGACCGCTGGTAGTTGATGAAATCCGCTGTCATGGAAAAGGGATCGGCCGGTTCGGGAGCGTCGGCCACCATCTCCAGGAACTGGAGGGTCTGCTCGCGGATGGACGGCGGCGCGGGCTTGGACTGTCCCTTGCCCGGCCGCAGGTTGCGCAGCACATAGCTCATGACCGCCAGCTGCACTTCCTCAACCCCCTGCATGACTATCGGAATCCGCTCCTCCGTGGCCAGGGGGAAGAACAACACATGGGCCACCACCGGGCAGAGGCACGGCACGCCCACGTTGCCGAACTGGGCGCGCATGGCGGCGCGGATGTCGTTCCAGGGCAGGGTCCGCTCCACCAGCTCGACCTGTGGCAGCAGTTCAAGAGCGCGGCGAAGATTTCTCCGGCAGGTCTCGTTGGTGTACGGCATGTTCCAGGATGCGGCGAGAACGCGGAGCCCAAGCTTTTTGGCCAGATACCATAAAAGATAGGTGGAGTCCTTGCCGCCGGTGCACAGGACCATGACGTCGAACCGGGACTCCTTGTTGGCGGCGGCGATGGACAGGAGTTCGGCGTCATCCACCTGGTTGCGCGGTCCGGCGGACCCGCCATCCCGTTCGGCCAGCTCGTAGCACTGGCAGAAGGCGCACACACCGCGTTCATCGAACTCCAGCCCGGGCAACAGGTGGTCGTCGGCCACGCACCGGACGCAGGCCCGCTTGTGCTCGGCCGTGGACGGTTTGCGCTGCTCCGGCCGGTCCACCACGATCCGCTGCTCCACCAAGTGCAGGAAGTCCTCGCTTTCGCGTACGGCCTGCGGCAGCCTGTCCAGGCTGGTCGAGCCGTCGGGCCGGTTCAGCGCCTCGGCGAGAAAGCTGGGAATGGACACCACGGACTCATGCTGGCGCGGCGGATTGCGCAGCCCGTAATACACAAGGGCCTTCCCTTCTTTTCCATCCCGTAGCGCCCAACGGTACTGGAGCACCGGATGTTCAGGCATTTTCATGAGAACCTCCATGTCGCGTATTCAGCTCTGTGCTCTCATGACCCATGCATGGCCGGGCATGGTGCACGCCATCACACCCGGCCATGAATCTCCGGCGCCGAGGGCGCGTCTCGCGGGACGGGGCCGGGCCGGTAGGATATACTCCCTTGATCAGGCTATCAGAACGCATTTTCGCGGGCAACATTCCGCGTCGGCAGGCCTTGTGGCGGCCGGTCCACGTTCCGGCACGGAAGCTCGAGGCCTTGCTTCCGCCTCGCATCGGCAGGCCGCCCCGCGAACCCGCCTGGAATCCTCTGGGGCTTTGCCCCCAAGCCCCGGTCAAGGGGAGAAATGGAACACCTAGAAATTCCAGTTGAAGGACAGGCCGCCCTCGACGCTGGAAAAACCTGCCCGGAACAGCTCGGTCCCGACAAAGGCGCCGCACCTCAGGCCGTCCGTCAGCAGCAGGGAAGCGTGCGCGCTGAGTCCCAAGCTGTCTCTGGCCGGCGCAGGAGCGTGTGACGAGAACTTCGGGCCGTCGGCGTCGGCAAAGCTGCCGCGCGTGGTTATGGCGTCGCCCAAGAGATCACGCAGCCACATTGCGCGCAACCCGGCCTGGATGAGCTGGCCCTGATCAAGGCCGAGTTCCGTTTGCAGCTGCCCGCCAAGGGCCGAGTGCAGGCTGTGTTGCCCGGCGGAGTCCAGGGCGAGGTCGGCCCCGCCGCCGCCGGTCTCCCTCACGGCCGGGCGCCAGTTGAAGGCGTAATCCAGGTCGGCAACCGGCCCGAAGGACACCGGCCCCACACGCCAATTGTAGCCCGCGCCCACATCCGCCCCACTGGCCAAGCCTATCCACTCTCCCTGGCTGGTACGCTGGTAGCCGTTGAAGTCGACTTTGCGCCGGGAGGTGTTGTTCTCGATGCCGACCCGCGCCAGGCCGTGCGCGTACCCGCCTTCCGAAGGGTTCGGCTGCACCTGGGCCTGCACGCCGAAATGCATGCCGTCGGTATTCATTTGCCCGCCAGCCTGGGTGTTTACATCCACCTGGCGATGCGTGAGCGCCACATGAAAGCCCGCGCTGAGGCCATCTTCATATTCGCGCTCAACGACGCTGAAGACGCCGGCGTCTGAGGAGCTGTAGCCCGGAGCCTCGCCCAGGGTGCGTTGCTGCTGCAACCCGCCGTAGGGCACCGCATAGGCGGACCAGACCTCGGGGCTGTCGCCGCCGTTCTTGCCGCGCGCCAGGGAGCTCGGCGCCCGCTGCATGGCCCGCAACAATGCGCTGGAGAGCATCCGGCTGGAGTTGAGAGCGGCCTGGGCCGAGCTGTTGTAGGCCGCCGGAGAGAGCTCGACCATGGCGGTGGCGATGGTGCCGCCGCCCGCTGAGGAAAAGTCCAGCACGCTGAACAGCTGCTGCATGTCGCTCTGGGCAGAGCCTGCAATTGCATCCAGGGCGCGGCCCAAGTCGGCGGCGTCGCTGCTTGTGGCATACTGGCTGTATGCGTTGGCGCTGCGCGTGGTGGTCACGGTGTACACCGGCCCGGCGGACATCGTCATGCCAAGGGTGGGCGAGTTTGGGGCCACGAAGCTGTCGATGATGCTGGGCAGGGTGCTGCCCCCGCCTCCGCTGAACATGCTCGGAAAGGGTATGGCCATGGTGCCGGAGTAGTACCCGGGCTCGGGCGCCACCGTCACCTTTGCGCCTGCGCCGGTGTTGTGGTTGAACACGCCGCTGACGTTCAGCTTGTCCGTTTGCCCTCTGGCGTCGAACTCCATGAGCAGGGTGCCGGTGTTGGTGAAGTTGCCGGTGATGTTGACCGTGCCGATGCTGTTGCCCGGCGCGACGGTTCCGGCGTTGGTGAACGCGCCGTCGCCCGGGGCGGCCTGCCCGGCAGGGGTGCCGTCGGCATAGAGCTGGTAGGTGGCGTTGCCCTTGAGGGTGGCCCCGGCCTGCACGGTGGCGGCCAGGCCGCTGTACGTGCCGTTGTAGGAGAATGTGCCGCCGGCGACGTTCATTTTGAAGCTTGCCGGGCCGGTGATGTCGCCGTCGTAGCGCATGTTGAAGGCGCTGTCCGGCGTTCCGGCCGTATCGCTCACGCCAACGTTCAGGGCCGTTGTGTTGCTTGACGACACACCCATGTCCCAGGGGTTCCACCCGTTCACAATGTCGCCCGTGACGGCTGCTCCTCGCATGATGTTGATGGCCTTGACGTAGGCATAGGAGCCTATCCGTATCGCCGCGGAGGAGCCCGTAAGGCTTCCTGCGATATTGAAGGAGTCCACCAGCGGCCCGTTCAGGTCGGAGTTCATCTTGCTTAAGAAGTAGCGGTAGTCGGCGTTGACTCCATATGCGCCTGGCGGGATGTAATAATAGGACAAGTACCATGAGCCGGTGTCGAAGACCGCGCCGACGCCCTCAGGGCCGGTGGCCTCGACGACGCCATTGAGGTTGATGACGTTGCCCTTGCCGTAGGAGACGAGCAGGCCCGTACCGTAATTTCCGTTTGCGGACACGGTGATCCCGTTGGGGATGGTCAGGGTGTTGCCCACCCCGTCGATGCGGATGCCGCCCGCCGCGTTCCCGCTGGCGTAGATGTTCGCCGCCTGGGTGACGTTGAGCTTGTCGCGGTAGACGTGCAGGCCCGTGCCGAAGGAGGCCGCGCTGTTGAAGCCGGCGGTATTGACCACGGTGTCCGCGGTCTCGGCCAAATACGCTCCCACCTTGCCGGGCGCCATGGCGGGGTCGGTGGTCAGAAAGCCGCCCAGATTGCTTGGGTAGTAGCTTTTGCCGAAGAATTGCTTCAGGTCGACGGAATAGCCCATGTCCTTGAGCGCAGCCAGCTCCAACTCGGGAAAGAGCACGAATGCAACGGGCGAGCAAGACATGAGCGACCCCAGCAGGGCCGAGTGCCCCAGCACATTGCCGTCATCGATCCGGTAGTCTGCCCCGATGCCGCCGGCGAGGGGCAACCCCTTGCCGTTGCTGAGCGCGTCCACGGCCGGGCCATGGAAGGTGGGAAAGAAGCTCACCTGCCCCGGATGCGAGGGCATGGGGTGCGTGGGGTCGGCGCTGAAGTCCGGCAGCACGAAACTGCCGTTGGAGCGGTTGGTGGGTTCTGCGGGGTCGAAGACGATGCTGCCCTGCTCGCCCTTGACGCCATTGACGTCGTACAGGTGCGAGTCCCACGCCGATGACGCGTCGAACGTCCAGGTCGTCTGGTTCCACGGGAGGCCGTCGTTCTGGCGCAAGAGCACGCCGTGCATGCCGAGGGCGTGCATCAGTTCGTGAGCCATGCTGGTGGAGCAAAGGTGGCCGTCGAGTCCCAGCCTCGTGGGCGTCGCCGGGTAGTCGATGGCGTAGACGACCTCGGTATGATAGCCGAGGGAGGGGTTCGGGGCATGGTACTGGCCGTTTACGAGGTAGTCGTACAGGTCGGGATTTTCGCGGCCTGTGTAGTACGTGTAGTTGTAGGCCGTGCCGCTCGGGTCGGCGACCTTCGCCAGGTTGATGATGATGCCGGGGGAGGCGCTGCCGCCAACCCGTTCAACCCAGACATTGACGCCCGCCATGATGGCTTCCAGCTCCGCCGCGCTGAAGTCTCCGGTGACGATGGTCGGCGGATACGGCGGCGGGACTTCCTGATACGACTCGCCCGCTGAACGCACGTTCAAGATGAAGGGACCAACGGCATATTGGGTGGCGGCGAAGGCGGACTGTGCGGCAAGGCAGAGCGCACACGCTAACAGCAGGGAAACTCTGAATTTCATCCAGTCTCTCTACATGCCATGGCTGTAATGCTCTGCTCGTGCCCGCCGCGAAGCGCTTGAGGGACCTCTCGACCTTGGACTGAAAATGCGCACAGCGGCACGATGATGCGTATGCGGAGCAACCGCCCAAAAGGGGGGGATCCCATTCAGCCCTTGAGTGCCAAGAATCAACAGAATTTCGGAGAGATCCTCTATCAAGTTCGGATTGGAGAGGGAAGGCGTGCGTACTCGCTTTTTATGCCCTGCAAATTATCGGTTTTGCGTGTCGCACTGATGAATATGCTTCCGCTGGATAACGTCTGCCCCACAACCGCACTCCGCACGTCATCCTGTTCCCTGGGGTAGCCTTTGCTCCGCATAGGACACAGTAAGGCGCATGGATGGGGGTGTCGTATCCATGAGATGAGCCTATGGTTTTGATTTTCCATGCTGCCAGGAAATTGCTGGCGAAGTTTGCTTTGCCTTTGGGGAAGGCAATTCTTCTGTGCACCCCCGGCGCGGTCGGCATCGCCATCAGCTCCGGCGGCAACGTGAAGGTCTCCGGCGGTTCCGACACGGGTGAACAGACCAGACTGACCACCGACGGCGCGCTCGGCGTGGAGCCCGGCGGAACCACCACAATGAGGGACACCGCCACCGACGCCGCGGGCGGAACCAGCGGCGTGCCCCAGTCAATAGACTGTCTTCCGGGCACCAGGGGGATTGCCCCCTGCCCCCCCCGCCAGGGGCCCTGGCCCCTGGCCCCCTGGCAAAAAACCGGGCCGTCCAGAGGACGGCCCGGTGCGGGTGGGTCAGCGTTTCAGTTGTTTCTTGAATGAGTGCATGAACTTGCCGAAGGTTTTTTCCTTGCGCCGCCTGCCCAGGGTGGACAGAGCCGCGAATTCGGATTCCTTTCTGAGCTTGAGATAGCCGGCGTAGCGGTCCTCGGCCAGTTCGCCCGCGTGGATCGCGGCCCTGACCGCGCAGCCCGGCTCGTGCTCGTGGGTGCAGTCCGCGTAGCGGCATTGCGCCGCCAGGGCGGCGATTTCCCCGAAGCCCGCGTCGATCCCCTCGACCGCGTCCGTCATGCCGAGTTCCCGCATGCCGGGCGTATCCACCAGCATCGCGCCCTGGCCGAGAACGACGAGCTGCCGCCGCGTCGTCGTGTGGACGCCTTCCCCGGTGCCGCTGACGGACTTCGTTTCAAAGGCCTCCCGGCCCAGGAGGCGGTTGGTGAGGGTCGTCTTGCCCACCCCGGACGAGCCGAGGAGACAGCAGGTCCTGCCCGGAGCGAGGGTCTGGCGCAGGGCGTCGAAACCCATTCCGGTGACGTTGCTGAGCGCGATCACCTTGGCCCGGGTGAGGGCCTGGGCGGTGGCGAGGATGTGCTCCAACTCCTCCGGGGCGGCCAAGTCCGCCTTGGTGAGGACGATCACCGGCTCCACGCCGCCGTCCGCCGCCATGACCAGATATCGCTCCAGCCGCGCGAGGTTGAAGTCCACCCGGCAGGACTGGATGATGAAGGCTGTGTCGATGTTGGCCGCGATCATCTGGACCCCGCCGATCGTTCCGGGCGAGCGGCGGCGCAGGAAGGTCCGGCGCGGAAACACCCGCTGGATGATCGCGGCGGTCCCGTCGTTGTAGAGGCGCGCCGTCACCCAGTCGCCCACGCAGGGCAGCTCGGCGGGGCTCTTCGTATCGTAGGCGAGCCGTCCCGACAGTTCGGCCGGGATTTCCCGGGACGCGTTCCTGACGAGGCAGGAGCCCCGGTCCACGGCTGTGACGCGGGCGAAGCCGCAGCCCTCCATGCCGCATTCGGCGGCATGGGCCTCGAACCATTGGTCGAAACCGAAGTCGTGCAATTGCATGGCCGTTATCCTTGAGGGACGTCCCGCCGCGGCGGGAGCCCCGGTGTTTGTGTCGCTAGGGCCGGTGGGCGCTACGCGCCTTCGGCGAAGGCCTCGTGGGCGATGATCGCGCCCCGGGGAACCGCGTCGTTGAAGCACGCCGCCAGGACGTATTGCTCCGGCACGCCCGGGTAGAGCAGGCCGGGCATGTGCTCGAAGCCGAAGCGGGCGTAGAACGCGGGCCCCCCACCAGCACGACGCCGTCGGCCCTCACCTCGCGCATGCGCCGGAGCGCCGCGCGGACCAGGGCCGAGCCGATGCCCTGCCCCTGGAAGTGCGGCGACACGCCCACGGGACCGAGCAGGAACCAGCCCTCGCGGGCCGCGCCCACCACGGCGGGCGAGAGGGCGACGTGCCCCACGGCCTCGTCCCCGGCCTCGGCCAGCAGGGAGAGGGTCAGGCGGCCGGACGCCCGCAGGCGTTCGACGATGCGGTGTTCCGTGGGCTCGGCCCCGGGCGCGTGGACCGGGTGGTTCTTGAAGGCGTCGTATTGGATGCGCGAGATGCGCGAAACGTCGTCAGGCCGTTCGTCTCGAATGAACATTGCGACACTCCTTGTGCGCGGGGATGCCGCGTGACGGCGCGGGGCCGGACGCGGCGCGGTTCGCCTGCGGAAACGACAAGGAATGGTTGCCGGACGAAAGCGGAGAAAGACCGGCCGGGGATGCCGAACCGGAGCGGACGGAGCGGATCGCTCCGAGGCGGAAAGGGCCTTCCCGGGAGGGGAGGCTCGGGCTTCGGACGCGTCTACCGGCCGCGGCTTTCGCCGACAACCGATGCGACACGATCCATGCTGATGCTGCTCAAAAAGACCTCTTTGTTGAAAACCGTCGCGTGAGGGGGTGATACGCAACGGGCTTTGCGGCGTCAAGAACGCCGACAGGCCCGGTTCCGTCTTTTCAAGGCCGCCGATTCATGCCAAGTTCCCCCCGCGTCGTCCCTTCTTTCTCTTTTGATGAAGGTCTTTGGAGGAGGGGGCCCGGGGGAACCCCCTTTCGCGAAAGGGGGTTCCCCCGGAACGCGTGACCATCATTCCCGAACAGGAGTGTTCCCATGAAAGCCTTGGTGATCGTCGACATCCAGGCCGACTACTTCCCGGGCGGCCGCATGGAGCTGGTGGGTTCGCCCGAGGCCGCGGCCCAGGCCGCGCGCCTGCTGTTCGCCTTCCGGGACAAGGGCTGGCCCGTGTTCCACGTGCGGCATGAGTCCACGCGTCCGGGCTCGACCTTCTTTCTGCCCGGCACGCCGGGGGCGGAGTTCCATCCCCTGGTGCAGCCGCGCCCTGGCGAGGCCGTGGTGCTCAAACGCTTTCCCAACAGCTTCCGAGACACGCCGCTGCTGGACCTCCTGCGCGAGGCCGGGGTCCGGGAGTTGGTGGTCTGCGGCATGATGACCCACATGTGCGTGGACGCCACGGTGCGCGCGGCCTTCGACCTGGGCTTCGGCTGCGTGGTTCCGGTGGACGCCTGCGCCACGAGGGCGCTCTCGTTCCAGGGCGCGGCCATTCCGGCGGCCCAGGTCCACGGCGCGTTTCTGGCCGCCCTGGGCGCGGTCTACTGCCGCCTGGTCACGACCTCGGAGTGCCTGGAGCTTCTGGAGTCGTAGGGAGAGTTTCTTCCCGCGCGGAGGAGAAGGCGCGGATGGCCGCGATCTCCTCCGCCGGGATGCGCAGAAATTCCAGGAAGCGTTGGTGCCCCGCCGGGTCGGAGCGCTCGAAGGCCGTGTGCCAGCGCGTCATGTCGTCCTCGCTGAAGCCCGAGGCGCGCAGGAGTTCCGTCCAGCGTTTTTTGTCCAGGGGAATCCCGGCGGGCGGCAGCTCGTCCGCGCGGCCCAGGAGCTTGAGCGCGAAGGCGCGCTGGCGCTTGAGTTCGTCGATCTCGGCGTCCAGGTCCTCGACCCGCCTGCCCAGGATGGAGGCCAGGCTGTTTTCGCCTCCGTTCAGAAGGTCGCGGATGGCGGCCAGGGGCAGGCCGGCCCGGCGGTAGCGGCGGATGGCCGCCAGCCGTTCGTCGTCGGCCGCGTCGTAGACCCGGTAGTCGCCCCCGCCGCGGGCCGAGGCCCGCAGCAGGCCGATGGCGTCGTAGTGCGGCAGGGTGCTGCGCGAGAGGCCGTGCCGTTTGGCCAGCCTGCCGATGGTCCAGCCCATGATGCGTCCTCGCTGATCCGGTTTCGGTTCTTATTCCCCGCCGGGGACCGCGCCGCGCGACAGGTAGCGCTCGACGAGGGCCATCAGCCCCGGCATCTCTTCCGCGAAGATGCGGTCGTCAGCGGCCTTGCGCGCCTCGGCCCCGGCCGCGTCGAGGTACGTGGATCGCTGCGTCACGCACAGGGCCGCGCCACCGGGCGCGGGCAGCAGTTCAATGCTGTAGCGCATCGTCCGCTCCGCGCCAATGCGCGCGAACTCCACGGTCCGGTTGGGCTCGTGGCGGGTCTGGAGCCAGACCTCGCGGCCTTGCGTGGGGAACCGGGTGACGAAGACGCAGTCCCTCTCGGCGAAGCCCGAGACGCTATGGACCAGTTCGCAGGACCAATGGGGAATCCAGTCGTACTCGCGGGTCGGGCAGAGCAGGGGGAAGATCTCCTCCGGGGCGAAGCTGAAGAGGTGGCTGTAGGTGCGCGCCATGTGTCGGGAAAAGGCCGTCATGGGATTCTCCTTGGTTTGTGGGCCGAGGACAAACCGTGAGGCCGTAGACGGGTCAACAAAAAAACGCGGAACCCTCGCCCTGGGGCCTCCCGGCCGGGGACTCGCCTTTTCCGGCGGCAGGCGCTAGGAGGGGAGAGCGGGCGCGATCCCACCGCCCGGCCCGAGGAAGCTCCGCCCCGATGAACCCTGTCCTGGAATACGTCACCGCCCTGCTGGACTCCCCCCGCCTGGGAGGGCAGGTGGTGCATCACCGCCTGCTGCCCGGCCGCGAGGCGGCCTTCGCGGAGCCCGCCCGGCCTTGGGGGGCCTCGATGCGCGGCCTGCTGGAGACCCGGGGGCTTTCGGAGCTGTACGTCCACCAGGCCCAGGCCGTGAACCTGGCCCGCGCGGGCCGCAACGTGGTGGTGGCCACGCCCACGGCCAGCGGCAAGACCCTCTGCTACAACCTGCCGGTGATCGAGGAGGCCCTGCGCAACCCCGACTCCAAGGCGCTCTATCTCTTCCCGCTCAAGGCCCTGGCCCAGGACCAGCTGCGGGCCTTCGAGGAGTTGGCGGCGCCGCTGGGCAAGAGCGCTCCCACGGCCGCGATCTACGACGGCGACACGAGCCCCTACCGCCGCAAGAAGCTCCGCCAGTCCCCGCCGAACGTCCTGCTGACCAACCCGGAGATGCTGCATCTCTCGCTCCTGCCGCACCACGGAATCTGGGCCGAGCTGTTCGCGGGCCTGTCCTTCGTGGTCGTGGACGAGGTGCATACCTACCGGGGCGTGTTCGGTTCGCACATGGCCTGCCTGTTCCGGCGGCTCCTGCGGATCTGCGCCCTGTACGGCTCCACCCCGACCTTCATCTTCTGCTCGGCCACGGTGGGCAATCCGGAACAGCTCTGCACCCAGCTCACGGGGCTGCCCGTGGAGGGGGTCACGGAGTCCGGCGCGGCCCAGGGCGGGCGGCACATGGTCTTTCTCAATCCGGCGGACGGCCCGGCCCAGGCCGCGATCCTGCTTCTCCAGGCGGCCCTGGCTCGGGGGCTCAGAACCATCCTCTACTGCCAGTCGCGCAAGCTCACCGAGTTGGTGGCCCTCTGGGCCTCGGAGCGTTCCGGGCCGTACCGGGAGCGCATCAGCGCCTACCGCGCGGGCTTCCTGCCCGAGGAGCGCCGGGAGATCGAGGCCCGCATGTCCTCGGGCGAACTGCTGGCGGTGATCTCCACCAGCGCCCTGGAGCTGGGCATCGACATCGGCGGCCTGGACCTCTGCATCCTGGTGGGCTACCCGGGCACGGTCATGGCCACGCTCCAGCGCGGCGGCCGGGTGGGCCGCTCCCTGCGCGACTCGGCCGTGGCCCTGGTGGCCGGGGAGGACGCCCTGGACCAGTACTTCATGCGCCACCCCGAGGACTTCTTCGCCCGGCCGCCGGAGTGCGCGGTGCTCAACCCCCACAACCCGGTGATCCTGGACCGGCACCTGGTCTGCGCCACGGCCGAACTGTCCCTGCGCCTGGACGAGCCCTACCTGGCCGAGGAGCCGGTGCGGGCGCGGGTGGAGCATCTCCTCGCCGAGGGCGGGCTGTTCTTCACCGAGGACGGCAAGGAGGTGGTGGCCGGACGAAGGCGGCCCCACCGCGACCTGGATCTGCGCGGCGCGGGCCGGAGCCTGCACATCGAGGATCGCGAAGGCCGGGAGATCGGGACCATCGACGCCTTCCGGGCCTTCCGCGAGACCCACCCCGGCGCGGTCTACCTGCACCGGGGCCAGAGCTACGTCATCGCGGACATGGACCTGGAGACGAACCGGGTGCTGGCCGAGCCCCGGCGGGTGGCCTATTACACCCGCGTGCGCGGGCACAAGTCAACGGAAATACTGGAAGTTCATGATCGCGGCGCGGCCTTCGGCGCGCGGGTGAGCTTCGGCCGCCTGCGCGTCACCGAAGAGATCACCGGCTACGAAAAGCGGGCCGTGCGCGGGGGCAAGCTCCTGGGCATGGTGCCCCTGGACTTCCCGCCCCTGGTCTTCGAGACCGAGGGTCTCTGGTTCGAGATTGCCGACGAGATCCGCCGGGCCGCCGAGCAGGGCTATCTGCACTTCATGGGCGGCATCCACGCCATGGAGCACGCGGCCATCGGCATCCTGCCTCTGCTCGTGCTGGCCGACCGCAACGACCTGGGCGGCATCTCCACACCCTTCCACCCCCAGGTGGGTTCGGCGGCGGTGTTCATCTACGACGGCCTGCCCGGCGGAGCGGGCCTGACCCGCGAGGCGTTCGGCCGGGCCGGGGAACTCATCGTCGCCACCCTGCGGACCATCGAGGAGTGCCCCTGCGAAACCGGCTGCCCCTCCTGCGTGCACTCACCCAAGTGCGGCTCCGGCAACCGCCCCATTGACAAGGACGCGGCGCGCTTCGTACTGCGGAGCATCCGCGAAGGTCGGCCGCCGGAAATCGCGGCCCGGGAGGAAACGCCCATGTCCCAGACGCCGCAGCCTCAGCAGTCCTTGCTTTTGCGGAAAGCCGCGCCCCGGAATTTCGCCGTGCTCGACGTGGAGACGCGTTACGGGGCCGACGAGGTGGGCGGCTGGAACCGCGCCGACCGGATGGGCGTGAGCATCGCCGTGGTCTGGGACTCCGCGCGCGAGGAGTTCCGGGACTTTCCGCAGGAGGAGGTGCCCGCCATGGCCGAATTCCTGCGTGGCTTCGACCTCGTGGTGGGCTTCAACGTGCGCCGCTTCGACTACTCCGTGCTCCAGGGCGTGACGCCCTTCCCCTTCCACAGCCTGCCCACCCTGGACATGCTGGAGAAGGTCCACCAGCGGTTGGGCTACCGGCTCAAGCTGGACAACCTGGCCCAGGCCACCCTTGGCGCGGGCAAGTCCGCCGACGGACTCATGGCGCTCAAGTGGTGGAAGGAGGGCCGCCTGGACCTCATCACCGAATACTGCCGCCAGGACGTGGCCGTGACCCGCGACCTCTACGTCCATGGCCGTGACAACGGCTTCGTGCTGTTCCAGAACAAGGCCAAGCAGAAGGTCCGCCTGCCCGTGGAGTGGTAAGATAGGATATTATTCGGGCTGATAAGCAGATAGTTGAGTAACCATACGCCGGATCGCATCAATCAGATTGCGAAAACTGGCAGAGCGGCGATTTTCCAAATCAAGATGTGGGCCAATTGCGCGCGACCCACTAAGCTTTTGATATCGACCCCGTGTCAATCGCTTCAGTTCTTCTGAAGGGGAACCAAGGTTGTCCGGGTTGCGATACTTTTCCCGTCCTTGTTTTTTTACGAGTCCATGAAGGTTGAGGCCCTTCTCCACAGCTGCTAAATCTGCAAGATAGTAACTTTCTAACTCGCGACACGCTAGACGGACTAACGCATCAGGCCTTCCTGCTTCATTACATAATTCAACATATCGTGTTTTAAGGGCGATGCAATCAGGATGCGAATCCTGATCTCTTAATATGATAAAAGAAGCGTATCGATTATTATATCCTTTGATTTTTTTTGCGAGTTGTTTTTCTAAATCTTGTTTTCCCTCAAAAGGAATAAAGCGTGGATTGATATCTTGGGGGAGTAATTTTGGAAGTAGCCCCTCAAGCATGGCTTGCGCCGACAGCTCCTCTAGAAGAAAGACCAACTCTTTCATCGAGGATCGACTCCTGCGAAAAAGCCCTGCTTCCAAAGGTAACCCATCTTATCGCCTTCAGACATATAGCTGGTGATTTGGGGATCATCTTTGGCCCTATGAATTTCGGCATAGCCGTCTTTCTTGACGATCCATAACACTTCATCGAGTTCACAAGCATTTAAGAAGTCTGGTGAGTGAGTGGAAACAACAACTTGCCCTCCGCGAATGGAGTACAGTCGAAATTCTTCAGCCAATTCAGCGAGTAATGTTGGATATAATTGGTTTTCCGGTTCCTCTACGCAAAGAAGCGGATGGGGCTTTGGATCATTTAATAGGACAAGATATGCGAACATCTTGATTGTTCCATCAGATACATAGCGGTCAAGAAATGGTGTTTTAAATGATCCATCCTGAAATTGAAGGGTTAGATATCCATCTTCCATCAATAATGGTTTAACATTTTTTACGCCAGGAACTCGGCGCACCATACTCTTGAGGATGTTGTTAAATACTGCTTGATGGTGTTCATAGAGATACAGGGCAACTCGTGGCAGATTGTCACCTGTCTCGGAGAGGTGTTCAGACTCACCTGAGGCCTCTTTACGGCCGCGTGCCGCCCCAATATGAAAATCGGATACGTGCCACGCTTCAATCAGACGGCGGAACGCGTTGGCGGCCTTGAACCTCTCAAACTGTCCAAGACCTTTGATTGCCAGAATGTCTGGCGCATCAAGTTTTTGCTGCTCCCGCTCTAACTCCTCATCCGGTTTGTTGAAATCTTCTTCATTGCTGATGGCAAACCCTTCTCCTTCAGAAAAATTCAAGAAATGGAAGGGGGCGCCATGTCGTCCCCGTTTGTAGCGGAGTATTTCCCGCTTAATGACCGGAGCGCCTTGCCGTTCACCGATTTCCAAAGAATAGGTGACCAGTCGATCAATGCCGAGGATCTCCATGCGGTATTGAATTTCGATGAGTATGGTGTCTTCCCCCGCGTCCCGGCTGATCACTTCACGAAAACGCCCACGGCTGTCCAAGGCTTGCCGGACGTTTCCTTTCAGCGCGTCATGCAGAAAACCAAATACATCGAAGAAGGTGGACTTTCCTGAGCCATTAGCCCCTACGATCACGCAGAATTTTGGGATATCTTGAATGAAAACATCCCGAAAGATTTTAAAATTTTTGAGTCGGATGGATTCGATTTTCATGCGGCTGTACCTGCGATTTGAAAAGTGGCTTGGTTCAACAAGCCTGTAGCATCATCCGGGGGTGTGAGTCATCATCCTTGCGGTAGCCACCCCGCTTGAATTCTCCCTTCGAAACGGGCAGAACAGCCGCCTGTCACCCGGAGAATCCATGAACCGCAGCGCCGTCGCCAACATCCTGCTCCTGATCACCGCCCTCATCTGGGGTTGCGCCTTCGTGGCCCAGCGCCTGGGCATGGAGCACATGGGCCCCTTCACCTTCAACGGCGTGCG
Source organism: Desulfovibrio aminophilus DSM 12254 (assembly GCF_000422565.1). NCBI lineage: Bacteria > Pseudomonadati > Thermodesulfobacteriota > Desulfovibrionia > Desulfovibrionales > Desulfovibrionaceae > Desulfovibrio > Desulfovibrio aminophilus. The sequence continues at coordinate 49,446 of NZ_AUMA01000016.1, read as the reverse complement.
TTTCGCCCTGGGCTCCCTGGCCCTGGCGCCGCTGTTCCTGCGCCTGGAGCGCGGCGAGAGCGGCCGGACCCTGCGCCGCCCGCCCCTGGGCATGGTCCGGGGCGGCCTGCTCCTGGGCCTGGTGCTCTTCGCCGGGGCCACGCTCCAGCAGCAGGGCATCATCCACACCACGGCGGGCAAGGCCGGTTTCATCACCGGCATGTACGTGGTCCTGGTGCCCCTCCTGGGCCGCTTCCTGGGCCAACGCATCGGACTGGGCACGTGGATCGGCGCGGGCCTGGCCCTGGCCGGGCTCTACTTTCTCTCCGTGGGCGAGAGTCTGAGCGTCAATTTCGGCGACGTGCTCATCTTCATCGGCGCGTTCTTCTGGGCCGGACACGTGCTGCTCATCGGCTGGCTGACCCCGGGCATGACCGCCGGGCAGGCCGTGCGCCTCTCGAGCATCCAGTTCGCGGTCTGCGCCGTGCTCAGCCTGGGCGTGGCCCTGGCGGGCGAGGAGATCACCCTGGCCGGACTCCGGGGCGGACTCTGGCCCATCCTCTACGGCGGCTTCATGTCCGTGGGCGTGGCCTACACCCTTCAGGTGGTGGCCCAGCGCGACGCCAAACCCGCCCACGCGGCCATCATCCTCAACCTGGAGACCGTGTTCGCGGCCCTGGCCGGAGTCCTGCTCCTGGGCGAGGGCATGGACCTGCGCGGCGTCCTGGGCTGCGGCCTGATGCTCTCGGGGATGCTCGTCTCGCAATTCAAGCCTTGACGGCCGGGGGTTTTTCTCCAAGGATGGCCGTTTGGGAGGCTTCATGAGCACCATCTTCGACAACGGCGTGCCCTTCTACAAGATGCAGGGTTGCGGCAACGACTTCGTGTTCATCGACAACCGTTCGGCCAAGGTGCCCGAGGCGGACATGGCCGGCTGGGCCCGCAAGGTCTGCCGCAGGGCCTTCGGCGTGAGCGCGGACGGCCTCTGCTTCCTGGACGCCGCCCCGGCGGGCTCCGGCCTGGCCTATCGCTGGCATTTCTACAATTCCGACGGCTCGCGGGCCGAGATGTGCGGCAACGCCTCGCGCTGCGCGGGCAGGCTGGCCCACGCCATCGGCCTGGCCCCGGAGCGCCACTCCTTCGGCACGGACGCCGGTCCCATCGCCGCCGAGGTCTTTCCGGAGTCCGGGCTGGTCAAGGTCCAGCTCACCCCGCCCCGCGACCTGACCCTGGACATCGACCTGAGCCTGGGCTCGGACATCCTGCGTCTGCACTTCGTGATCATGGGCGTGCCCCACGCGGTGCTCTTCGTGGAGGACGTCGCGGCCGTGAACGTGCGTAAGCTCGGCCACGACATCCGCTTCCACGGCCGCTTCGCCCCGGCCGGGACCAACGTGAATTTCGTCCAGGTCCTGGACAAGGGCCGGATGCTCCTGCGCACCTACGAGCGCGGGGTGGAGGACGAAACCTACGCCTGCGGCACCGGCGCGGCCGCCTCCCAGATCGTTGCCGCCGGCCTGGGCCTCACCGGCCCCTCGGCCGCCCTGACCACCACCGGCGGCGAAACCCTCGGCGTGAGCCTGGAGGACGGCAAGGTCTTCCTCCAGGGCGCGGCCGAACTCACCTTCCAGGGCGAACTCTACCCCCGCGCCCTGGGCCTGCTCGGAGAATGATCCCATGCCCGTACGCCCCAAGGAGCGCTTTCTCGTCTTCGGTTCGCCGCTCATCCTCCAGGAGGAGGTGGACGAGGTCGTGGCCAGCATGCGTTCCGGCTGGCTCGGCACCGGGCCCAAGGTGGCCCGTTTCCAGAGCGACTTCGCGGCCTACGTGGGCGCGCCCCACGCCGCGGCCCTGAACTCCTGCACCGCGGCCCTGCACCTGGCCCTGGTGGCCTTGGATCTCAAGCCCGGCGACGAGGTCATCACCACGCCGCTGACCTTCTGCGCCTCGGTGAACGCCATCATCCACGCCGGAGGCACGCCGGTCCTGGCCGACGTGGACCCCCGGACCATGAACATCGACCCCGAGCGCGTGCGCGAGAAGATCACTCCGCGCACCAAGGCCATCCTGCCCGTGCACTTCGCGGGCCGGTCCTGCGACATGGACGCGCTCACCTCCCTGGCCCGGGAGCACGGCCTGTTCCTGGTGGAGGACTGCGCCCACGCCATCGAGACCACCTGGCGCGGCCGCCACGCGGGCACCTTCGGCGATCTCGGCTGCTTCAGCTTCTACGCCACCAAGAACGTGGCCACGGGCGAGGGCGGCATGGTCGTGTCCTCGGACGCCGAGCGCATGGCCCGGATCAAGATCCTGGGCCTGCACGGCATGTCCGCCGACGCCTGGAAGCGTTTCGGGGATGAGGGCTACAAGCACTATTTCGTGGTCGAGGCCGGGTTCAAGTACAACATGATGGACCTCCAGGCCGCCATCGGCATCCACCAGTTGGCCCGCGTGGAGGAGAACCACGTCCGCCGCCGGGCGGTCTGGGAGATGTACGACCGGGCCTTCGCGGATTTGCCCTTGGGCCTGCCCGCGCCCGAAGAGCCGAACACCCGCCACGCCCGGCACCTCTACACCATCCTGGTGGACGAGGCCCGCTGCGGCGTGTCCCGCGACGACTTCCTCACCCGCATGACCCGCGAGGGCATCGGCGTGGGCGTGCATTATCTGTCCGTGCCCGAGCATCCCTATTATCAGCAGCGCTACGGCTGGCGGCCCGAGGACTGGCCCGAGGCCATGACCATCGGGCGGCGCACCGTGAGCCTGCCGCTCTCGCCCAAGCTCTCGGACGCGGACGTGGCCGACGTGATCGAGGCCGTGCGTCTCATTCTCTCGGAGGGTTGACCCATGGACGTTCTCGTCATCGGCGTCGGGGGCCACGGACAGGTGGTGGCCGACATCCTCCTGGCCATGCGGGCTGCGGGTGACGCGGACGTGAACCCCGTCGGCTTCCTGGACGGCAACCCGAATCTCCAGGGCCGTGTCTTCCTGGGCCTGCCGGTGCTCGGCCAGGACCAGGACCTGAACGCCGTGCCCCACGACGCGGTCATCGTGGCCATCGGGGACAACGCCCGCCGCCGCCGTCTGTACGAACATCTCCTGCGCGCGGGCGAAGTCTTCGCCAACGCCGTGCATCCCTCGGCCGTGCTGGCCCCGGGCGTGATCCTGGAGCCCGGCTGCATGGTCTGCGCCCGGGCCGTGGTCAACACCGGGGCCGTGATCCTGGCGGACACCATCCTGAACACCGGCTGCGTCGTGGAGCACCACAACCGCGTCGGGCCCCACGCCCACGTGGCCCCGGGCGCGGTCCTGGGCGGCGAATGCGTCGTGGGCGAGGATGCCCTGGTGGGCATCGGGGCCACGATCCTGCCGCGTGTGCGTCTGGGCGACGGGTGCGTGGTCGGGGCCGGGGCCGTGGCCGTGCGCGACGTGGCCCCCGGAATCACCGTGGTGGGCGTGCCCGCCCGCCCCCGCTGATCTTTCCAACGCCGGAACGGCGTCCACGATCGCAAACCGGCCGGGAGCCCGTGGCGTGCCCCTCCGGCCCGGGAGAACCGCATGCCGCGCATGTTTCTTTCACCGCCGCACCTGAGCGGGGAGGAGTTCGAGCTGGTCCGGGAGGCCTTCGACTCGGGCTGGATCGCGCCCCTGGGCCCCATGCTCGAGGCCTTCGAGCGGGCCTTCGCGGAGATGTCCGGCATCCGCCATTGCCTGGCCCTGTCCAGCGGCACGGCGGCCCTGCATCTGGGCTTGCGCATGCTCGGGGTCGGCCCCGGAGACGTGGTCCTGGCCTCCACCCTGACCTTCGTGGGCGGCGTGGCCCCGGCCGCGCAGCTCGGCGCGGAACTCGCCTTTGTGGACTGCGATCGGGCCACCTGGACCATGGACCCCGCGCTCCTGGAGGAGGCCCTGGAGACCTACGCCCGCGAGGGCCGCGTGGTGCGCGCCGTGATGCCCACGGACCTCTACGGCCACTGCGCGGACTATGACAGGCTTCAGGAAATCTGCGACCGCCGCGGCGTGTCCCTGCTGGTGGACGCGGCCGAATCCGTGGGCTCCCGCTACAAGGGACGGCACGCGGGCCAGGGCGCGCGCGCGGCGGCCTTCTCCTTCAACGGCAACAAGATCATCACCGCCGGGGGCGGCGGCCTGCTGGCCTCGGACGACGGGGCCCTCATCGCCGAGGCCCGGCGGCTCTCGCAGCAGGCCCGCGACCCGGCCCCGCACTATGAGCACAGCACCCTCGGCTACAACTACCGCCTGAGCAACGTGCTGGCCGCCATCGGCCTGGGCCAGCTGCGGGCCCTGCCCGGCCGGGTGGAGCGGCGGCGGGAGATCTTCGACGAATACCGTGAGTTCCTGGGCCGGGCCCCGGGCGTCACGTCCATGCCCGAGGCGGAGTGGTGCCGGGGCAACCGCTGGCTCTCGGTGGTCCTCCTGGACCGGGAGGCCTTCGGCCTGGGGCCCGAGGAGGCCCGCCTGGCCCTGGAGGCCCGGGACATCGAATCCCGGCCCCTGTGGAAGCCCATGCACCTCCAGCCCGTGTTCCGGGACGCGCGGGTCTTCGGCGGGGCCGTGAGCGAGGAGCTTTTCGCGCGCGGGCTCTGCCTGCCCTCGGGCACGGCCATGACCCGGGAGGACGTGCGGGCCGTGTCCCGCGTCCTCCTGGAGGCGGCGGGGAAGGGCTGATGCGCGCGCCCCTGGCCAACGCGCGCAACCCGCGTTTCTGGATCATGGCCGGGGCCGACGCCGCGCTCTTCGGCCTTTCGCTCTGGCTGGCCTACCAACTGCGTTTCGACTTCGCCCCGCCGCCCGCCTTCATGGAGCAGCTTCCCGGCGTCCTGATCCTGGCCGTGCCGCTCAAGGCCGTGTTGTTCCTGATTTTCGGCCTCTACCGGGGCATGTGGCGCTACACCGGTCTGGCCGACCTGAAGCGCCTGGTGCGGGCCGTGGCCCTGGCCGAGGTGCTTCTGGTGGTGGTCATCCTCTACCGGCACGGTTTCGTGGGTTTTTCCCGCAGCGTCTTCGTCCTGGACGGGTTGCTGGCCCTGCTGCTGACCTCGGGACTGCGCCTCGGGGTGCGGACGTTCTTCGCCCGGCGCTTCGGCGCGGCCGCCGGTCCCGGCCGCCGCGCGCTCATCGTGGGCGCGGGCCGGGCCGGGGAGATGCTTCTGCGCGAAATGGCCGCCGATCCGGGGCTGGGGCTGCGGCCCGTCGGCTTCCTGGATGACGACGCGGCCAAGCGCGGCCGGACCATCCACGACCTGCCCGTGCTCGGGCCCGTGTCCGAACTGGCGGCCGTGGCCGCGCGCGAGTCCGTGGACGAGGTGATCATCGCGGTCTCGCGGGCCACGCCGGAAGAGATGCGGGCCATGCTGGAGACCTGCCGGGCCACGGGGCTGCCGCACAAGATCCTGCCCGCCCTGGACCGGCTGCTGGACGGCTCCGGAGTGGCGGCGGCCCTGCGCGAGGTGGATTACCCCGACCTGCTGGGCCGGGAGGAAGTGCGCCTGGACGAGGCGGGCATCCGTTCCATGCTGGCCGGGCGGGTGGTTCTGGTCACGGGCTGCGGCGGCTCCATCGGCTCGGAGCTGGCCCGCCGGATCATCGGCTTCGGCCCCGCGCGGCTCGTGCTCCTGGACCAGGGCGAGTACAATCTCTACGCCGTGCGCGACGAGCTGGAGCGGGAGATGGGCTTCCGTGATCTGGCTGCGGTGCTCGGCAGCGTCACCGACCGGGAGCTCCTGGACCGAGTTCTGGCCGAACACCGTCCGGCCGTGATCTTTCACGCGGCGGCCTACAAGCACGTGCCCATGATGGAGGAGAACCCCTGGCAGGCCGTGCGCAACAACGTGCTCGGCACACGGGAGCTCATGGCCGCGGCCGTCTCCGCCGGAGTGGAACGCTTCGTGCTCGTGTCCACGGACAAGGCCGTGCGCCCGGCCAACGTCATGGGCGCGTCCAAGCGGGTCACGGAATTGCTCATGGCCTGCTTCGCGGGCGGGCCGACGCGTTTCATGGCCGTGCGCTTCGGCAACGTGCTCGGCTCCAGCGGCTCGGTGGTCCCGCTCTTCCGCCGCCAGATCGAGCGCGGCGGGCCCGTGACCGTGACCCACCCCGAGGCCGCGCGCTACTTCATGAGCATCACCGAGGCGGCCCAGCTCATCCTCCAGGCCGGAGCCATGGGCCGGGGCGGGGAGGTCTTCGTCCTGGACATGGGAGTGCCGGTGAAGATCGCGGACATGGCCCGGGATCTCATCCGGCTTTCAGGCAAGGAGCCGGACCGGGACGTGCGCGTCGTCTTCACCGGCCTGCGGCCCGGGGAGAAGCTGCGCGAGGAGCTGATCACCGGGGGCGAGGGCATTTTGCGCACGGAACACGAGAAGATTCTCGTCCTGGGCTCCGCGCCGCCGGACCCCTTGGTCGTGGCGCGGGGCGTGGAGCGGCTGGCCCGGGCGGCGGAAATCCACGACGCCGAGGCCATCCGGGCGGCTTTCCAGGCCTTGGCCCCGGAGTACGCGGCCGCTTCCGACGATTCTTCGGCCCCGGCGGCCTCCCCGCGTCGGCCCGAGGATATTCCTTGATATACCAATGCGGTTGAGATAAATACAATTGTATACGTGGAGCTTGGCCCCGGTGATCGAGGTTTCAAGCCGTTTTTTGCAACTGGTTGGGAGGCTTGGGAATGTCCAGTGAATGCATTTTCTGCCGGATCGCGGCCGGGGAGATTCCCTGCGCCAAGCTGTACGAGAGCGAAACGATCCTGGCTTTTCTGGACATCGCCCCGGTGCGCAAGGGACACGCCCTGGTGGTGGTCAAGGCGCACTATCCCGACCTCTGGAGCCTGCCCGCCGACCTGGGCGGCGACCTCCTGGCGGCCATGCAGGCCGTGGGACGGGCCGTGGTCGAGGCCACCGGCGCGGAAGGACTCAACGTGGGCATGAACAATCGCGCGGCGGCGGGGCAGGTGGTGCCCCACGCCCACTTCCACCTGATTCCCCGGAACGCGGGCGACGGGCTGGCCCTCTGGCCCCAGTCGTCCTATGCCGGGCAGGAGGAAATGGTCCGGTTGGCCGAAGCCATCCGCGCCAGGATCTGAGACGGGCCGTCGGCCCTCAAGGAGGCGAACATGAGTGGGCAGACCCTGACCAAGGCCGGCATCGTGGATTACATCTACGAGAAGACGGACAAGAATCGGGCCGAGATCAAGGAGCTGGTCGAGGTGGTGCTGGATCTCATGAAACAGTCCATCAAGAAGGACCACGCCCTGCTCGTGAGCGGCTTCGGCAAGTTCGAGGCCTATCCCAAGAAGGCCCGCAAGGGCCGCAACCCGCAGACCAGCCAGACCATCACCCTGCCTCCGCGCAAGGTCGTGGTCTTCCGCCTGTCCCGCAAGTTCAGGGCCGAGCTGAACCCCTAGTCGCCCACGACGTAGCTCGAGGGGAACTCCCCCTTGAGCGCGCCCTGGGCCGCGCCCGCGCGGGCCTTGTCCGCGAAGGCGCCCGCCTGGACCCGGTAGAGCGTTTTGCCGTCCTTGCGGCTCTCCGTCATGCGCGAGTTCCCGTAGCCTTGGGCCTTGAGGCGCTTGACCAGCGCCTCGGCGTTGGCCTTGCTGGAAAACGATCCCACCTGCACGTAGTAGCGGCCTCCCGCGGCCGCCGGAGCGGCCTGCGCCTTGGCAGGGGCGGGCGTCTTGGCCGCAGCCGGTTCAGCCTTGGCCTTGGCCTGCGCCTTGGCAGGGGCGGGCTGCGCCTTGGCCTGCGCCGCCTTGGTCTTCGAGGACTTGGACTTGGAGGCGGCTTTCGGGGCGCTCACGCGGCCCTCGGCCTCGTCGGCGGTGATCCGGTCCTCCGGGCTCACCGCGTTCTCGTCCTCCTCGACCCGGGTGGGCTTGCGCGCGGGGGCGGCCTTGGGCTTTTTCGCGGCAGCGGCCGCCGCCTTGGCCGCCGCCTTGGCGGCCTTGCCCCGGGGCCGGTCCAGCACCCGCAGGCCGACCTGGGCCGTGTCCGAGCCGGTCATGCCCAACTGCTCGGCGGCCGAGCGGGACACCTCGATGAGCCGCCCGTCCTTGGGGTTGCGGTCGGTGATCATGACCACCGACCGGCGGCTGTTGTCCAGGTTGGTGACCTCGACCTTGGAGCCCACGGGCAGGGTGGCGTGGGCCGCCGTGAGCCCGGGCAGCTCGGACCAGGAACCCGCGCCGGTCTGGTCGAAGGCGTCCTTGCCCAGGGACTGCTTGAGCGCCGCGATCTGATGGTCGGAGAGGTCGGACTCGCGCGCCAGGGCCTTGGCCTGGGGCCTGGCCCGATCCTCCTGCCCGGCGTGGCGCGGCTGGTCGGCCCCGAGAACCGCCTCGGTTTCCTCGGCCTGTTCGACCTCGCCCGGCAGGCTGGTCTGCTGCCGGGCGGCGCAGCCGGCAAGCAGGTACAGGATCAGGAACGCGATGGGCGCGAGTTTCAGGGTTTTCATGACAACCCCTTGGTTCCTTTGCGTTATTCAGTTTTTCTAGATTTTTTCAAACCTAGCGGAAAACCGGGGAACCCGCAAGCCCGGCTTGGTGGGCGGGGAGGCCTTCGTGCCTGCGGCGAAAAAAAAGACCCCCGGCGGGCGGGCCGGGGGTCAAGGCGCGGGAGGGACTGCCCGCGCGGCAGTGGAAGTTCTACTCTTCCTCGACGGTGATGGCGCCCTGCTCGCAGGACTCCACGCAGGACTCGCAGCCCACGCATTCCTCGAGGTTGACCACGGCGGCCTTCTCGTTCTGCAGCTCGTAAACCTCGGAGGGGCAGATGTCCACGCAGCTGCCGCAGCCGATGCACTTGTCCTCGTCAACGGTGATCTTGTAACCCATGGCGGACTCCTCGAAAAAATGATTTTAGAGATTGAACGCAATGCATCCGGGACAGACCCCGGATTGATACCCGTCGATGAGGGGCGCGGCCCGCGACGGACTGTCTCCCCCCGGGGACCACTTAACAGAAAAACATCGCCCGAGGCAATGGGCAAGGGGCCGTTTCAATGGGCGCCGCAAGCCGCCTGAAAGTTCAGCCGGTTAGACCTCCGACGTCGACCGCAAGCCTTGCCCGGAAGCGGGCTTTGACATAGACTGTGTTCCATGCTCGTCTGGCGCCTGCTTCTCCTTGCCTGCCTCCTCCTGCCGCTGGCCTGCGGAGCCGGGCGGCCGGAGGTTCAGCCCAGGCCCGAGCCCGTGGTTCTGGAGCCGGACCTGTCGGTCCCCTCGGAGTCCTTGCCGGATCTGCTCTTTCGGGCCCGGCGCGGGCAGTCCTTCGACGAGGACCAGCTCTACAGCCCGCCGCCCGAGAGCGCCCTGGGACAATACGTCTTCCAACTGACCCGTCGGCCCGCCACGCTTTACCTTTTTGACCAGGCCACGGCCTATCAGGCCACGGATGCGAGCTTGGCCGTGGCCCTGGCCGACGGCACGATCCGCCTCTTCGGCGACCGCCCCTGCTCGGGTTTGCGCCTGGAAAGCGGACCGGCCCGTCTGCTCTCCTGGCTGCCGGGGGCTCGGCGTTTGGCCGCCGCCGACGCGGACGGCACCCTGCTCATCGTGGACACCGAATCCTGCCGCCTGGATGGACGCCACGCCCTGTCCGGAGCGGTCACGGCCCTGGCCGTGTCGCCCTCCGGGGCCTGGCTGGCCGCCGCCGACGTCTCGGGTTCCGTATGGTGCGCGGAGCAGGGCGCGGGCGCGCCCCGGGCCGTGTCGCTGAAGCTGCCGTCGCCTTGCCTGGCCCTGGGTTTCAGCCAGGGCGACGGGGTGCTCCTGGCGGCCTGTTCCGATGGTTCGGTGTTTCTCTTTTCGCCCGCCCAGGACAAGCTCCTGGACAGCTTCCGCGCCCGCGGCGGGCCCTACGAGACGGCCCGCCTCATCGACGGCCGGGTGGAGTTCGGCCTGTCCGGCGGCCGGGTGGAGTCCTTCGACCTGAGTGACGGCAGGTCCTCGGGCCTGGGGCGTGGAGAGAGCGGCTTCGGTCTCGAGGGCGGCGTGCTGACCTACCGCACCTGGTACAACGTGCCCCAGCAGCGCCTGCTGCCCGGCCCTATACGCCTCTCCGCCGAGGTCTCCCGCACGGCCGCCCTGGTGCGCGTCCACGAGCCCGACGGCTCCCTGCGCTGCTACGCGGCCGACGGCGGCGCGCCCGCGCCTTGCGCCGAGGCCGGGGACTGGGAGCCCAAGGTTCTGGACCAGGACGGCCGTTTCCGCCACAAGGACCACGAGTACGCCGTCGCCGACCGCGTGTTTCAGGTGGAGCACGCCCGGCTGCTCTGCCGCTTCGTGCCCGGCCAGGGCTTCCATCTCTGGTGGATTCAGGCCGAACGGCCCAACAGCGCCAATCCCCTGCAGGGGCACCTGCCCATCCGCGAAACCCTGGACCCTGGCGAGACCGTGCGCTGGGTGCCGCTCAACCCGCCCAAGGAACTCCCCTAAGGCCTAGCTGTTTTCATCGTGCCGGGCCGAGCCCCTGAACTCCGGCATGGTGGCCTCTCCCGGCGCGCTCACGCCCCGGCCCGAGAGCACGGTCCAGACCGTGCGGGCCAGGATGCGCAGGTCCAGCGCCGTGGAGCGGTGTTCCACGTACCAGAGGTCCAGTTCGAAGCGTTCCTCCCAGGTCTGGGCGTTGCGGCCGTTGATTTGGGCCCAGCCCGTGATCCCGGGCGGAACCTCCATGCGCCGGGCCTGACGCGGGGTGTAGAGCGGCAGGTAGCGCATGAGCAGAGGGCGGGGGCCCACCATGCTCATGTCCCCGCGCAGCACGTTCCAGAGTTCGGGCAGCTCGTCCAGGGAGGCGCGCCGCAGAAAACGGCCCAGGCGGGTCAGACGTTCGGCGTCCGGGCCGTGGCCGGGGCGCATGGTGCGGAACTTGAGCAGGGTGAAGGGCCTGCCGCCGAGCCCCGGCCGCTTCTGGCGGAAGAGCACGCCCGGCCCGAGATTCAGACGCACGGCCAGGGCCGTGGCGGCCAGGAACGGCGAGAGTATCGCCAGGAGCAGGGCCGAGAGGATCACGTCCAGAAGACGCTTCACGCAAGCCCCAGGAAGTCGAGGATACGGGCATTGACCTCTTCGGAGCCGAAACGCCGCTCGGCCAGGAGGCGGCTCTCCGCCCCCATCTCCGCGATGAGTTCCGGGTCGAGGATGAAACGCTCCATGGCCTGGGCCAGGGCCTGGGGATCGCGTGGCGGCACGAGGAAGCCGTTGCGGCCGGGAATCACGGTCTCACGACAGCCGGGGGTGTCGCTGGCGATGATCGGTCGGCTCATGCTCATGGCCTCCAGCAGGGAGCGCGGCAGGCCCTCGCGATAGGCCGAGGCCAGGACGCAGACCGAGGCCCGGCGCAGCTCCGGCCGCACGTCGGCCACCGGCTCCAGCACACGCACCGCGCCTTCCTCGGCCCAGGCCCGCAGCCGTTCGGCGGGCACTCCGCCCGGGCCGGGCTCGGGCGCGCCGAGCACCCGGAACTCGGCGGCCGGGTAGCGGGTCTTGAGGAGCCGGGCGGCCTCGACGAATTCCGGCAGGCCCTTGTCCAGGAGCAGGCGGGTCATGGTCAGGAACACCGGCCCGCCCTCGACGGGATCGGGCAGCACTGGGTCGGCCGGGGAGAAGCGCGTCAGGTCCACCCCCGCGCCGGGCACCACGATGGAGGCCTGCTCCGGCCGCAGCAGGCCTAGGGCGCGGAACAGGTCGCGGTCGTCGGGATTGAGGAAGAGCACGCCGCGGCAACGCGGCAGGGCCAGACGGTAGAGCCCGCGCACGAGCAGGTTCAGGAGTTTGCGGCCCGGCGGAAGGTGTTCGCCCTCCAGGCCGAAGGCCCGGCCCAGGCCGGGGATGAGGGCGTGGATCGCGGGCACGCGGGCCAGCCGCGCCGCCAGGGAGCCCCAGATCACGGGCTTGACCATGAGCGAGAGGACCACGTCCGGGGCCAGACGGCGCAGCCAGCCCGTGAGTTCGCGCAGGAAGGCCAGGTCGGCCAGGGGATTGAGCCCGGCCCGGCTCAGGGACACGGGCACGAAGGCCACGCCCATTCGCCGCAGGGCGCCGCGCGCGGCGGGGCTGTCGTCCGGGGCCAGGGCCGTGACCTCGTGGCCGCGCGCACGCATGGCCGCCAGCAGCGGCCCGTGGAAATTGGTCAGGGCGGGCGAATACCCGGCGATGACGGCGATCCTCATGGCGGGTCTCCGTGATGCTCCGGCTTGATCCTAGCCCGGAGGAGGGCAAAAGGCAAAGTCCGCGCGGAAATCAGGAACCGCGCGAGAGAGCCAGAGCCAGGGCCGTGGAGAGCTTGACCAGTTCGGTGTTGCCCTTGCGGATTGTGGCCGCGAAGCGCTTGGCCAGGATGAGCAACAGGCGTGCGGCCAGTGCCGGCTCGCTCTCCATGAGATCGAAGAAGCGCTCACGGTCGGTGCGCAGGAACTGGGAGTCCTCCAGCACCGTCACCGTGGCCGAGCGGGTGTCGCGGTCGATGAGGGCGATCTCCCCGAACAGGGGGAAGCGGCTGCCGTCCAGGGTGGCCAGAACCTTGCGGGGGTTCTCAACCACCGCCAGGGGCAGGGACATGTCCTTGAGAAGCATGGACTTGGTCACCCGCACCCGGCCCTGGACGAGGATGTACATCTCGTCTCCGCTCTGGCCCTCCTCGATGAGCAGGGTTCCCGCCGGGACGTCCAGGCGGTCGAAGATGCCCCGCGCCCGCGTGAGCCATTCCTCGGAAAAACCATCGAACAGTGCGATCTTGCTCCAGTCCAGGCTGTCTGTCATTGCGCGGCTCCGGGCTTGAGGAAGAGGACCGCGTCATAGGCGGCCAGGGGTTCGTCGTCCGGCGGGTTCACGCGCACGCCCGGACCTTGGCTGCCCAGGCGGGTGTCGCGGCCGGAGTTCTGGAACAGCTCCAGGATGAACTTGTCCAGGGCCTGTCCCTCGTCCAGGATGTCGCCCAAGGACAGGGCGCGTGAGAACTGGCACAGTGCCAGGGGCAGGCAGCCGTCGGCGCGGCGCATGGAGTCGGCAAGCCCGCGCCAGGAACCGGCCTTCTCCTCGGCGTTGAGGGGGCGGAAGTCCAGAACGTTGTCCCCGCGCATCCCCAGCAGGGTCTGGAGAAAGGCCCAGACCGACTGGTTGCTGCCCATGAGGCCCAGGACGCGACTGGCGATTTCGCCCCGGATGAGCGTCTCGGTGGCCCCGGCGCGCAGGAGATGCTTGCGGTTTTCGGGCAGGACCACCTCGCAGTAGAGCGGCACGTCCTTGGTCTGTTCCCGCACGGCCAGGGCGGCGTAGAGGGTCTGCTGATCGGCGTCCTTGGCCTCCATGTTCTCCTGGGAGAGGAGATAGATGACCTTGGCGGCTTCGGGACGGGCCCGATGGACCACGCTCTCCTGGATGATGTTGCCGAAGACGAATTCGAGGTTGTCGCCCAGGTCGAGCTGGTAGGCGATCTGGTCGCGGGCGTCCTGGGGCAGGGCGTTGACCAGCACCAGGCCGCGCTCCTTGAGCAGCCCGGCCTCGCCGAGGTTCTTGACCAGGTTCAGGGCGAAGCCGTTCCAGCCCATGACGACGATGTGGCCGACCTTTTTCACCGCGAGCAGTCCTTTGCGTTTGCGGACCTTGCGGTCCACCAGGAGGGAGGCGAGATTGCCGGTCAGGGTGGAGACCAGTCCGATGCCGCAGACCATGACCAGGAAACCGGTGACGCGTCCGCCGGTGGTCAGCGGGACCACGTCGCCGTAGCCCACAGTGGTCAGGGTCACCACCGTCCACCAGAGGGCGGTGAAGACGTCCTCGCCCCGGCCCTCGCGCTCGAAATAGGTGAAGCCCAGAGAGCCCGCCAGCAGGACCAGGGCGATGAGCAGGACGAGCTTGGACGTGGTGGAGGAGAGCCAGGCTGGAAGTTTCATGAGCGCTCCAGGGTGGTTATGTGACAACATAGCAGAGCGCGCGGGAGAGTCAACGCGTCCGGCGGAACGCGCGGGGCGGGCAATCAAAAAGGCGCCTTGCCGTTGCCGGCAGGGCGCCTTTTCTTATCGGATCGTCAGGCGTCTGTCTTAGAAGCCGTAACCGAGCTGGCTGCGGAGAGCCGGGGGCAGCACGGCGGTGGCGGCGGGATCAGAGCGCTTCTTGGACTTGCCGGCCATGTGGCGGGCAGCCTTCGCATCGTCCAGCGAGAAGTCGCGCGGAATGGCGAAATTCTGGCCGGGGTAGATGAGGTTCGGGCTCTTCTTGATCTGGGCGCGGTTGGCCTTGTAGATCAGGGGCCACATGAAGGGGTCGTTGTAGATCTGCTTGTACTCGGAGATCCACCACAGGCACTCGCCCTTCACGACGGTGTGGGAAGTGGGCAGTTTCCGGTACTCCTGCTCATAGAGTTCCATGGGCGAGAGAACCTTTTCCTGCTTGACGGGAGCCGGCTCCGGCTGGGACTTCACCTTTTTGGCGCAGCCCCAAGCGAAGGTCAGGCTGACGATAACGGCCAGCAAAACGAGCTTTTTCATACCAACATGCCTCCTCATTTGAAAACCCAGGGTATACCTCTCCGTTGCAAAGTCAAGATTTGTACCGGGCTCTCTAGTTATCAATAATTTTTTTCTCCTGCAATACCAATCTCTCGGCGGGATTCAGGTGGAGCGCCTCGGCCACGGCCGCCTCGGCCTCCTCCATCCAGCCCCCCTGCCGCAGGCTCTGGCTTGCCAGAATGTACATCAATTCCGGTTGATTGCCATATATGCCCGCAATGAGATCCCGATACTCTTCCGCAAAAACCTCGCGCACCAGCTCGTTCTGGGCGACGAGGAGACGGGCCAGTAGCATGTTTCCCCTGTGCCTTGCAAGGTATATGGGGAGCAGCTGCCGGCACTTGGCCATGATGAATCGGATGCGGCCGATCTCCCGGTCCATGCTTTCCTCGGTCTGGTGCAGAACCTGGAAAAGCTCCCCGGCGATGTCCTTGGCCGCCTGATGCAGATCGGAACTGTCGCGCATTTCCCGGAACCAGGGCGCGTAGTTCGTCTTCTGGTAGGTGTCTTCCAGAAGCTTGATGGTCTCGTGAAAGATGTAGCCCAGGCCCCAGTCCAGGAAGCGGCCTTCCACCGGACACTCGGGGTCGTTGCGGAAGACGTGGTGGGCGGTGTCCTTGAGGCGCCAGAGCAGGCCTTTGCTCATCTCCGAGCCGAGCAGGTCGCGCAGGACCTCGTAGCTCACCTCGCGCTCCTCGTCGAAGCGTTGGAACTGGCCGGAGAGCTGGCGGCTGGCCAGGCAGAAGCCGCGGAACACGTCGCGCACGAATTCCGGCAGCTTGGTCCTGATCCAGGTCTTGGACACGTCTACCTCCCGGGCCTGTCGGCCTTGCGCGCCAGGCGGCACAGCTCCGCCAGCCGCCGGTCCACCATGTCGTAGAGCGAACCCTTGGGGAAGCGGCCGCCCTTGCCGCGTCGTCCGGCGGGCACGCCGGTGAGCAGGTGGAGGGCCTCCTCGATGGAACGCACGGGATGGATGTGGAACAGGCCATTGCCCACGGCGTCCAGGATCTCGTCCTTGAGCATGAGATTGACCACGTTGTCCGCGGGCAGGATCACGCCCTGTCTGCCGGTGAGGCCCCGGCGGCGGCAGACCTCGAAGAATCCTTCGATTTTGCGGTTGACTCCGCCGACGGCCATGATCGCGCCGGACTGGCTCACCGCGCCGGTGAAGGCGTAGGACAGGTCGATGGGCGCTCCCGAAAGGGCCGAGAGCAGGGCCGCCAGCTCCGCGCCCGAGGCCGAGTCGCCCTCGATGCCCGCGTAGCTCTGCTCGAAGCAGAGGTTGCCGCTGAGCACGAGGGGCTTGTCCACGGCGAAGAGCCCGAGCAGGTAGCTCTTGATGATCATCATGCCCTTGGTGTGGATGGGGCCGCCGAGCTGGGCCTCGCGCTCCAGGTCCAGGATGCCGCCGTGGCCCACGCCCACGGTGCAGGAAATCTGGTGCGGCAGCCCGAATTCATAGTCGCCGAAGAGGGTCACGGAAAGGCCGTTGGCCCGGCCCACGGCCGAGCCGCCGGTGGCCACCTTGATGACCTCCCGGTCGTAGTCGGCCATGAACTCCTCTTCGAAGAGGTTGGCGCGGAAGTCGCGGGCCGCCACGGCCTCGGCCAAGTGCCCGGCCGAAACCACCTCGTCGCCGCGCATGCGGGCGATGGCCGCGGCCTCGATCATCCGCTCGCGCACCAGGGGGAAGGCCAGGGAGAGTTTCTTCTGGTCCTCGGCCAGGCGTCCGGCCTGGTCCACCAGCCCGGCCAGGGCGTCGCGGGAGAACGGCGGCAGGTCCGCCTCGCGCACGATGCGGCCCAGGGTGTAGAGATAATTACGGATGTTCTGGGCCGTGCGCGGCGCGGTGGGCTGGAGATGGGCCTTCAGCTTGAAGTACTTCTGGAAGCGGTCGTCGCTGTAGAGCAGTTGCTCGTAGGTCTCGTCCGTGCCCACCAGGAGGATCTTCAGGTTCAGGGGGATGGGCTCGGGCTCGATGGTCCGCGCCCGGACCTGCTCGGGGTCCACGGGATCCTCGATGCGCGAGACGCCCAGGCGCAGGGCCCGCAGCAGCCCTTCCCAGGAGGCGGGATAGGCCAGCAGGTCTTCCATGTTCAGGATCAGGAATCCCTGGTTGGCGCGGTGCACGGCCCCGGCGCGGATGAGGGTGAAGTCGGTGTAGAGCGCGCCCATCTCGGCCTCGCGCTCGATGCTGCCCAGCAGGTTGAAGGGGGTGGGGTGGTTTTCGATGACCACCGGCGCGCCCTGCTGCCGGCTGTTGTCCACGAAGAGGTTGACCTCGTAGCGGTAGAAGACGTCGTCCGCGGGCTGCGGCTCCTGGCCGTGGGCGTGGGCGTGGAGCTGGGCGCTCTGCTGTTGGGTCTGCGGTTCGCGCGGCAGGAACAGGTCCACGTTCTGGAGGATGTCCGCCTCCACGGCGTCGAGATAGCGCGCCAGCTTCGGGTCGTCGCCGAAACCCGCGCGCGCAGGCGCGAGGTGCTCCTCGATCACGGCCTTGGCCGTGGCCCGTTGCAGTTCCGTCTCCTCGCGGCGCAGATTCTGCTCGTTCTGGCTCATGCGCCGGAGATAGCGGCTGATGCGGATGAGCAACTCGTCGCCCCGGGATTTGAGGCGCTTGCGCGTCCCGGCCTCCAGGGCTTCGTATTCGTCGTCCGCGATGGGCTTGCCGTTGATCACCGGTGTCAGGGTCAGGGCCCCGGACTCGTCCATGGCCAGGCTGAAGTTCTGGCGGCCGGCCTCGTTCTCCATCTCGGTGAACAGGGCCTCGCGTTTCTCGTTGTAGGACTTGACCAGTCCTTCGCGCTGCTTGTGGAAGGACTCCTGGTCGAAGTGGTTGGGGATGTCCCCGCGCACCGCGCTCATGGCCTTGGTCATGGCCGTCTTGAAGGCCCGGCCGCGTCCGGCCGGCAGGCCCACGGCCACGGGCCGGTCGGGGTCGTCGAAGTTGTAGAGATAGACCCAGTCACGCGGGGTCGGGGCCTTGGCCGCCTCCGGCGCCAGGAAATGCTGGATGAAGTACGTCCGGCCCATGTTGGCGTCGCCGCAGACGTAGACGTTGTACTCCCGGGCGGGGATGCGCAGAGCCATGCCGAGGGCTTGGATCGCCCGGGGCTGGAACAGGGCGTGGCCGTTGCGCCGGGGGATGGCCCGGCTGTCTTCCCAGGGCACACGCTCGGGGGTCAGCCGCGCGCGCAGCTTCTCTGGCTTCAACGATATGGGATTATGGGATTTTTTCGACATACGGTGGATCGAACCCCGTGCTGATTTCCGGGATCGGTCCCGAGATTTCAATCATACGGCGTTTGCCGCAGCTTGTCACTAGTCCTGGTCAGAGGCTCGCCCGGCGGAGATCCCCTATTGGGCCGGGAGGGGCGGCTCCGCGATGGAAATGTCGCGCAGAAGGCGGCTTATTCGCGCATCGCGCGCGAAAAATCGCGCAGGCTGCATGCGTCATGCGGGACGATAGCGCGTTGCGGGGCCCTTGCCCTCTTTGCGCAGGAGTCCCTTGGTCACGAGATCCTGCAGATCCCCCTGGGCCGTGCGCGAGGCCACGCCGCCGACCAGTTCCTCATAATCCGCCCGGCTGATGCGGCCCAGCTCCCGGATGCGCGGCAGGGCCTTGGCCTGGCGGGGGTTGAGTCCGTCATCGGCCGGCGGCTGAGGGGGCGGCGCGCCGGGTGCGGGAGTGACCCGGAAATCGCGGAGCTGGGCCAGGGGGTGCTCGGAGGACTGCATCTCGAAGAGCAGCTCCTCGGCCTGGAGCACTTGGTCCTCGGTCATGGCCACGGCCCGGGTGATGCAGTTCTTGAGTTCACGGACGTTGCCGGGCCAGGCATGGGACTTGAGCTTCTCCAGCGCCCCCCGGGAAAGGCCGGTCCCCGGCTTGTTCATGGCCTCGGCCGCCTCGTTCATGAAATAGTTGGCCAGGAGCGGGATGTCGATGGGCCGGTTGCGCAGGGCCGGGGTGTGGATGGTGATGACCTTGAGCCGGTAGAGCAGATCCTCGCGGAACGAGCCCTCGCGCACGGCCCCCTCCAGGTCGGCGTTGGTGGCCGCGATGATCCGGGTGTTGAAGGGGATCTCCAGGTCGCAGCCCAGGGGCTGGATGACGCGGGAGGAAAGGGAGCGCAGCAGAGCCAGCTGGACCTTGGGCGAGGCCGTGCCGATCTCGTCCAGGAAGAGCGTTCCGCCGTCCGCGGCCAGGAAGGCCCCCTTGCGGTCGGTCTTGGCCTCGGTGAACGCGCCCTTCACGTGGCCGAAAAGGGAGTCCATGAGCAGGTTCTCGTCCAGGGAGCCGCAGTTGATGGACACGAAGGGGCCGGTGCGGCGCATGCTCTGGTGGTGGATGGCGTTGGCCGTGAGCTCCTTGCCCGTGCCCGTCTCCCCGACCACGAGAACGTCGGCGTCCACGGCGGCCGCCTTGACGATCTGGGTCTTGAGAGCCTTCATGGCCGGAGACAGGCCGAGGATGTCCACGAACTTCTCGTGCTCGTCGTCTCCCTGCACGTCGTAATCCAGGGCCACCTTCTCCCTCTGGCGCACGCTCTTGAGGAACTCGTCCTTGAGCCGCAACTCGTTGTGCTGGGTCTTGAGCGACATGATGAGCCGGTTCACGGCCAGGCGCAGGGCCGTGGTCTCCCGGTCGGTGTCCGGGAGCTGGATCTCGCGCAGTTCGGGCTTGCCCAAGGCCTCGTCGACGGCCTTGGCCAGCTTGCGCACGGGCTGCATGATTCCCCGGCCGAAAACGTAGATCACCGCCGTGACCAGAAGCATGGAGATCACCACGATGGCGGCCACGGTGTTGAACTGGCGGATCTCGGCGTTGAGGATCAGACGGCTGCGGTCGGCGAAGATGACCCCGCCGAGGATGCGCGCGGGACCGCCGGGGCGCTCTGTGAAGCGCAGCGGGGCGAAGCCCATGAAGGTCTGGTCCGTGAGGTCCAGGGTCGACTCGTAGCGGGCGTCCACGTTGAACAGGCCGCGCTCGCCCTTCTGTACGGCTGCCACGGCCTCCCAGTAGACCGAGTGCTCGGGGAAGGGCCGGAAGGCTTGGTCCAGCCCGAATTTCCCGTGGTCTCCCTCGAAGCCCACCCGGGCGTTGTCCGTGGTCAGGGACTTGTCCGCGCTCTCCATGTTCTCGGATTGGAAGAGAATCCAGCCTCGTTCGTCGAAGAAATAGGCCAGGCGGCGTTCCGAGGTGCGCGGGAAGGCGAACAGCGGCGAGGCGGGCGAGGTGATGAGCGAGAGCACGTCGCGCAGGCGCCGGGCGTCCAGGGACAGGACGAGCACCCCCCGGCGCTTGCCGTCTGGTCCATAGACCGGCGCGGCCATGCGCAGGACCACGGTGTTCGGGGCGAAGACCTCCCGACCGGCGATGCGCGGATAGGTGATGCTCACGAAGTCCGACAGGGTGACGGCCCCAGGCTCCATCTCTCGGGCCTTCTCCACCACCCCGGCCAGCACCGGCCGGGCGTTTTCGACCGCGCTCGAGGGCAGGGGGACGATCTCCGCGTCATTGTCCGCGAAACCGATCTCCTCGCCGCCATCGGGGGAGAAGATCAGTTCACGGTAGCGGCCGCCCCCGAAGTCGCGCTTGGACTGGAGAAAGCGCCGCAGGCTCGGCCCGTCCAGGGGGTCGCGGGAAAGGACCAGGAGATCCTCCTTGGCCCGGTTCAGAACGATTTCCATGATGTGGGCCATGTGCAGAACCTGGATCTTCACGGTCCGTTCCAGGGCCGTGTTGATGTAGCGCACGGCCACCAGGTTCACGAGATATCCCGAGATGATGAGCAGAAGGGCAACCGTGGGGATGACGGCCAGCATGAGCTTGCGCTGGAGGTGCCAGGTCCGCAGGGGGCCGAGCCGGAACCTGGAAAGCGTGTTGCCCTGGGGCAGGGGATCGAAGGCCGCCATGGAAGCCTCCCGCGCGATGCGCCGGGCCAAGCCCAGCGGGGTTGAACAGAGGTCGTTCTGCGCAATTAGCATGCCCGGGGTGTTCGCGCAAGGGCTGACAAAAGCCGCATGCGCGATTTTTATTCAATTAAAACATTGCATTAAGTCGTACAACCGAGATTGTTCCATTTGGCACAAGGGTTGCTAGTAAAAAGACGCGCAGATCACATGGGCCGCATCGGAAGGGCCGACGGCCTGCGCCGGAAACGGCTGTGGAGAGTGACAGAGGCACACGAAACTGTTTGGCGGAATGGAAAGGAGGAAACGGTATGCGGAAATTATGGAAGAGCCTTCTGGCCGTACCGGCCGCGTTGCTGGCCCTGTGCGGCACGGCGATGGCCGCCGGCGGAAAGGCCGCGCAGATCGTCATCGTCTCGGACACCCGGGATCTGACCGGCATCCTGGCTTGGTGGTCCAACCTCTACAATGAAAGCCACCTGCAGTTCACGATTCTGACGATTGTCCTCATCCCGGTTTTGGGCATGATCCTGGGCCTGCTCACGGACCTGGTCATGAACCACATCGGCATCGACCTGACCAAGCGCGACGTGGCGGAGCATTAATCGCGTCCCGCGCCGACGAACAGCGGGAACGGATACTCAACGCGGAGGATCGTCATGGAATGGATGTATATGCTCATGCCCATCGCGGGCGTGAAACTTTTTTGGCCGGGCCTCATCATCCTGGGTCTCGGCATGGGCGTCATCGGCGGCTTCTTCGGCATGGGCGGCGCGTGGATGATCACGCCCGGCCTGAACATCCTGGGCTTTCCCATGGCCTTCGCCGTGGGCACCGACATCGCCCACATGGCCGGCAAGTCCCTCATTTCGACCATGCGGCACGGCAAGTTCGGCAACGTGGACTACAAGCTCGGCCTCATCATGCTCATCGGCACGGTCGTGGGCATGGAAATGGGCGCCCAGATCCTCATGAGCCTGGAGCGCATCGGCAACATCGACCTGGTCGTGCGCCTGCTCTACGTGGTCTTGCTGCTGTTCATCACCTGGATGGTCTTCAGCGATGTTGCCAAGCGCAAGGCCAAGGACCGCGCCGCCCTGGCCGCGGGCAAGGAGATCGACCATAAGGCCGTGGGCCTCGAGTGGCACAAGACCCTGCACAAGATCAAGATTCCGCCCATGGTCCACCTGAACGTCTCCGGCATCTACTGCTCCATGTGGCTGCCGATCTTCATCAGCTTCGCCACCGGCTTCCTGGCGGGCATCCTGGGCATCGGCGGCGGCCTTATCCGCATGCCCTCGCTCATCTACCTCATGGGCTGCCCGACCCACGTGGCCGTCGGCACCGACCTCTTCGAAGTCATGATCTCCGGCCTCTACGGCGCGGCGACCTTCACCTACAAGGGACGCACCGAGCTGGTGGCCGCCGTCATCATGCTCTGCGGCGCGGCCATCGGCGCTCAGATTGGCACCGTTGCGACCAAGTACATCAAGGGTTACGGCATCCGCATCGCCTTCGGCTGGGCCGTCATCGGCTGCCTCACCTCCATCGTGCTGAAGCTCATCGGCGGCTGGGTGCCCAACCTGAAGGCCCTCTGCAACGGCGCGGCCACCGTGGTGGTGCTCGGCGTGGTCACGGTCATGGCTCTCTACATCGCCACCGGCATGGTCAAGGGAGCGGCCAAGGAAATCGCGGAAAAGAAGGCCAAGGCCTAAGTCGCGTAGCGCCAACGAAGCAAGGAGAACATGACATGAACATGAAGAGAACGTGGCTCGCCATCCTGGCCCTGATGGCCTTCGCCGTGGCAGGCTGCAACAGCGAATACGGCAAGGTGGCCCAGGGCAAAGTCATCAAGTATGACAAGGAAAAGAAGTCCGTGACGCTGGTGCTGGAGAGCGCGCACCACTATGGCACGGAAAACCAGGTCTTCGACAAGCTGCCGCCCGTGGTCTACACGCTGCCCGCGGACCCCATGGAGATGGGGCCCGAGCCCAAGGCCGGCATGCGGATGCTCATGGACCCGGAGACCGACAAGATCATCTACTTCGATGAGGCTTCCGGCTCCCTGAAGACCGTGCAGTTCCAGGTCCTGGACAAGCAGAAGGGCGTGTCCAAGGACGACGCCCGGGTCGTGGACAAGAAGTTCCCGATCATCGACAAGGACAAGAAGACCCTCACGGTCTACTCCAGCCGCTGGAAGACCCTGGTGACCCTGGCCCTGCCGGACGAGTACATGGCCCTGCCGGCGTCCACCTGGGACTCGGGCGACATCGTGCGCATCTACTATAAGGAAGAGGGCAAGGCCCTGCGGTTCATGAACGTGAGCAAGACGAACATCTTCAAGAAGTAAGCCCCTACCGGGCCTGTTCATCAGGCCCATCGCCCCCACGGGATCGGCCCGCGCCCTCAAGGCGGGCCGGTCCCAAACGGGTCGATGGAGCCCCGGAAAAAAAACGGAGAAGAACGATGGAACAGCGCAACTCCCTCAAGTTGAGCCAAAAGATCATCGTCATCCTGGCCGACATCCTGGTTCTCGCGGAAATCTGCTACGCCATGTCCGTGGCCGCGAAGAACCCCGGGGATCTGACCCCGGTGTTCATGAAGGCGTTCCTGCCTCTGGCTCTGCCGACCATCGTCGGGGCGATCATCCTC
Organism: Desulfovibrio aminophilus DSM 12254; assembly: GCF_000422565.1. Taxonomy (NCBI): domain Bacteria; kingdom Pseudomonadati; phylum Thermodesulfobacteriota; class Desulfovibrionia; order Desulfovibrionales; family Desulfovibrionaceae; genus Desulfovibrio; species Desulfovibrio aminophilus. The sequence continues at coordinate 26,376 of NZ_AUMA01000016.1, read as the reverse complement.
ATACGCGTCCTGCGCGACCGCAAGCAGCCGGCTCAGGCGGAACAATGAGCCGGGCCGCTCGGACGCTTGCGTTGCGCAAGCGGGTGGGGCTGGCCGGCGGCCTGCTCATGGCCCTGGCCCTGCTCTTCGCCCTGGACGGCCTGACTTCGGGACTGCGGATGGAAAGGGGCGTGTTTCCCTGCCTCGCGGGGCAGAGCCTGCCCATCTCCGCCAACGTACCCATGTACGTGGACTCGCCCGACAAGGTCTACGTGCAGTCGGCCCCTCCCGGGGTGCGGCTGCGCGTGGACCAGGTCATGCCCGGCTACATGATGGGCGGGCGACTCTTCGCCGGGGCCGTGGAGACCGAACCGGGCCTCGCCGCCGGAGATCATGCCCTGGTTCTGAGTTTTCCTCCCGACGACACGGGCAAGATCAACACCCTGAGCTACACCGTGCGGGTCTACTCGGACGCGGCCGCCCTGCGGGCCGGTTCGCCCTATTTCACCGAACGTCTGCTCGGAGTCACGGCCTATCCTCTCGCCGGGGGCATGGTCGTCCTCGGTCTGGCCTGCTTCGGTCTGGTCTTTCTGCTCTCCATTTCCCTGGAACGACGGTTGGCGGAGGAGGGCATGGCCGAGGTCTTCAAGTTCAAGCGCCTGCCCGAGGGGCTGGAGTTTGAATTCGGACTGGGAAGCAGGCACGGACTGGCGCCCGGTGCCGAAGTGGAGCTTCTGGGGGCGGACATGCGGACCCTTGGCCCGGCCACGGTCACCGAGGTGCGCGCAACCGCCGCCGTGGCCAAGGCGGGCCTGCTGGAAGGCGCGAGCCCGGACTGCTTCGTGAGCGTGGGGGGCGCGCATTGCTGAATTCTCCGTAGCCGGGTTTCGGGGAAGAGGGAGCCCTGGAACGCGGCGTTCCATCACGAGGGCCGGCCGGGCGTGAGCCCGGCCGGCCTGAGCGCGTCCATGCCCCCCTGAGCGGACCTCATGCCGATGAGCCGAGAAAACGGGGTTTTTTCGCCAACCGCCTTGACGGCAAAAGCGAGGCTGTGGTACGAAGCCCGCACTTGTGAACGATTGCACGAACCGTTGTTTTGCGTTACGGTCCGCCCAGCGTCGGGCCAAGGCGCGAGGAACGGTGGGATCTTTTGAAGCTTGATTTTCTGAAAGACGCCGGGGGGCTCTTGTCCACGGCGGGCACGATGGGGCTGCACCTCGTATCGGGCACCTTCGTCGGGTTCGCCATCGGTTGGCTCCTCGACAGGTGGCTGGGCACCGACCCGTGGCTTCTGCTCATCTTTCTCATCTTGGGTATTGTCGCCGGGTTCATGAACGTGTACCGGGATGCCCAGAGGATGCAGGAGAATGAGAGACGCGAGCGCGAGGGCGGCGGGGAGCGCAAGCCATGATCCGGCGTCTTGACCGCGCCCTGGCCGCCCGGGGGTTCGACAACCCCGGCACTCGGCGGCTCGTGCGAATCGTGATCCTCACGGCCCTGGCCGTTTCGGTCGCGGCGCTGGTGGTCACGGGGTTTTCAGCTTGGGGGTTTTCCTGCGCCGCCGGAGCGGGCCTGATGCTTTTCAACTTCTGGCATCTGGCCAAGGCGGCGAAGGCGTTGATGTTTGTGCGCAAGGGGGGGGCGACTGCCCTTGTGCTGCGGTTTTACGGACGGTTCATCCTGACGGGCGTGTGTCTGGCGGTCCTGGTGGGCTGGCTTGAGGCGCCTGTGGGCGGGCTTTTGACGGGACTATCCACCGTGATCGCGGGCGCCGTCATCTGGGGCGTCACGGGCATGGGGCAGAAAGCGAAGGAGGCGTAGGGAGTATGGCTGCTGGTGGATTGGCACATCCGCTTTTGTACATGGAGATCCTGAACAAGGCTCTGGGCACGACCATTCCGCTTCACGTCTGGTACACGTGGTTGGCCATGGCCATCCTCTTCACCTGCGGTCTGCTCATCCGCAGCCGGGTGAGCCTAGTGCCGGGGGGGTTGCAGAACCTCTTCGAGGTCATCGTCGGAGGGTTGGAGGACTTCGTGGTCGCCAACCTCGGCGAGGGCGGCCGCAAGGTCTTCCCCGTGCTCATCACGATCTTCGTCTTCATCCTGACCATGAACTACCTCGGCCTCATTCCGGGGTGCGACGCTCCCACGGCGAACGTCAACACCAACGCCGCCATGGCCATTTTCGTCTTCCTTTACTACCACTATATCGGCATCAAGAAATGGGGCTTCGGCTACATCAAACACTTCATGGGCCCGGTGGCCTTCCTGGCCCCGCTCATGCTCGTGCTCGAGATCGTCAGCCACCTCGCCCGGCCGCTGTCGCTCACTCTGCGACTCTTCGGCAACATCCGCGGTGAGGAAATCGTGCTCGTGCTTCTCTTCACCCTGGCTCCGGTGGTCGGCACCCTGCCCATGTACTTCCTGTTCATCCTGGGCAAGACCATTCAGGCTTTCATCTTCTTCATGCTGGCGACCATCTACCTGAAGGGATCCATGGATCACGCGCACTAGATTGGGGGAAATGGCCTTTCGGCCGAAACAATAACTGTTTGGAGGAAACTCTCATGCGTAAAGTGACGACCATCGTTCTGAGCACCCTGGCCATGGTTCTGTCCGCCGGTCTGGCCTTCGCCGCTGACGGCGCTCCCGCCGTCGGCCCCGTGGCCGCTTGGGCCACTGCCTGCGGCATGGGCTTCGCCGCCGGTCTCTGCGGCATCGGTCAGGGCCTGGGCCTGAAGGGCGCCTGCGAAGGCACCGCCCGCAACCCCGAGGCCAGCGGCAAGATCCAGGTCATGCTCATCCTCGGTCTGGCCTTCATCGAGTCCCTGGCCATTTACGCCCTGGTCGTGAACCTGATCCTGCTCTTCGTGAAGCCCCTGGGCGCCTAGTATCCGCATCTCAAGGGGGGAGGTTCGCGCCTCCCCCCTTTCGCCCCAGGCCTTGTCCTAAAATTCACATAACTCCGGACATCCGCGGCACGTGAAAAGCGAACACATCCCCAAGGCCACCATTGGCCGCCTAGCCGTTTACATTCAGGTGCTGGAAAACCTGAAGCACGACGGCGTGGAAATCATCTCGTCCGAGGCCCTGGCTCAGGCCTGCTCCGTGAACTCGTCACAGATCCGCAAGGATCTTGCTTACTTCGGCGAGTTCGGGGTGCGCGGCGTGGGCTACTACGTGCAGGAACTCATCACCTCCATCAAGCAGTCCCTGGGCATCGACCGCATCTGGAACTGCGCCCTGGTGGGGGTGGGCAATCTGGGCCGAGCGCTGCTGCGCCACCGCGAATTCAGCCGCAAGGGCTTCGCCATCAAGGTGGCCTTCGACTGCGACCCCTACAAGATCGGTGAGCTGGTGGAGGGACTGGAAGTCATCTGCACCCGCAAGACCAAGGAGAAAATCCGCGAATACGGCCTGGAGATCGGCATCATCACCACTCCACCGGAGCGGGCCCAGCGCGCCGCCAACTACTTGGTGGACGGCGGCATCAAGGGCATCATCAACTACGCGCCTTCGCGCATTCAGGTGCCGGACCACATTCCCGTGGAGTACGTGGATTTCTTCCACCATCTCTACGCCGTGGCCTTCGAAATCAAGCTGAACGAAAAGTAGCCCTTTCGGGCCTCGCGGATCGTCGCGTCCGGGAACCGTGGTGGTTTCCGGCGCGTTTTCGTTTTTTCAGGCCCGGGGCAGGGTGAAGAAGAAGGACGTGCCGCCCGCCGCGCCCGGGGGAGGGCTCTCCACCCGGATGTCGCCGCCCATGCTCTTCAGGGTGTGGCGGCAGATGGCCAGCCCGAGCCCGGTGCTGCCGTGCTCGTTGCGGCGGTGTTTCTGTACGCTGTAGAAGCGTTCGAAAACCCGGGACAGATCCTTCTTGGGGATGCCCGGGCCCTCGTCGCGCACCTCGAACTCCACGAATTCCCCCGCCTCGCGGGCCGAGACGGTCACGGGCCGGTACTCCGGTCCGAATTTCACGGCGTTTTCCAGCAGGTTGCGGAAGATTCGCGTGACGTGCTCGGGGTCACCCAGCACGGGCGGCAGGTCGTCAGGCAGGGCGTCGGTCAGGTCCAAGCCCTTGCGCCGAGCCAGAGGTTCCACCGCATCCCAGGCCCGGCGCAACGAATCCCGGGCGTGCAAGGAGTCGCGCCGACCGGCGTCCTTGCCCGCCTCGATGCGCGAAAGCGAGAGCAGATCCTCGACCATCTTGGCCATGTGGTCGGCGTTGCGCAGGACGACCTCCAGGAAGCGTCGCGCGACGTCCGGTGGGGGATCCCCGGTGAGGAGCGTCTCGGCATAGCCCTTGATGGCCGTGAGCGGCGTACGCAACTCATGGCTGACGTTGGCCGCGAAGTCCCGGCGCACGGCCTCCAGCCGCTTGATCTCGCTCACGTCGTGGAAGACCAGGACCGCGCCGAGCCCCGGTCCGGCCTCCGGCGGGCGGACCATGTTCACCGTCAGGACGCGTCCGTCGTCCTGTGTCATGGTCAGGCTGGTCGAGATCGGCCCCGCGGCGCGAAGGAGTTCAGCGCAGGCGTCGGACAACTCGGGTTGGGGCAGTATCTCCAACAGACTTCGCCCCGGCCGTTCCTTGGCTCCGGGCAACATGGCCTCCAGTACGCGGTTCATGCTCCGCACCCGGCCCTCGCCGTCCAGGACCAGAACCCCCCCGGGCATGCCGTTGAGCACGGCTTGCAGCCGTTCACGGCGGGCCTCGGCCGCGCGCAGATCGTCCGCCATCCGTCTTTCGGCCCGTGGCAGGGCCGCGGCCATTTCCCGCAACTCGGGCAGCACGGGGAGTTCCGGTTCCGGGCCCCCGGTTCCGAGACGGTCAAGGCCGCGTGCCAGGATCGCGACCTGGGCGCGCAGGGGGCGCAGGAGCAGTCCGGCCAGGAACAGGGCGGCGGGAAACAGCAGGGCGACGAGGATCGCCGACGGCAGGAGTGGTGGGTGCGGAAGCAGAATTCCGGCGACCGCCCCGGCCAGCATGGCGGTCCAGAGGGCCGCGCCGAGGCGCAGGGCGAGCGTGGGCCGGGCGGCGCTCATGGCGGTCAGCTCTTGAAGCGATAGCCCACGCCGCGAACGGTCTCGATCCAGTCCGCGAAGTCGCCGAGCTTCTGGCGCAGGCGGCGGATGTGGGTGTCCACGGTGCGCGAGTAGCCCTCGAAGTGGGTATCCCAGACCATGTCCAGGAGATGGTCGCGGGTCTGGACCTTGCCCCTGCCTCGGATGAGCTCGGAGAGGAGCTTGAACTCCGTGGCCGTGAGCGGCACGCGGTCGTCGCGGATGTCCACGGTGTGCGCGCCGAAGTCCACGCGCAGGCCGTCCTCCTCCCAGAGTTCGTCGGAGCCGCCGTCCTCGCCCGGGGTGCGTCGCAGCACGGCCTTGATGCGCAGGGACAGTTCGCGCGGGCTGAAGGGCTTGACCACATAGTCGTCGGCCCCCAGTTCCAGGCCGACGATGCGGTCCACCTCCTCGCCCCGGGCCGTGAGCATGATCACCGGGATGCGCGCGGTTTCCTGATTCTGCTTGAGTCGACGGCAGACCTCCAGGCCGTCCATTCCGGGCAGCATGAGGTCCAGGAGAACGAGGTCGGGCAGGGTGGCGCGGGCCGACTCCAGGCCTTCGTGGCCGTCCGCCGCCGAAACCGTCTTGTAGCCGGCGGCGGCGAGGTTGTACTTCAACAGCTCGCGTGTGTCCTCGTTGTCTTCGATGATGAGGATTGTGGCGTCCGACACGGGCGATCTCCTTCTTGCGGCCGCCAGGGCCGCCTGACAAACGTCATTATCCCGAAACACGGGCCGGATAAAGCCGCCGGTGTGACATTCGCGTGAGATCCGCCGTCTTCCCGTCACCGATTCGTGACATGGGGGGCGGGAGCGCCATCCCCCTGATACGGTCGTCCGGCCGGGAAGGCAATACGGCCGAGGAGTCCCGGAAATTGCGCCCACCCGTATAAAGTGCCCTGGTGAACGGTCGATAAGATGGGCAACAGCGTGCGGCTTCACATGGATCGGAAGCCTGGAACCAGGGAGAGGTGCCGTGTACTACCAGGGATTCGTCAAGAAGTTCCCCTCGGGGAGCAAATACTGGACCATGTACGATGAACAGCTCATCGGGCTGCTTTTTTCGAAGATCATCAACAAATCGCTCTACGGGCTCATGCGTCAGGACGATCCCGTGGACGACATGGTGAACAACCTGTTCGACCTTTGTTTCTACATCAACAAGGATTTCCACGACTGCTGACCGGCCCGGCCTCCTTCCGGGCTGCAATTCCAGATTCGGCCCCGGGGTTTGCGGGAACCCCGGGGCCGAATCCGTTTCGTCGTTCCGCCTTCGGCATGGACTTGCTCCGGCCCTCCTGATAAAAAATCGAAGCGCTTCGGAGCACATCCGAGGCCCAGGGGGAAGCATGACCCACGACGGCAACGCGGCGGCCGCTCTGCTGGCCCGCAACCTGGAGGTCCGCCCGGACAAGACGGCCTATGTCTTCGGCGCGAAAGAACCGTCCTACCGCAGCCTGGCCCGCGATGCGGCGCGCATGGCCCATCTCCTGACGACGCGCGGGGTCGTTCCCGGCGACCGGGTGGCCCTGGCCCTGGAGGACTCCCCGGCCTTCGTCACGGCCTTCCTGGGCACGATCCTGGCGGGCGGCGTGGCCACGGCCATGAACACGACCCTGACCGCCGAGGAGTACGTCCCGATCCTGGAGGACTGCGGCGCGCGGCTTGTCTGCGCCGACCCGGAACACCCGGCCGCCTCCGCCGCCGGGGACCGTCTGATCCCCTGCGCCCGCACCGGTCCGGATCTGGCCGGACTGCCGGACAGCTTCCAGGCCGTGCCCCGGGCCGCCGACGACCTGGCCTTCATGCTCTTCAGCTCCGGCTCCACGGGGCGTCCCAAGGGAGTCCCCCACCGCCAGGGCGACTGCTTCGTGCCCGCCGAGACCTGGGGCCGCCCCATCCTCGGGTTGGACGAGAACAGCCGCATCTTCTCGGCCAGCAAACTCTATTTCGCCTACGGCCTGGAAAGCTCCCTGCTCATCAACCTCTCCGTGGGCGCCACGGCCCTGCTCTTTCCGGACAAGCCCGGACCCTACGAACTGTTCGAGGCCATAGGCTCCTTCCGGCCCACGCATTTCTTTTGCGTGCCCACGCTCTACAACCTCATGCTCCGGGCCCTGGAGCCGGGCATGGACCTTTCCTCGCTCAAGGTCTGCTTCTCGGCGGGCGAGGCCTTGCCGGCGGCGCTCTTCGAGGAGTGGCGTCGGGCCGCCGGGCTGGACCTTGTGGACGGCATCGGCTCCACCGAGGCCTGCAACGTGTTCCTTTCCAATCGGCCGGGGAGCGCGCGGCCGGGCACCTCGGGTCTGCCCGTGCCGGGCTACGAGGCGCGCATAGTGGATCAGGATGGCCGGGATCTCCCTCCGGGCCAGGCCGGAGACCTGCTCGTGCGCGGCCCGGGCATCGCGCCGTACTACTGGAACCGGCCGGACAAGACCCGGGAGACCATGCTCCCGGACGGCTGGCTGCACACCGGCGACGTCTATGTCCGCGACGCGGACGGCTATTATTCGCACCAGGGCCGCAGCGACGACATGATCAAGGCCGGGGCCCACTGGGTGGCCCCCATGCGCGTGGAGGACGCCCTGCGACGGCACCCGGCCGTGCACGAGTGCGCCGTGGCTGCCTGCAAGGTGGAGGGTCTGGACCGGCCGTGCGCCTTCGTGGTGCCGGTCGCCGGGACCGAGCCGGGGCCGGCCCTGGTCCGGGAGCTGCGGGCCCACGCGGCGAAACTCCTCCCCGGCTACATGTGCCCGGTGCGCGTGGAGTTCCGCCGGGATCTGCCCAAGACTCCCACCGGCAAGATTCAGCGCTTCCGGCTGCGGGCCGAGGCCGCCGGAAAAACGAACTGACGAAAGGAGGATCGCATGTCGGTCGACATCAAGGCCTTGCAACAGGCCCTGAAGGACGCTGGAATCGCCCCCGCGAACGGCGACGAGTGGCTGGCGGACGTTCCTTTGCTGCGCCAGGGCCTGGACTCCATCGACTTTCCGGCCTTCATCGCCCTGCTGGAAGACCGCTTCAAGGTGTCCATCTCCGACGCGGAAATGATGCGCCTGCGGACCCTGAACGACTTCGCGGCCTTCCTCGACGGCAAGGCGGGCTGACATGGACCGGAAGGAAGCCCTCGCCCGACTGGCGGCCCTGCCGCCGGTGGAGCCGGACCAGGAATACGCCATCGACCACTTCCGGCCCGAGGACGCCCTGGGGGTCGGGCGGCTCTACTATGAGATTTACGGCGACGCCTATCCCGTGGACACGCCCTACATCCCGGAGCGGTTCGTCGAGGAGACGGCCAAGGGCCACATCCTCTGCGTGGTGGCCCGGACGCCTTCCGGGGACATCCTGGGCGCGTCCAGCGTCTACCGCAGCTCCTCGCCCAACCCCGGCTGCTACGAGATCGGCCAGACGCTCATCCTGCGGGCCTACCGCATGGGCCGCATCGTGTTCCGGCTCTATGACTTCAAGATCCGCAACGTGCTCCCGGACCCCCGCGTGAAAGCGGTCTTCGGCGAGGCGGTCTGCCACCACGTCGTGACCCAGAAGTTCTCCCTGCGCGTGGGCGCGCTGCCCACGGGCCTGGAGTGTTCGCTCATGCCCGAGGCGGCCTACGCAGGCGAGGGCGCCGTGGGCCGGGCCAGCTGTCTCTTTTTCGGCCGGGTGAACCGCGACCGGCATTCCCTGGTGCATACGCCGCCGTGCTACTCCGGGGAGTTGGCCGTCCTGTACCAGGGCCTGAACCTGGACCGCGCGGCCGGACAGCCCCAGGAACCCACGGAGGACTGCGCCAGCTCCATGAAGGTGGAGCACTTCGCCGGGGCCGGGGTGGTGCGCGCTCATCTGTCGCTGGCGGGCGCCGACCTGGCTGAGCGGCTGGATAGCGTCGAGGCCGGGAATCCGGCCGTGGTTCAGGTCTATGTGAACCTGGCCGATCCGGGCTGCCCGTGGGCCGTGGAGCTGCTGCGCGGACGCGGCTGGTTCCTGGGCGGGCTCTGCCCGGCCTGGTTCGTTTCCGACGGCCTGCTCATGCAGAAGCTCGCCGCGCCGCCGGACTTCGACCGCCTTCAGCTCTTCAACGACCGCGCCAGGGCCGTGGTGGACATGGTCCGCGCGGACTACCGCCGCCCCGCCGGGGGAGCCGCGTGAGCGGACGTTTCCCGCGCGTGGACGCCCTGTCCAAGGCCTGCGGCGCGGAGCGCTTCGCCGCCGACCACTATCCGGAGGGCTGCCTTTGGGCCGGGGCCTTCCGCCCCGGCGCGGCCCACGCTCGGGTTCTGGCCGTGCACACGGCAGAGGCCCTGGCCCTGCCCGGGGTGCTCCAGGTGCTCACGGCGGCCGACGTGCCTGGAACGAACCTTCAGGGCATCGTGCACAAGGACCAGCCCGTGCTCTGCGGGGACGTGGTGCGCCACGCGGGCGACCCCGTGGCCCTGGTCCTGGCCGAGTCCAGGGAGGCCCTGGAGCGGGCCCTGGGACTGCTGCGCGCGGACCTGGAGCCCCTGCCCGCGGTCTTCGATCCGCGCGAGGCCATGCGGCCGGGCGCGCCTCGGGTGCATGCGGGCCGCGAGGGCGGCAACGTGCTCATGGCCGCCGAGATCCGCAAGGGCGACGCGGCTCGGGCCCTGGCCGCCTGCCCGGTGGTGGTGCGCGGAACCTTCGAGACGCCCCGGCAGGCCCCGGCCTTCCTGGAGACCGAGTGCGGGGTGGCCCGCCGCCTGCCCGACGGCACGCTGGACCTGACCGTGTCCACCCAGTCCCCGTTCCGCGACCGCTTCGAGGTCGCCCAGGCGTTGGGCCTGGACCCGCTGTCCGTCCGCGTTCGCGCGCCTTACCTGGGCGGCGGCTTCGGCGGCAAGGACGGCGCCACGGTGCAGTGCCTCCTGGCCCTGGCCGCGCTTCACGCCGACGGCCGGCCGGTGCGCATGGCCTGGAGCCGGGAGGAGAGCTTCACCGCCGGGTACAAGCGCCATCCCTCTCTTTTGCGTTGCGAGCTGGGCGCGGACCGCGACGGAACGTTGCGCGCGCTGCGCTGCCGCATGGTCCTGGACACCGGGGCCTACGCCCACCTGGGCGGCGAGGTCCTGGAACTGGGCATGGAGCACATGGCCGGACCCTACCGCGTGCCGCACGTGCTCGTGCGCGGCTTCTGCGTCTACACGAACAATCCCGTGTCCGGGGCCATGCGCGGCTTCGGCGTGGCCCAGGCCACCTTCTGCGCCGAGCGCATGATGGACCGCCTGGCCGCCAAGCTGGGCCTGGACCCCCTGGAACTGCGGCTGAAGAACGTCCTGGGCCCCGGCGAGGAGAACGCCTGCGGCGTGCGCCTCACCGGCTCCACCGAGGCCCGGGCCTGCCTGACCGCCCTGCGCGGGCATCCCTTCTGGACCACCCGCCGGGAGTGGGCGGCCCAGGCTCCGGCCCGGACGCGGAGGGGCGTGGCCGTGGCCCTGGCGCACAACGCCATGGGCTACGGCGGCGGCCTGCCGGACATGGCCGCGGCCAAGGTGGAGCTCACCGAGGAGGGCCGTTTTCGGGTCTACTGCGCGGTGAGCGACATGGGCCAGGGCAACGTCGGCGGCCACGCGGTCCTGGCGGCCCAGGCCCTGAACCAGCCACCCGGGGAGCTGGACATGGTGCTCCCGGACACGGAACGCTGCCACCCCTCGGGCTCGTCTTCGGCCGGGCGGACCACCTATACGTTCGGCAACGCCCTGCTCAAGGCCTGCGCCGCCATGACCGACAAGCTGCGGACCCGCGCGGCTCTGTTCCTGCTTTGCGACGATCCCGCGAGCCTGGCCCTGGAGCCCGGGCGGGTGGTCTGGCCCGGCGCGGGCAAGTCCGTGCCCCTGGTCTTCATGGCCCGCTTCCTGCCCCGGGACGACCGGATATGCGTGGCCGAGTTCGTCATGCCCGTGGCCCGCGAAGTCTCCGCCTCGAGCCGGGGTTTCGTGCTGGGTTTCCCGCATCTGCTTTTCGCCTATTCGGCCCATCTGGCCCGGGTGGAGTTGGACGAGCTCACCGGCCGGGTGCGCGTGACGGACTATTTCGCGGTCACCGACGGCGGCGGGGTGGTCCTGGCCCAGGGCTTCGAACAGCAGATCCAGGGCGGCGCGGCCCAGGGCCTGGGCCTGGCCCTCATGGAGGACTGCGCCTCCCGCGACGGCCGTCTGCTCACCCCGGACCTCTCCACCTATCTCGTGCCCACGGCCCTGGACCTGCCGGAGATCGGCTCCCTGGCCGTGCCGTCCCATGAATCGAGCGGCCCCGGAGGGCTCAAGGGCGTGGGCGAGGTGGCCATGGACGCGCCCCTGCCCGCCGTGGCCTCGGCCGTGGAGCAGGCCGCCGGAATCCGCCTGGACGCGGCCCCGCTCACCCCGGAGCGCGTGCTGGCCGCCCTGCGCCGGGCGAGGAAGAACACATGACCATCCGTTTCACGCTCAACGGCCGCCCCGTGGCCCTGGACACCGACCCCGGCCGCCGCGCCGTGGATATCCTGCGCGAGGACCTGGGCGCGCTCTCGGTCAAGGAGGGCTGCGGCACGGGCGAGTGCGGGGCCTGCTCCGTGCTCCTGGACGGTGAACTGAAACTGTCCTGCCTGCTTCTGGCGGCCCAGTTGGAAGGCCGGGAGGTGGTCACCTGCGAGGGCCTGGGCGACCAGGCCGCGCCGCATCCGCTCCAGGCGGCCTTCGCCGAGCACGGGGCCGTGCAGTGCGGGTTCTGCACCCCGGGCATGGTCCTGGCCGCCGAGGCCCTGCTGCGCGAAAATCCGGAGCCGGACCGCGAGGACGTGCGCCGGGGACTGTCCGGCAACCTCTGCCGCTGCACGGGCTACGTGAAGATCGTGGACGCGGTCCAGGCCGCCGCCAGGGAGCGGCGCGGCGGACGGAGGAAGAAATGACCCGGGTGCTCCTGCCCGCGACCCTGCCCGAGCTCTGGGAGGCCCTGGCGGCCTGCCCCGGGGCCCCGCTTCTGGCCGGGGGCACGGACCTGCTCGTGCGCCTGCGGGCGCGGCGGCAACGGCCCGAGGCCCTCGTCGGGCTGGAACGGCTGGCGGAACTGCGGACCATTCGCCGCCAGGGCCGCAGCCTGCGCATCGGGGCCCTGGCCACCCACGCCATGATCGCCGGGCACCCCCTGGTGCTGCGCCACGCCCCGGTCCTGGCTCGGGCCGTGTCCGAGGTGGGCGGCCCGGCCATCCGCAACATGGGCACCCTGGGCGGCAACCTCTGCACCGCCTCGCCAGCCGGGGACAGCCTGCCAGCCCTGGCCGTGCTGGAGGCCCGGGTGGAGCTGCTTTCCGCCGGGGGAACGCGCCTTCTGCCGCTGTCCGGATTCCTGCTCGGCCCCGGTCGCACGGCTCTGGCCCCGGGCGAGATCGTCGGCGCGGTCCGGGTTCCCCTGGCCGCCGATTTTCAGGTGCAGCATTTCGAGAAGGTGGGCCGCCGCGCGGCCCTGGCCATCGCGGTGGTCAGTCTGGCCGTTCTGGCCCGGCTGGAGAAGGGCGTGGTGGCCGAGGCCCGGCTGGCCGTGGGCTCGGCCGCGCCCACTGTGCTGCGCTGCCCCGAGGCAGAGGAACTGCTGCGCGGCGGCCGCCTGACGCTCTCGGCCCTGGAGCGCGCCGCCAAGGCCGTGCGCGCGGCCGTGCGGCCCATCGACGACGCCCGCGCCTCGGCCGGGTACCGCCGTCAGGTGGCCGGGAACCTGCTCCTGCGTCTGGCCGACCTCTAGCCCGCCGATTCCCTGGTCCGCGCGGCCAGAACCCAGCACAGGCCCACGGCCGCCGTCAGGCCGCAGACCTGATAGACTCCTTCCAGGGACACTCCCCGGGCCAGGAGCAGGCCGCCCAGCAGCGGACCGAGGGCCGTGCCCGCGTCCATGGCGAAGAGGAAGAGGTTCAGGACCACCCCGCGCAGGTCCGGCGGCGTGGCCAGGAAGAGCGAGGCGTTCAGCATGGGCATGGCCACGCCCAGGCAGAGGCCGTAGAGCGCGGCCAGGGCCAGCAGGGAGGCCCCGCCCCGGGCCAGGCCCAGGGACCAGAGGCAGAGGGCCAGCCCGGCCAGGGCCAGGGCCGTCACCGGGCCCTTGGGCAGGCGGTCGAAGAGTCGGCCGAAGAACAGACGCGCGGCGATGGTCGCGGCCATGGACACGCTGAAGAACAGGCCGGGATCGTCCAGGCCCGCGTCCAGGGCCAGTCGTTTGATGAAGAAAGTCACCGGCGTGGTGGCCAGGAAGAGGAAGAGCGCGGCGGTCAGGAGCCGGGGCACGCCGGGCAGGCGCAATCCGGCCAGGGTCTTGGAGCCCGTCGCCGCGGGCGGCGCGGCCGGGGCCTGCCGGGCCAGCCGTCGTCCCAGGGGCAGAAGGAACAGGGCCGAGGGCAGGCAGAGGATCGCGGCCCAGGCGTAGACCAGGGCCTCGTCGCCCAGGACGCGCAAAAGCGCCTCCACCAGCGGAGGCACCAGGGCGAAGGGCAGGAGCGTGGCCACGGTGTAGACCCCGAAACCCTGGCCGCTGCGCTCCCGGGGCAGGACGTGGGCCAGGAGCACCGTCACCGAGGAGACCAGGACCACGAAGCCCGCGCCGTGCAGGAGCCGCACCAGGGCCAGGGGCCAGACGCTCCGGGCCAGGGGATAGGAGAGCAGGGCCAGGGCCACGGCCGCCAGCCCGGCCAGGGCCGCGCGGGTGGAGTTCCAGGGCGTCAGGCGGGGGCCCAGGAACGGCCGCAGGACGAGCGCCGCCATGGGCTCCAGGGCCAGCAGCGGGCCGCGCCAGTCCGGGGGCAGGCCCAGGCGCTGCATGTAGACGTGGAAGCTGTAGAACATGGCGATGTTGGCGAAGCCGAACAGGGTCACCAGGCAGAGGACCACGAAGTCGTAGGTGCACAGCGGCGGCAGGGGGCGGGAATCGTCCATCATGGCTCGGGCATGCACCATGCCCGAGGCCCGGTCAAGCGGGCTTCCGGGGCGGGGATTTCCAGCCGGGTCGAAAGATGGTACACGGCCCGGACCGTTTGCGAGCAAGGAGCCTTTTGATGAACGCGAAACAGTACATCGAGGAGCGGCTGCGGGGCATCCTGGAGGGCAAGGGCTGGAGCTGGCCGGACAAGGCCGTGATCGAGCCGCCCAAGGACCGCAGGTTCGGCGACCTTTCGGCCAACGTGGCCATGATGCTGGCCGCCCAGGCCAAGAAGAACCCCCGCCAGGTGGCCGAGGAGATCCGGGCCGAGCTGGCCCAGGTTCCGGACGTGGCCTCCGTGGAGGTGGCCGGTCCCGGCTTCCTCAACGTGACCCTGGCCCCGAGCTTCTGGCGCAAGGTTCTGGTGGAGGTTTTGGAGGCGGGCGACGCCTTCGGCGTCTCGGAGCTGGGCAAGGGCCGCAAGATCCAGGTGGAGTACGTCTCGGCCAACCCCACGGGCCCGCTGCACATCGGCCACGGCCGGGGCGCGGCCCTGGGCGACTCCCTGTCGCGCATCCTGGCCAAGGCCGGCTTCGAGGTGGAGCGCGAATACTACATCAACGACGCGGGCCGCCAGATGCGCATCCTGGGCGAGTCCATCTGGGTCCGTCTGCAACAGGCCCAGGGGCGGCCCGTGCCGGACCCCGAGGACTTCTATCGCGGCGACTACATCAAGGACATCGCCGCCGAGGTCCTGGCCAAACACCCGGACATCCTTTCCCGTCCCGAGGCCGAGGCCGTGGACCTCTGCTACGACTACGGCATGAACAGCATCCTGGACGGGATCAAGCAGGACTTGAACGACTTCCGCGTGGGCCACGACGTCTGGTTCTCGGAGAAGAGCCTGCTGGCCGAAGGCCTGGTGGACATGGCCTTCGCCTTCCTCAAGGAGCGCGGCCTGGCCTACGAGCGGGACGGGGCCTTCTGGTTCAAGACCACGATGCTCGGCGACGACAAGGACCGCGTGCTGCGCAAGTCCACGGGCGAGCTGACCTATTTCGCCTCGGACATCGCCTATCACTACCACAAGTACCGCCGGGGCTTCGACATCGTGGTGGACATCTGGGGCGCGGATCACCACGGCTACGTGCCGCGCATGCAGGCCGCCGTGGAGGCCTTGGGCCACAAGGGCAAGCTGGCCGTGATCCTGGTCCAGCTGGTGAACCTCCTGCGCGGCGGTGAGCAGATCGCCATGAGCACCCGCGCCGGACAGTTCGAAACCCTGCGCGACGTGATCGACGAGGTGGGCGCGGACGCGGCCCGCTTCATGTTCCTTTCGCGCAAGAGCGACAGCAAGCTGGACTTCGATCTGGACCTGGTCAAGCAGAAGAGCATGGACAATCCGGTGTACTACGTGCAGTACGCCCACGCGCGCATCCGTTCGCTCATGCGCAAGGCCGCCGAGCAGGATCTGGCCCCGGCCGGGGCCGACCCCGGGGCGCTGGAACTGCTGGACATGGCCGAGGACCTGGAGCTCATGCGGCTCATGTCCCGGCTGAGGGACACCGTGGAATCGGCGGCCCAGAGCTTCAGCCCGCACCTGATCAGCTATTATCTCCAGGAACTTGCTTCAAGTCTCCACAAATACTATACCTTGCATCATGTGCTTTCCGCCGGGGCGCCGTTGTGCCGGGCCCGTCTCCTGCTCCTGGACTGCGTGGCGCGGGTGTTGAGGAACGGGTTGGACCTGTTGGGCGTCTCGGCGCCGGAATCCATGTAGGAAGACGCCGCGCATGAACCAGATGAAGAAAGTTCCGGCCCGCAAGGGCGAACCCAAGACCTACTCCTATACCTTCGCCCTGCCGCAGCTGGTGGGCCTGGGCGCGGGGCTGGCCGTGGCCCTGACCGTGTTCTTCGTGCTCGGCATCCTCATCGGCCGGGGCTACCGGCCCGAGGCCGAGGTGCCGGAGCTGGCGCGCATCATGCCCGTGCCGGTCCCGGCCAACGCCACGGCCCCGGAGCCCCAGGTGCTCAAGCCCGAGGAGCTGCACTACATGGAGCAGCTGACCCAGACCTCGGGCGCGGCCAAGGGCCAGAAGGCCGAGGCTCCCAAACCCGAACCCAAGCCCGAGGCCAAGACTCCGGCAAAGGACGACAAGAAGACCAAGGCGGAAGCCGACGCCAAGGCCAAGGCCGACGCCGAGGCCAAGGCCAAGGCCGTGGAAGCCGTGCGCGCCTCGGAAAAGGCCAAGGTCCAGAAGGCCGAAGCCCAGAAGCCCAAGCCCGAGGCCAAGGCCCCGGCCAGGGATCAGAACGGCGAGGGGGTCTTCGATTACGTCTACCAGGCCGCGGCCTTCAAGGACCGCGACCCGGCCGAGGCGTTGCGCCGCCGCATCGAGGGCACGGGGCTGAAGACCGCCCTGGAGACGGCCAACGAGAGCAGCGGCACATGGTACCGCGTGATGGTCATCTACCGCGGCACGCCCAGCAGCACGGACGACATGCGCGAGAAGCTCCGTTCCGTGGGCCTGGGCCGCCCGATCATGAAGAGCAAGAAGCCCGCCCGCTAGGGCCCCGGCCGCCAAGAACCATTCCGGGGCCGCTTCCGCCGCGCGCGGGGCGGCCCTTTTTGTTCCGCCGGATGTTCCGCTCCGCATGGACAGCCCGCTTCTTCCGGGCTATTATCGTGTTATGGGTGGAAATCGTTTGTCCGTGTTTCGGGCGGTCTGGAAAATTCCCTTGATCTACGCGGCCCTGGCCGCCTTGTGGATCGTCTTTTCCGACGCCGCCGTGGAGATGCTGGCGGGCGGTCCGGCCATGCTTTCGCGCATGCAGACCTGGAAGGGCTGGTTCTTCGTGGTCTGCACGGCCCTGCTCCTGGCGGGCCTGCTCTGGCGGGAATACGGCAGGCTCATGGCCCACCAGCGCGAGTTGGAGCGGCTGACCCGGCTCTACGCGGTGCTCAGCCAAGTGAATCAGGCCATCGTGCGCGAAAAGGATCGCGAACGTCTGTTTCAGGACATCTGTCGCATTGCCGTGGAGTTCGGGGCCTTTCGCCTGGCCTTCGTGGCCGAGGCCGCCGGGGAGTCGGGCGGGCTGCGGCTCCTGGCCTGGGCGGGAACCGGCGCGGCGGCCCCCTCGCTTGCGCCTGGGGACGGCTGCCCGGCGGCCGAGGTCGTGGCCTCGGGGGAGCCCTGGATCATCCGCGACCTGCGCCTCGCGTCCTCCGCGCCCTGGATCGATGCGGCCCTGGCCCAAGGCTGCCGCTCCCTGGCCGCCGTTCCGGTCATGGTCCGCGACAGCGCCGCCGTGGCCATCGCCTTCTGCTCCGGGGAGCCGGACTTCTTCCGCGAACAGGAGGCGTCGCTGGTGCGTGAGATCGCCCTGGACGTGGGTTTCGCCCTGGAGGCCATGGAACGCCGCGAACTGCACGTCCGGGCCGAGGAGGCCCTGCGCGCCTCCCTGCGCCAGAAGGACGTCCTCCTGCGGGAGGTGCATCACCGGGTCAAGAACAATCTCCAGCTCGTGCAGAGCCTGCTCAATCTCCAGGGCCTGCGCTACGAGAACGCGGCCGACCGGACCATGCTTTCCGAAAGCCTGGAGCGGGTGCAGACCATGGGCCGGGCCCACGACGTGCTCTCCCGCTCCGGGGACGTGACCCGCGTGTGCCTGCGGACCTACATTCGCGAACTGGCCCAGGCCCTGTCCCGGCGGCACGACCCCGAGGGGCGGGTGCGGCTGGAGATCTTCCAGGACGACGCGGTGCTCGGCCTGGATCAGGCCGTGCCGTGCGGCCTGCTGGCGGGCGAACTCATCGCCAACGCCCTGCGCCACGCCTTCCCGGGCGACCGGAGCGGAACCCTGCGGGTGGATTTCCGGCGGGAGGGCGACCGGGCCGTGTTCGGCGTGCGCGACGACGGCGTGGGCCTGCCCGCGCGGCTGGATCCGGAACAGTCGGACAGCCTGGGCCTGGTGCTCGTGCAGGCCTTGTCCGAGCAACTCGGCGGGCGGCCGCGCTGGGATCGGGAGCGGGGCACGGGCTTCGAACTGGTCTTCGATCTGACGCCCATTGAGCCCGCCCGTCTGGCCGACGCTCCAGCGGCCTGTCCTTCCTCGTTTTAAACAGGAGTCGGTTGACTTTTCAACAGCCCGCCTTATTTCCCTCTCACATCAAAATACCCCCAAAAAGGAGGAGAGCATATGTTCAAGCGTTTTCTTCCTGAGTTGCGGGATCGTTCCATGACCACCCGCCGTCCGGCCAGCCTGTTCGACCTCATGGAGGACTTCTGGAAATCGCCCTTCGAGGGCTTTCCGGGTATGCCCCTGCGCGACATGGCCTATCCGGCCGTGGACGTGAGCGAGGACGAGAAGGAGATCACGGTCAAGGCCGAGCTGCCCGGCCTGGAGGCCAAGGACGTGGAACTCTCCCTGGAGAACAACGTGTTGTTCATCAAGGGCGAGAAGAAGTTCGAGGGCGAGGAGAAGAAGGAGAACTACCACCGCATCGAGCGCAGCTACGGCAGTTTCGTGCGCTCCGTGCCCTTGCCTCGCGAGGTGAAATCGGAGAAGGTCAAGGCCAAGTTCGACAAGGGCGTGCTCACCGTGAGCCTGCCCAAGGCCGAAAAGACCACGACCCGAACCATCGCCATCGAGTAGCGCTCCCGGGCCCCCTCCGAGGGCTCGGGGCCGAGGAGAGGGCTTCATGTACTGGATCGCTTTCGGAGACGTTCACGAAGACCTGAGCGCTCTCCCCCGCATTCCGGGCCTGTCGGAGGCCCGGGGCGTCATCGTCACCGGCGACATGACCAACAAGGGCGGCGCGGCCGAGGCTCGCCGCGTCATCGAGGCCGTCCGGGCCGCGAATTCCAGCGTCCTGGCCCAGATCGGCAACATGGACACGGCCGCGGCCCACGACTACCTCGTGGCCGAGGGCCTCAACATCCATCTGGAGACGCGCGAACTCGCGCCCGGCCTGGGCCTCATGGGGGTCGGCTTCTCCAACCCCACGCCCTTCGGCACGCCCAGCGAGGCCGGCGAGGAGCAGCTCGAGGCCTGGCTGGACCAGACCTTCGAGCGCGCCCGGGCCTTCGAGCGCGTGGTGGCCGTGATCCATACCCCGCCGCTGAACACCAAGGCCGACCGCCTGGGCTCGGGCGTGTCGGTGGGCAGTCCGGCGGTGCGCCGCTTTCTGGAGCGAGCCCAGCCCGAGGTCTGCCTTACCGGGCATATCCACGAGTCCCGCGCCGAGGACCGCCTCGGCCGGACCCTGATCCTCAATCCCGGCATGTTGGCCCACGGCGGCTACGTCCGCCTGGACTACGAGGACGGACGCCTCTCGGCCCGGCTGCTTTCGGTGGACTGAGCGTGGCGGTCGGCGCGCGTTTTCTCTGGGTGGGGCGTCTCAAGGAGCCCTTTTTCCGCGACGCGGCCGCCCACTACCTGACCCGGCTCAAGCCCCTGCTGGCCTGGGAGGAGACCGTGGCCAAGGACGCCCCGGGCAAGCTGCCCCCGGCGGAGAAGAGCGCCCGCGAGGCCAAGGCCTTGCTGGACGCCCTGGGCCCCAAGGATTTCGTGATCTGCCTGGACGAGCGCGGGAGCGAGCTGTCCTCCCGCGAACTGGCGGGCAAGCTGCGACAGTGGACCGAAGACCCGAACTCGAAACCCTGCTTCGTGGTGGGCGGGGCCTACGGCCTGACCGACGAACTGCGCGCCCGCGCCCGCTTCCTTTGGAGCCTGGGGCGCATGACCCTGCCCCACGAGTTGGCCCGGGTGGTGCTCCTGGAGCAGGTCTACCGGGCGGCGACCATCATCAGGGGCCTGCCCTACCATCACGACTAGGCCCCATCATCACGACTAGGAAGGAAACATGCTGCTGGACCTGGAGTATCTGAACAAGATCGAGTCCTTCATGGACTCCGGCGACCTCGCCTTCGAGTTCGAGAACGGCGACGAGGACAAGCGCCTGCTCATCCTGGAGTTCCTGGAGAAGTTCATGGACGTGGCCGAGAAGGCGGACGCCCTGGCCACGAAGCTCATCTTCCGTGACGGCTACATGGAGCTGCTGGCCGGGAGCACGGACCAGAAGTAGCGCGATTTTCCGGCCACGTCGTACTCCCGCTCCGCTTCCAGCCGCCATGCCTCCGGCAGCTCCGGCGCGGGCTCGTTGGCCAGGATCGCCACCCGGCCGCCCGGGGCGAGCATGGGCCGGGCCAGGGGCAGGAGCTCGGTCCAGGGCATGAAGGCCCGGCTCAGCACGAGGTCGGCCGGACCCAGCTTTTGGGCCGCGTCCTCGGCCCTGCCTCCAAACACGAAGGTTCCTGGCAGCTTGAGCGTGCCCAGGGCGAGGCGCAGGAAGGTGATGCGCTTCTCGCGCACCTCCACCAGATGGTACTCCCCCCGTTCCCACAACACTCGCAGCGGAATCCCAGGCAGGCCCGCGCCCGCGCCCAGGTCCAGGCATCGCGGGGCCTCGGGCAGCGCCAGCCCTTCCAGGAATCCCGCCAGGTGGATGCTGTCCACCACCAGGGTGGCGAACATGGCGCGCCATTCCCGGGGGCCCACCAGGTTGGTGAGCCGGTTCCACTTTTCCAGCAACTCCAGATAGGCCGCCAGCTTCCCGGCTTGGTCCCCATCCAGGACCAGTCCCAGCTTCCCGGCCTCCTCCAGCACCGCCTCGGTTTCTATTCCCACTTTCTTCTCTCTTTTCATGCCGGGTCCAGGGTCCGCCGGACCCTGGCGGGGGGCCGGGGCCGGAGCCCCCGCATCCCTCCTACTCCCCTCTTCCGAACAGCTTCCGCTGCACGTCCACGAGGGTCTTGCAGACTCCGGGATGCACGGGCTCATAGCCCAGGCGCTGGGCCTGGCGCAGCCGGACCTCGTGGCCCGGGGCCGGGCGCACCTGGCCGTTGAGGTCCACCTCGCCCCAGAACACGGCCGCCTCGGGCAGGGGCCGGTCGTAGAACGAGGAGAGGACCGCCGCCACCAGGGCCAGGTCCATGCCCGGGTCGCGCAGGGCCAGGCCCGCGCCGGTCTTGGCGTAGATGTCGGACTGGGCCAGATTGAGCCGCAGCCGCCGCTCGACCACGGCCAGGAGCAGGTTCAGGCGGTTCGTGTCGAAGCCCAGGGCCACCCGCCGGGGAATGGCCAGGTAGGTTTTCGACGCCAGGGCCTGGAGCTCCACGGCGAAGGGCCGCTGGCCGTCCACGGCCAGGGCGACCGCCGTGCCGGGCAGGGAGGCGTCGCGGGCCGAGAGGAAGAAGGTCGAGGGATCGTCCACGATCTCCAGGCCCTGTTCGCGCATGGTGAAGACCACCAGCTCGTCGCTGGGGCCGAAGCGGTTCTTGAGCACGCGCAGGAGCCGGGCGGCCAGCTGGCGGTCGCCCTCCAGGTAGAGCACGGTGTCCACCATGTGCTCCAGAAGCTTGGGGCCGGCGATCTGGCCATCCTTGGTCACGTGGCCCACGAGCACGAGGGTCGCGCCGGTCTTCTTCACAGCCTCCACCAGTTCGCCGGACACGGCCCGGACCTGGGAGACGCTGCCGGGGATGCCGTCGGCCTGGGGCGAGGCCAGGGTCTGCACCGAATCCACGATGAGCAGATCCGGCGGCTCGGGGTCGGCCAGCACGGCCAGGGCGTCCTCGGTGCGGGTGGAGGAGAGGGCCAGGAGGCCGGGGCCGAGCAGACCCAGGCGCTCGGCGCGGGCCTTGAGCTGGGGCAGACTCTCCTCGCCGGAGAGATAGACGGCCTTGCGGCCCAGGGCGGCCTGTCGTCCGGCCAGTTGGAGCAGCAGGGTGGACTTGCCGATGCCCGGCTCGCCGCCCAGGAGCACGGCCCCGCCGGGAACGAGCCCCTTGCCGAGCACGGCGTCCAGGGCCGCGAAGCCCGTGCCCCGGGCCGTGAGGTCGATCGCGTCGACCTCCTCCAGGAGCAGGGGGGCGGAGGCGGAACGCCCGGCGGCGCGGCCGGTCTTTTTGGCCACCTCCACCGCGGCGAGGGTGTTCCATTCCCCGCAGGACGGGCATTGGCCCTGCCAGCGCGGGGACTGGCCGCCGCAGGCCGAACAGCGGAATATTTCCTTGGTCTTCATCGGGTTCCTCGGGCGCGGGACGTTGGGGCGCGGGCATGCGCGGGAAAAACCATGCCCCAGAACCCGGGCCTTGACAACGGGATATTTTTGGCTATTTTGCCAAATAGACAAACGAGGAGCCCCATGCCTGACGAAATGCAACGCTACGAGGCCCGCGCGGCCGTGTTCAAGGCCCTGGGCCACCCGGCCCGGCTGCTCATGGTGGACGCCCTGGCCAAGGGCGAACGATGCGTCTGCGACCTGACCGCCCTGGTGGGCGCGGACGTGTCCACGGTGTCCAAGCATCTGGCCGTGCTGCGCGAGGCCGGGGTGGTGGAGTCGCGCAAGGAAGGCGCGAACGTGTTCTATCGGCTGGCCCTGGCCTGCGTGCCGGGGTTCATTTCCTGCGTGGACGCCCACCTGCGCCAGGGCGCCCTGGAACGCATCACCCAACTGGCCTGAGGACGACGATGAAGGATCTGCCCATGAGCGGGGCCTGCTGCGCGGGCTCCAAGATGACGAAGAAGGCGGACAGGAGCGGCCTGAGCCCGGTCGAATGGCTGCTGGGCCTGGCGGCGCTGGCGCTCTGGTTCCTGGTCTACCGCAACCTGCAGGGGGCGGCCTCCTGGCTCACGTCCCGGATACCCGGAGTGGAGCCGGGGACGCGTCTCTTCTCGTCCGTGGAGTTCTTCCTCTACGACACGCCCAAGGTGCTCCTGTTGCTGACCCTGGTGGTCTTCGGCGTGGGCATCGTCCGCTCCTTCTTCACCCCGGAACGCACCCGCAAGCTTTTGGCCGGGCGGCGAGAGTCCGTGGGCAACGTCCTGGCAGCCTGTCTGGGCATCGTCACCCCCTTTTGCTCCTGCTCGGCCGTGCCGCTGTTCATCGGCTTCGTCACCGCCGGGGTGCCCCTGGGCGTGACCTTCTCCTTCCTCATCTCCGCGCCCATGATCAACGAGATCGCGGTGGTCCTGCTTTACGGCCTGCTGGGCTGGAAGGTGGCCGCCCTGTACATGGGCACGGGCCTGGCCGTGGCCGTGGTCGCGGGCTGGGTCATCGGCAGGCTCGGGCTGGAGAATCACGTGGAGGACTGGGTGCGGACGATCCGCGCCGGAGAGGGCCCCGCCGAGGAGGAGAAGACCTTCCGCCAGCGGGTGGCCTACGGCCTCATGGCCGTGCGCGACATCCTGGGCCGGGTCTGGATCTACGTGGTGGCGGGCATCGCGGTCGGCGCGGGCATCCACGGCTACGTGCCCGAGGGCTTCATGGCCGGGATCATGGGCAAGGCCGCCTGGTGGAGCGTTCCGGCCGCCGTGGCCGTGGGCATCCCCATGTATTCCAACGCGGCGGGCATCGTGCCCGTGGTGGAGGCCCTGCTGGGCAAGGGCGCGGCCCTGGGCACGGTGCTGGCCTTCATGATGTCGGTGATCGCCCTGTCCCTGCCGGAGGTGGTCATCCTGCGCAAGGTGCTCAAGCCCCGGCTCATCGCCGCCTTCCTGGGCGTGGTCGGCGGTGGCGTCCTGCTGGTGGGCTGGCTCTTCAACCTCGTGCTCTGAGGATGTGCGGGAACTTGCGCATGCTGCACGAAAAAGTTTTGCACAACTCCCCGTCATTCAGACCAACACGCTGGAAAGATGGTGTTTTTTCTGGGGTACGGGTTTTGCTTGGGCGGGGCGGCGCGGTCTGTTCCGCGCACATTTCCGCACATCGACGAGGAGCATGAGGATGAAACAGCCGACGCAGACGAAACAGGCCAAGCGGTTCGGGTGGCCGGAACTGCTGCTCACCGCTTTGGCAGCCCTGCTGGTGGGCTTCTACGCCGGGACGGTGTTCGTGGACGCCTACCGCGCGGACAAGGCCGGGAGCGCGCCCACGGCCCAGACCCAGACTCCGGCGGCCCGGGCCGAGGACGAGAGCCACGAGGCGGAGCGGGCCCGGATCACGATCCTGGAGCGGCAGGTCGCGGCCAAGCCGGACGACCTGGCGGCCTGGATCGAGCTGGGCAACCTGGCCTTCGACACCCATCAGCCGAACAAGGCCGCGCCCGCCTACGAGGCCGCCCTGAAGCTGGACCCCAGGAACCCGGACGTCTGGACCGACCTGGGCATCATGTACCGCGATCTCGGCCGGTTCCGGGATGCGGTGACGGCCTTCGACAAGGCTGTGGCCCTGGACCCGGGGCACGACAACGCCCGTTTCAACAAGGGCGTGGTGCTGTTGCACGATCTCAAGGACCGCGACGGGGCCCTGGAGGCCTGGGAAGGGCTGGTGCGGGTGAATCCCCTGGCCCAAACCCCGGACGGCCGTCCGCTGGTCGACGTGATCGCGGAAACCCGCAAGGCGCGCTGAGGCGCGAACATCGGAGGGAAAAATGGAGATCAAGGTTCTGGGGCCGGGTTGTCCCAAATGCGCGGAGGCCGAAAAGGTGGTCCGTGAGGCCGTGGCCGCCGCCGGAATCGATGCCGACGTGGAGAAGATCACCGACTTCCAGCAGATGATGCGCTACGGGGTCATGAGCACTCCGGCCGTGGTCGTGGACGGCGTGGTCAAGGTGACGGGCCGGGCGCCTTCCCGTGACGAGGTTCTGGGCTGGATCGGAAAGTGACTGGATGCGGCCCGGGAGGGCGCGTGCCTGCTGGACGGCCTGACGCCGGGGGCGTGGATACTTCCCTAGCGAGGTGAGCGGCGTGCTTCAGGACTTCTTTCTGGCCGTCAACGGCTGGATGAGCGGCGGCCTGCTGTGGGCCGCCCTGGGCTGTTTCCTCTGGGGCGTGGCGAGCGTCCTGTTCAGTCCCTGCCACCTGGCCTCCATTCCGCTCATCGTGGGTTACGTGGGCGGCCAGGATCGCCTTCTCGGGGGCCGTCAGGCCGCGCAATACGCCGTGCTGTTCACCTGCGGCCTGTTTGTGACCATCGCGGCCGTTGGGCTCGTCTGCGCCTTGCTGGGCCGGATGCTCGGGGCCGTGGGGCCGTGGTGGACCGTCCTTGTGGGCGGCATCCTCATCTGGGTGGCCCTGGACATGCTCGGAGTCGTCAGATGTGGGCTCGGCGGCGGCCTCATGGGCCGCTTCCGACTGCGCGGACGCTTCGGAGCCCTCGTCCTAGGCTTGGCCTACGGCGTGCTCTCGGGGTCCTGCACCTTCGGTTTCATCGCCCCCATCCTGGCCGTGATCACGGTGCAGCGGCGAGTCGCGGACGGCGTCCTGCTCATCCTGCTCTTCGGCCTCGGCCACTGCCTGCCCATCGCCCTTGCCGGGAGTTCCGCGGCCACGACGCGCAGGCTTCTGGAGAACGCGTCCATGCGGGAGGGCGGCCGCTGGTTCCGCCGCGCGGCTGGGGCCCTGGTGGCGGGCATGGGGATCTATTTCGTGATCCGGCCGTTTTTTCAGACATAGAGGGTCGGACGTGCGCGGGAGGCTTTCGGGGGGTCTGGTCCCCGTCATGCCATGACGCACCCCGGGCACTCGTCCACATGATGATTTTTCCAACGACGCCAACATGAAAGGGAGCGCCACAGTGAACACGGGCAAGGGAAATGGTCTCATGGGCGGGGCCTTCGCGGTCCTCCTGGTCGCGGTGCTGGTGGGGGTATACGCGTTCGGGAAACGGGCGGAGGCTCCGGCCTCGGCCCAGACGCCGCCGCGATCCGCCGTTCAGGCCGCCGGCGTTCCGACGGTCCCCGCGCCGGGCATGGTCACCATGCTGGACGTCGGGGCCACGGAATGCATCCCCTGCAAGATGATGGCTCCGATCATCGAGGAGCTGAGGGTGGAGTATGAGGGCCGGGCCGCCGTGCTGTTCATTGACGTCTGGAAACACCCTGAACAGGGCGCTCGCTTTGGCGTCCAGGGCATTCCCACCCAGATATTCTACGACGCCGGGGGGCGGGAGGTGGGCCGCCACGTCGGCTTTCTGGACAAGGAGAGCATCCGGGACACGTTCGCCAAGCTCGGCGTGCGCTGAACCTGAAGGCTCCGATGAAAAAAAACAGGCGGGCCGCCGGAACTTCCGGCGGGCCGGCTCTTCTTTTCATCGGACGGAATGCCTATTGGGCCGGGTCGCGGGCGTCGATGACCTTGACCCCGAACTCCTTGATGTTCTTGGGCGGGTTGAAGAACACGATCATGAACGGCGTGTCCATGCCCGGCTTGAGGAAGGTGTTGTTGGAGAGCACGCCCACCTCGGAGGTCAGGCCGGTGTTGATCTCCTCCTCGGTCTGAACCTGGAGCTGGAGCTGCGAGAGCGTGTTGCCGCAGAGCATCTGCTTGCTGCCCAGGACGTTGCCGTTCGCGTCGTAGAGGGCCGCCTCCACGCGGATGTGCTCCTTGGGGGAGTCGAAGGTGTTCACGGCCTTGCCCTCGATGACGAACAC